>NZ_JBQKEP010000010.1:0-74030 GCF_052121255.1 Faecalicoccus sp. LCP19S3_E2 | reverse complement strand
CGTATCCACATTATCTTTGTTGATATCCATTTCTCTGAAGTACAGATCCGTCAGCAGATCGGCCCCGGATAAAGAGCCGCCCGGATGCCCGCTTTGTGCCGCATACACCATCTTGATGATGTTCTGTCTTACATGCAGGGCATGTTTTTCTATATCTGTCATATGATTTCTTATAGCCTCCTTCTACAAAATTAAGTATAAGAAAAAGAAGGTTTGTTTACAAGTGATTTTCACCAAACCTTCTTACATTCTTTTCAACATTTAGGAAAAATTTGTAAGGGGATTCAACTTTTATTTCCCCATTTCTCTTTCCGCTTTTTCCGGATTTACTGTACCTGACTTTTCAAATAAGCAAAGATAAACTCATCTAAATCACCATCTAAAACAGCTTGTACCTGACTGGTTTCATAGCCGGTACGAACATCTTTGACCAAAGAATAAGGGTGCATGACATAACTGCGAATCTGAGATCCCCATTCATTGGCACTTTGTTCTCCTTTGATTTCTTTGAGTTTCTTTTCTTTTTCTTCAATTTCCAATTGATAAAGACGAGACTTCAAGATGCGTAAAGCTTCTTCACGGTTTTCATGTTGACTGCGCCCATTTTGACACGTAGCCACAATACCGGTAGGCTTGTGTACCATGCGAACAGCACTGTCGGTTTTATTGATATGCTGCCCTCCGGCTCCGGATGCTCGTTTCGTTTCTACGATTAGATCTTCCGGTTTAATCTCGATTTCAATCTCATCATTAAACTGTGGCATGACCTCTAAAGAGGCGAAGCTGGTATGTCTTCTGGCACCGGAATCAAAAGGAGAGATACGAACTAAGCGATGCACGCCTTTTTCTCCTTTTAAATAACCATAGGCCTTGTCCCCTTCTACCAGAAAGGTCACACTTTTGATGCCGGCTTCTTCTCCGGCCAGATAATCAAGCGCTGTGACTTTCCAGCCTTTCTTTTCGGCATAGCGGGTGTACATACGATACAACATGCTGGCCCAGTCACACGATTCTGTTCCTCCGGCACCTGGATGCAGTTCAAGAATCGCATTGTTTTGATCGTATTCATGTGAAAGTAAGACTTGAATTTCAAAGGCTTCAAAGCTTTCACTGGCTCCCACATACTCATCAGAAGCCATCTCTAATAATTCTTCATCCAGATCATTTTTTAAGGCCTCCGCCGTTTCATCCAATGATTCCAACTGATCCAACAAGCTTTCATAGTGATCTACGATATCTTTTAAGGAATTTCGCATGCGAATCACGGATTGCGCTTTCTTTTGATCCGACCAGAAGCCTTCTTCTAAAGTCTGTTTGTCATAGTCTTCAATCTGTTTCTTTTTCTGAGCTAAGTCAAAGTGACTCACCCAGAGAACGTAATTTCTCCAGGTGAGTGCTCACTCCTTGTTTTAATTCATATAGTTCCATTATGCTTTGGTCTCCCTGCGAATGCGCACCTTGCACAAGAAGAAAGTAATTTCACGATCGATGCGACGATTCATCTCTTCAAACATGTCAAATCCTTCTTGTACATATTGTTGTAGTGGGTTGTTTTGCGCATAACTTCTTAAATAAATACCACTTCTTAATTTATCCATACGGTCGATATGGGCAATCCAGTTTCTGTCAATGTTTCGTAAAACCACGGTTCTTTCAAATGGAAGGAACTGCTTTTTAACAGGCTGAATTTCTTTTTCATATTCACCCCAGATCTTATTTTTCGCATAATCTTCGATTTCTTTATACGACTTGCCTTCAATTTCATCCGGCTTGATCTGTTTTTCTTCCTGCATGCCCATGATATCAAACGATTTAGACAGGCTGACAGGATCTACTGTCTGTTTTTTGGCATCAACAATGTTTGCCTGCAACGTTTCTTCAATTGCCTTATCAAAGATCGTATGTACCATTTCATGGACTTCATCGCTTTCTAAGATACGATTACGCTGCGCATAGATGATCTCACGCTGACGACGTAATACATCATCATAATCCAGCAGCTGTTTACGCATATCAAAGTTAAAGCCTTCTACACGTTTTTGGGCCATGGTGATCGAACGCGTTACCGCTTTGGACTGCACTTGTTCATCGCCCAGTTTTTCAAACATCTTCTGCAGCTTGTCACCACCAAAACGCACCATCAGGTTATCTTCCAAAGATACATAGAAACGAGAGAATCCCGGATCCCCCTGACGTCCGCTTCGCCCACGCAGCTGGTTATCGATACGACGTGATTCATGACGTTCCGAACCCAAAACGGCTAAACCGCCTAATTCACGTGTTTCTTTTGTCAGCTTGATATCGGTACCACGTCCGGCCATGTTAGTGGCAATTGTTACTGATTTTGGTCTTCCGGCCTTGGCGATGATTTCTGCTTCACGTGCATGGTTTTTGGCATTTAAAACTTCATGCGGAATGCCTTCTTTTTTCAACAGATTACTGATCAGCTCACTGGTTTCTACCGCAATCGTACCCACTAAAACCGGCTGTCCCTTGGCATATAGACGTTTTACTTCTTCGACTAAAGCCTTATATTTGCGATCTTTATGGGCATAGATTTCATCCGGCTGGTCTTCACGGATAACCGGACGGTTTGTCGGAATTACGACAACCTTCATGTTGTAGGTTGATAAGAATTCTTCCTCTTCTGTTTTTGCGGTACCGGTCATACCGGCCAGTTTTTCATACAAACGGAAGAAGTTCTGATATGTGATCGTAGCCAGAGTTGAAGTTTCTTCCTTGATTGGAACACCCTCTTTAGCCTCGATGGCCTGATGTAAACCATCACTGTAGGCACGTCCCGGCATCAAACGACCGGTAAACTGGTCAACGATCACGATTTCCTGATCATCACTGACCACGTATTCCACTTCATTGGTAAAGATATAGTTTGCCTTTAGAGCCTGATTGATGTGATGTACCAGCTGTGTATGTTCGATATCGTATAAGTTTTTGATATGGAAGTACTTTTCAGCTTTGTGCACACCATCTTCACTCAACATGACCTGACGTGTTTTTTCATCAATGTCATAGTCACCGGAAATCAAATGTTTTTCATGTGTAAAACGATCAGTTTCATATTCCGGAGCCACTAAAGTCTTGGCAAATTTATCCGCCTGAATATACAAGTTGGCTGTTTCTTTCTTTCCTCCGGAAATGATCAACGGTGTACGACTTTCATCGATCAATACGGAATCGACCTCATCGATGATGGCCATGTGCAAACCTCGCATAACACGATCTTCAACACGGGTCACCATATTATCACGCAAGTAGTCAAAACCTAATTCTGAGTTAGTCGTATACGTAATATCACAAGCATAGGCCTCTCTTTTTTCTTTGGCCTTTAATTCTCGTTTGTTGACACCAACGCTTAAACCTAGAAAACGATAGATTTCCCCCATCCAGGCTGCATCTCGTCCGGCCAAGTATTCGTTAACGGTAATGACATGCACACCCTGCCCTGCCAATGCGTTTAGATAGACAGCCATCGTGGCGGTCAAAGTTTTACCTTCACCGGTTTTCATTTCGGCAATATCCCCTTTGTGCATGGCCACAGCCCCCATGACCTGCACGCGATACGGTTTTTCATTGATGACACGATAGGCAGCTTCCCTAGCTGTTGCGAAAGCTTCCGGTAATAAATCATCTACTGTTTCACCTTCGGCCAATCGTTTCTTGTATTCTTCTGTTTTTTCTTTTAACTGATCATCGCTTAAAGCCGCCATTTCATTTTCATGCGACAACACTTGATCAGCAATCTTTTCCAGCGTACTGATTTCACGCTTCTCTTCCGAGAAAAGATTTGATAATAATCCCATAAAGTAGCCCTCCTGCTTACTGTTTATACAAATTTACACGCTATATCATTGTAGCATATTTTTCAAATGAAGACTAGAATTCCCATAGGAACTTACAAACTCTTTATATTTGATATAAAAACAATAAACTTTTAATGTTTATCATTAAATTTTTATTGTTTTTAGTAAAATTAAATGATATAAATTAAGTAGACAACAAGGAAGCTTCATCATGAAAGAAGATGCTGAACAAGTTTTAACGCGAAAGATGCGAAGAATTCTATTGATCTCGTTAATATTTACCGGATTTTGTGCAATCTATGCATTGGTAGAGATCGTGCAGGATACCTTACAAGGAATCTGGGCCTATATGGGATGGGCACAATATCTTTATACAATGGTATTCTGTAGTGCAATCATACTGTTTTTCTTTACGATCTTATTTCTTTACTGGACACACAGATCGTTTGCCGATATTTTATTCAAAGGAATTCGTTTGATTGGAGTAACTCTGACAATTGCCGCTTTTGTGATACCGAGAATTCCGGACTATCAACCAGGTGCAGTTACAATCATATGTTTTGGAAATTTTGTATTGGCAGATGGGTTGTTTTCATTGGTAGGTATCGTTTTCATACTATTGTCTTCTATTTTGGAAGTAGGCTATAATCTTCAAAATGAAGTCGATGCGACTATATAGGTGAATCTAATGGCTATCATATTACGTTTAGATAGAGTCATGGCCGATCGAAAAATGTCTTTAAATGAGCTTTCTGAAAAGGTGGGCATTTCCAATGTGAATTTATCGAATTTAAAGACCGGTAAAGTCAAGGCCATTCGTTTTTCTACCTTGGATGCGATCTGTAAAGTGCTGGAATGTCAGCCCGGCGATATATTAGAATACCAAGACGACAAACAGGCAGCCTAAGCTGCCTGCTTTATTTTAGGATCCACTGTGCCGCAAATATCGCAAAAATACCTAACAAGATACTAAGAAGCACATAGATTATGGCCATGGTATATTGCCCTGTCTGCATCAATTGTTGGGTTTCTAAGGAGAAAGTTGAAAAAGTCGTAAATCCACCACAAACTCCGGTTTTAAAAAATAAAACAAGACGAGGATCCATCTGTGTATTTTTTGTAGCTAAGGAAACGATTAAACCAATCAGAAAACATCCAATGACATTAATACCTAGAGTGTGAATGGGAAAGCCATTTGTTTCTACAGGAATCTTCCCGATCAGATATCGAAGGATGGAGCCGATACATCCTCCTAAACCTACGGCTAGACAATCTATCATAATTCTTCCTTTCCTTGTGTAATTTTTTGAATACTGGCACGATTTGCCCTTCTTAACATTTCATCGAATGGCATTTTCTGTGATAAACTATCCAGACAACTGGCCGCATGGGTATCGCCGGCTCCGGTTGCATTTTTGGTGGCAACCGCTTTTTCCACTTCGTGATACAACTTTTTTCCATCATAGGCATAAGAGCCACGGGAAGCATCTGTTACGATGACAGGCTTTTGTGTCTTTTCAAATAAAGAAACCATCCCTTCTTGAAAAGAACATTGACACCACGCTTCACATTCTTCTTTGTTCATGTGTAATACCGGTTTTAGATCCAACATCTGTTTTAATACGCTTGGAATTGCAGAGATTCTGGGGCCCGGTGCAAAAAAGATTTTACTACTTGTTTTTGCACAATAATCGATCAAACATTGATTCTGTTTTTCTTCCAAATCAATTCCGGATATATAGATCCAATCTGCCTGCGGTAAATCAACAAGCATCTGCGGTGTATAAAAATATTCAGCGCCATGACTGGAAAGAAAAGTTCTTTGTCCATTGGGTTCGATCAAGCAAATACAGACGCCATTTTCCTGTGAAACCGTAGGCATGATCGTCTCTATCTCTTCGGATAACAGCTTTTCTTTGACAAATTGGGCATACATACCGGTACCTATCGGACAAACTAAAATAGAATCCGGACAAGCTTTACTGACATGATAGCCACAACCGCCCAGTGCCATTTGTCTGGATATAACTTTGACATCCTGTGCGGATGTTGGTAAATGATCCACATACAAATATAAATCAGCTGTACAGGAAGCTAAAACGAGCTTAGTCATACGATTTTTCTTTCAAACGGATCACTGGAAATGCCCTGTTTTAGAATTTCTTTGGCCCATTCTTGGGCACCTACCAGGCTATGATCTTTGTAGTTTCCACATTCTTTTTCCTGTGTTCCCGGCACTTGTTCCCATGTCGTATGCAAAATATCTTCCAATGCTTCTTTTAAGGCGATGGCAACATCCTTTGTCTCATGTTCATTCCAGCATAGTAAATGAAAACCTGTACGACAACCAAACGGTGAACAATCGATATAGCCCTCAATTCTTGGGCGAAGATAGAGAGCTAATAAGTGTTCTAATGTATGCATGGCACCAGTAGGAATTTCCTGTCGATTGGGCTGCGTTAAACGCACATCATAGTTAGAGATCCTGTCTCCTTTAGGACCTTGTTCTACGCTGATCAAGCGCACATAAGGTGCTAATACTTTCGTATGATCTAACGTAAAACTCTCAATTACAACTTCTGACATATTTGATTCTCCTTTATATATCGTTCTGTCTGTTTTAAAAATGGTAAAAAAGCACTGGGAATGGAAAACTGTTCATGAATTTGATCGATCGAATAAAAATTCTCCGACATAGAATCGACCTCACATAGATATCCTTTCATGATCCATTCCACATGTGAAAAAACATGAATGTGTTCTTTCAATTCCACCTGTTTCACAATATGCTCCGGCTTTTGTTCATCAAAACCATAAAGTCCGGATAAAAGTCCGGTTTTAGGTCGCTGTACTAAATGAATTTTATCTTTACAAACCAAAACATAATAAGTTTTATCTTCTTTTCGGCGCTCCTTTTTCTTGGGCTGCACCGGTAATTTTGATGGATCTCCTTCAAGATAAGCCTTACAGTCTTTTTGAATCGGGCAAGTATCACATCGTGGATTTTTAGGAATGCAGACCAAAGCACCTAATTCCATCAAAGCCTGATTATAACTGCTGACAGGATCGGCCAAGGAAGCTTCGACCAATTGTTCGATCTTCTTTCTTACTTTCGTTTGTTTTACATCCTCGGTGATATTGTACAATCGGGAAAATACACGAATCACATTCCCATCAACAGCACTGACTTTTTCATCATAGGCAATAGAAGCAATCGCACCGGCCGTATAATCGCCAATGCCCGGCAATTTTTTAAGCTCTGCTTTCGTTTTCGGCAATTTCCCCTGATAGCGTTCCATACAATCAATCGCACATTTTTTCATATTGCGCACACGATTGTAGTAACCCAACCCCTGCCAAAGCTTTGTCAGATCATCGTCATCGGCCTGCGATAAGCTTTGGATATCCGGGTATTTTTGGATAAATCGTTTGTAGTATGGCAACATGGCTTCAATGCGTGTCTGCTGAGCCATGATTTCAGAGATCCAGATCGAGTAGGCTTCTTTTTTCTCTCGAAAGATCAGTGGTCTGGCGTTTTTGTCATACCACTTTAGTAAATCTTTTTGAAACATAAATCAAAAAGCAGGATTAAACCCTGCTGTAAATCCACTGGCAATCCCCTGTTACTTTTACAGGTCCACTGCCGGCAGTCATAAATACGGTTTCCCCCTTGGTCAGTTCCAAGACCTCGCCATCGTTTTCAACCGTAGCATTTCCTTCTACCAAAACCATGGAGGCAAAGCTTTCCTCATCGATATCGATCGTGGTGCTGCCTTTTAATGTGGTTTCAAAGCTTGTGAAATAATCACACGTTGCCAACAACATCGTTGTCGCATTTTCATCGCTGACCGGCTTACCGGCTGGTTTGAAATCCGATTCGATTGGATTTAAATTTGAAACATCAATAGCTTTATCAATGTGCAATTCTCTTGGTTTTCCATCTTTTCCTACACGACCGAAATCATAAACACGATACGTTGAATTAGAATTCTGTTGAATCTCACACAAAGTAATTCCGGCTCCGATCGCATGAATCGTTCCTGCCTTGATAAAGAACACATCACCTTTATGTACCGGTACTTCTTTTAGCACTTCAAGAAGCGTGTTATTTTCGATACGTTCTCTGAATTCTTCTTTAGTGATCGAGCGATTCACACCAAAGTACAAAGTCGCATCCGGCTGGCAGTCTAAAATGTACCACATTTCTGTCTTTCCGTATTCTTTTTCCACACGAAGTGCATATTCATTATCCGGATGCACCTGGATAGAAAGAGGTTGTTTAGAGTCAATAAATTTGATCAACATTGGGAAAAACTCAAACTCTTTTCCTTTTGTTCCCAGACAATCTTTTCCCAACGCATCAATATATTCTGTCAAAGTCTTTCCTTGATAAGGACCGGATACAACAGTACTTGGGCCATCCGGGTGGGTAGATACTTCCCAGCTTTCCGCTACGATATCTAAATCACATTTCTTTCCGTATTTTTCCTTTAAATTCGTTCCACCCCAAATATAATCTTTATAAGCAGGGGCTAATTTTACAATTGGCATACTTTCACTCCTATTCTAGTCAAATTTATTATAAATCATTTTCGTCTTTCATGGTATGATTTAGCTATGAAAATCGCCATGCTTCAAATACAAGTGCAAGAAGATGTGAAGGCCAACCTCAATCAAGTGCAAACCTTAGCTCTACAAAGTCGTAAAGAAGGCGCCGATATTTTGGTCTTGCCGGAAATGTGGAATTGTCCCTATATCAATGAGCAGATCAAAAAAAGCGTTTCTTCTTACGATCTTTGTCAAGAGCTTCTTCAAACACTTTCAGACAAACTAAAATGTATGATCGTTAGCGGCACGATTGCCCATAAGATAGAAGATAAGATCTATAATGAGTGTCTTATTTTTGATCATGGAAAATTGATTGCTTCCTATGCGAAAACACATTTGTTTGAAGTTCATACCAAAAAAGATTATCAGGAAAAAGATGTCTTTACACCCGGTGATCACCTCCAAACGTTTGATACTCGATGGGGTAAGATGGGCGTTTTGATCTGTTATGATATCCGATTTCCGGAAGTGGCAAGACTTCTTGCGATAAAAGGCACGCGTATTATCTTTTGCCCGGCTGCCTTTAATAAAAGCGTCACCCTGCAACATTGGACACCTCTTTTTCAGGTACGAGCTATGGAAAATCAGGTGTTTATGGTGGGTGTCAATCCAGCGCATTATCAATATGATACATTTGAAAGCTATGGACATTCCATCATCACTGATCCTTTTGGAAAGATCTGTTATCAGATGGATGAAAACGAACCCTATTCGATAACTGATATCGATTTAGAACGAGTTGATATGATTCGTCAGCGTATGCCTTTTTGGAAAATACGACGAAATGATTTATACATGTTAACGGAGGTAGATAAAAATGAAGGAAATTCAGATCAATGAATTAACCGATTTTAAGATTGGACATGCGCAGGATGAAACCGGTGGTACCGGTTGTACGGTGATCCTTTGCGAAAAAGGAGCTGTTGCCGGTGTAGATGTACGTGGTGGTGGTCCTGCCACAAGAGAAACCGATCTTTTAAACCCTAAAAATATGGTCGAACAAATTCATGCGGTCACACTAGCCGGCGGCAGTGCTTTTGGCCTGGAAGCCAGCTGCGGTGTCATGGAATATTTAAGCGAGCATGAAATTGGCTTTGATATGAAAGGGATTTATATTCCTATCGTATCCGGCGCCTGTTTATTTGACTGCAGCGTAGCCGATCCAAAAGCCTATCCGACTAAGAAAATGGGCTATCAAGCCTGCCAAAACGCCAGTCATCAAATTCCCAAACAAGGATGCATTGGGGCCGGAACCGGAGCCAGCGTCGGTAAATTTTTAGGATTTGATAAAGCTATGAAAACCGGATTAGGTCATGCCGCTTTTCAAGTGGGTGATGTCATGGTAGCTGCCATCGTGGCTGTTAATGCGTGTGGTGATGTCTATTTTGAAAACAGTGAAAAGCCGATTGCCGGTATTTATGACTATCAAAAAAAGAAACGACTCTCTACACTTGATTTTATGTTTGAAAACCAGCCAATCGAAGAAAGCTGTGGTATGAATACGACCATCGGCTGCATACTCACCAACGCAAAGCTGACCAAAGCGCAGGCCAATAAGATCGCCAGCATGGCTCATAACGGCTATGCCCGAACCATTCGACCGGTCCACACGTCCAGCGATGGTGATACCATCTTTGCGATGGCCAGCCAACAAGTAGAAGCTCAGCCGGATGTTGTTGGTGCTTTAGCTGCCAAAGCAATGGCCAAAGCCATTGAAAATGCCTGCCTCTATGCCACACCGATGTATGGTTTAACCACGTATTCTGAAATTTGTAAATAACCAACAAAAAGAGGTGCTAGATCGTAAACTGGTCAATTGGCACCTCTTTAAATCCTCCTGTTGTCAAAGTCATCATCGTTTGAAATCCGCATTGTTTGATCAATTCCATGGACTCTTTGTAGTAACAATCTAAGTTAACTCGATTATGACAATCGCTGTTTAATAAGATTTTTCCACCTTTTTCTTGAATATACGCAAGCAATGTTTGATGCGGGTAAGGCTTGGTTCTATAGCCTCTGGAGATTGCTCCGGTATTGACTTCAAAAATCTTATCAGCTTTGATTAAAACATCGATGCAATCTTTGGCATATGACAAATATGTTGGATCGGTAAACGAAAGAAAACTTTCATCCTCATTGAATTTCATCAAAAGATCTAAATGTCCGACAATATCCACTTCCGGATAGTCTGCGATATTTTTTAGATCTTCGTAATAGTCTTTGGCATACTTTAGAAAATCACCATCATAAAGTTCTACAATTTCCTGGGCCATTTCTTTGGAGTAATCTACATTTTTGACCTGATTTTTGATAAACATGAAATGTTTGCTTCCAATCACAAAATCATAAGGTTCTTTTGAGGGAATACGCTGAGAAATATCTTCTTCGATTCCTAAAAAAATCTGAATCTGATCTTTGTATTTTTCTTTGGCTTCTAGAATATCTTTTCTGTAATTTGGAAGATCCTTTTCCTTCATGGCTACCTCATCGACCAAACAGGGGCCATGTCCAGAAAAGCCAAGTACGGTAAATCCTTTTTCAATTGCCGTTTGTACCATTTCCTCAATACGATCTTTTCCATCGCAATAGGTACTGTGTGTATGTAAATTTTGTTTAATCATGTAATATCCTTTCCAGCCATTCTTTGCATCCTTTTTCAATATCCCGGTAAGCCGTTTCAAAATCGTCGGTGTACCATGGATCAGCTACATCTTTATCCTGGAGTAAAGAATGTACTTTTTCTTCTTTATCATTATAAAAGATGCTCTTTAAATTTTGAAGATTCCATCGATCCATTCCTAAGATATAATCCCATTTTTCATATTCGTCAAAGCGTACCTGACGTGCATGTCGTTTTGAAAAAGGAACCCCTTTTTCGGTTAGCTTTCTTTTTGCGGGCGGATACATATCATGTCCGATTTCTTCGGTACTGGTGGCAGCCGATTCAATGATGAACTGATTCTCTATTCCTTGATCTTTGACTAGTTTTTTCATAATAAATTCTGCCATGGGTGAACGGCAAATATTGCCGTGGCAGATGAATAGTATTTTTATCATAATTTCTAGATTCCTTCCTATTCGATATTAAAAGATGTCTCGAAAAGAGTTTTTTCGAGAAAAACATTTTTTAAATCTTCTTATTTCTTATTACTGTGGTAAAAGCTTTCCTTTCAATTCATCTTTCCCTTTTTCTTGTTTTTCTTGATTTTTCTGTGTATAATTCAATACATAGAGAGCAGGAAAATAGGGTGGCTCAATTGAATTGCCTTGTTGGATTGTTCTCCAATATAGAAACAAAGAGCCTTTGATGGTCATTTTTCGTAAATGGCTTTAATCAAAGGTTTTTTCTTTTCCTTTCAAATAATCATAGATTCTAATTAGACGTCTTAAATTTGTTCTGTAATCACTTCTAGAATGTTCAATATTTAAAGCATCTTTATCTTTCTCAAATATGCTTTTCAAGTATGTTTCTAATGTGTCAAAATCTATTTGATTTTCTGTTAAATAAGCTATATTCAACATTTCTTTATTCTTATCAAATTCCATTTTAAAAACATCTTCTAAGCTTGAATATCCTCTTTTTGGTCTATCTTTCTTAATTGTATTTGAAATAATATCATCAAAATCACTAACAATTAAATTATTTAATCCGGGGATATTATTATATTTCTTCTCATATAGAGAATTAATTGGTAATTTACCTGATTCACTTCTAGCTAAATAAGGGGCATATGACAATAAATCTTTGCCTTCAAATTGTAAATCATGCATAACTATATTTCTATACCATTGCGATGCAGTAATTCCTCTTAACCCATCAATACTCGGCACTTCTGTCGTTCCAATAGAAAGTACCAAATCATCATTAGATACTCTTTCATCATCTAGAGGTGCAACTTTAATGTTTTTTGTTGGTTCATTCGTTAAAGTGTATAAATATAGTTCATCTTTTAAAACACGCAAAAGTCGCACAGGAATGCTCATTTTTTTCATTGCGACTGCTTTATAAATAATAGAATAATCTGATAATGTCACCTTTGTCATAGTTAACACATTGGAATCGATAGAAAAGGTTGAATCCCCAATTGCATAACCTTTTATACTTGGATCATATTCTACAAATATAAATTTTTCCCTTAGGTTATTTATTTGTTCTTTCGTCATGCATTTTACAATTGAGTTTAATATATCTTGTATATTTTTGTCTGAGATAGAATAGCCCATAAATATAATAGGGTATTCCATAAATATGGTCAGCAATTTAGCTGCAAGATATTCAGATTTTTCTTTAAATTCTTTATAGTCATTTTCATTAATAACAACTGAACTTGGATCAGAAACTGAACCATGAATTTTATACACTTCCGCTATTCCCTGTAATCGTGAAAACAATAATGATTGTTGACCAATATATGATTTATATTCTGACAAATATTTTTCAAAAAACAAATCATAGTTCGTTGTAATGATTCCAGCTATCGATTTTTTTGCGACATTACGAAGCAACGACACCTCTGATTTATATTTTTCATTTAATATTGAGTTTTCATTTAAATAATAGCTTACTTCTGCCTTGAATGGAGAACATCCATTTAAAACTAGCTTTGAGTATTTTTCGTCAACATTTCTAATGCTCGGATTATGAAACCACTCTCTATTAAAGTCCTCTTCTATATAAGTTGCAATAAGTGGATTTAATCCGTAAGGATGTTCTCGAAAGGAAGCCCTGTCTTCATATGATCGATAAGCAAACGGATCATTATTAAACTGTTTAACCATATGTTTTAATAAACTACTCCAATCGGGTAATTCAAAATATCGCCTAGAAAATCCCGATCCAATGAAGAGGAAAGGAATAGTTTCAAAATTATTGATCATTTCATTTAATTTATCTGCCATAATATTTAAACTCCTTTTATTCATTATACAATAGACTGTGCATTTTCATTGATTTTCTTATCTTATAAAATATAAAGAATCCCAGGGGTACCCTGGGTGGATGATGCTATTCTAATCCATTGGTTGCTAAGATAATGTATGACTCCCACTTCCTTTGAGGTTATGATCTATTTTCTCAACCTTCTTGAAAAATCATCATATTTGAATTCTTTTTAGATAATGATTAAAAGAATATTTCTCAATCACTAATCTTATTTTCAGATCCTTGTTTACATATTTTCCATACTTTGGTGAAGAATCCTCAACATGATATTGCGTTAGGTTTTGCTGCATTTTCTTCATTGTCAATCGTACAGTTATTATTTTGACAAAATAGACAAAAGAAGAAATTTAAAATAAAAACTCATAGAACAGCTAAATTCACAGCTTCCTATGAGTCATTTCAAAAAGATGTATAAAATTATAGTTCTCGATTACGGTTTTGTTCTTCAAACACAAGAATAGTTGTACTCAAATAATCTTTTTGTTCTTTTGTAAACCCTGGTAACCTAACTTGCAGTTCATTGAGAAAATGTTCTGATTCATCCAATTGACCTTCATGAAGAATATTATCCATGGAAAGGTTTAATGCTTTAACAATAATACAGACAATATCAATAGAAGGATGTGTCTTCCCATTTTCAATTTTTGCCAAATAACGCTGTGAAACATGCGTGGCATCTGCTAACTGTTGTTGCGTCAAATGTCTTTCTTTCCGCGCTTTTTTAATAGCTTTACCGAAAGTGGATGAATAATCAATGAACATGCTCGTCACCTCGTAGCCATTGTAACTTTTATATCAATCGCATCATATTTCCTAATAATTCGATAGAATAGGAACTATAGTTCTTTCTACGAAAAGTATAACATATATTAGGGAGAGGGTAAAACTTATGATAATGTGGAGTTTGTTTACATAATGCACATATAAAAAGGGACTAATAGTCCAAAGTAGTTCAAAAACTACTCAACTGTTAGACCCTCCTCTTAATATTCAAACCAAGTTGTTTATACCATTCTTCTGGTTCTAACTGTGAACAGATGATTGTTGATTTATGACCATATTAGTACTCTATGACTTTAAAGATTGTTTCAGTGGCTTTTTTGTTAATCGCATTGATAAGAGAATCACCGATTATTAAAAGATCAGGTTTTGTCAGTTAATCCATATTTTTATTCAGTACACCATATTCCATACTTCCCATCATAGCTTCAGAAAGTATTTCAAACATTCCTTTATATAAAACCTTATATACACTGTTACACACATTAACGCCTAAAGCATTACATAAATATAATTTCCCTATGTCATTTCCAGTAAACGCATTTCTCGAAATCTCTTTATGATCATTTCTACGATTTCCGTATTATCCGCTTCCAAAATATAGTTCATTCCTTAGTTATTTTATATTTCTATAACATAAATTGAAAAATCTTGTTCTATTTCCTTTTACTCCTCACTTCCGATATTTGCGTTTTATATTTCTTAATGTATCATTCTATTCTAGCTCACTTTCTCTCGATCTAAAAATAAAGTGCATTTACAATATCTTACAATATAAGACGTATGGCCTAATGATATATAAAAGATAATTCTTCTCTACCTTACTCCCTATATAATTAGGAATTCAGATAATTATACACCATTGAAGAAATTGTACGAATCATTGACTGAGAATGCCCAGCCGATTTAGATGAAGTGCACATAACACTTAGAACATAAGTACAATTAGGTCCATATATTATTGCAGTGTCATTTTCTGTATCTGCCAATTCACCTGTCTTATTTCCTACTAAGACACCAGATGGTATACCTGCAGGAATTTTGTGTCTTCTAGTTTGTTGATACAAAAGATTTAGCATTCTATCACTATATCGCAATTTGCCATTATACATATCTGCAACAATTTGCGCAGTATCTTGTGATGAACTAAAGTTTTGATAAGAATAAGGATACGTTGCAGTGAGTGTATAGCCATGATTCTGAGCCCATGTAGTGACAACAGAAGTTCCAGACGCATAATTACCATAACCAAGCCATGTAACTAAATTCACCCAAGCACTATTATCGCTAATTGTTATCATATAATGTAAATTACTATCTATTATACTTTGTCCATAACGAGAAACCAAAGATTCATAATTTTCATAAACAGCGCCCATTACAAATAATTTTGTTAATGATGCAGCCTGTTGTTGTCTATTATTTATATCAATTCTACCTGGTTTCGATAAATTTATGACTGAAACAGACCAAAGCTCCCCGCTGTACGCGTTTGCGTTAATATAATTCAAAATTTGAGACTCTAACATTCTCAAATTTTCACTAGATATAAGTTCTCCACTAGCTGCAAATATATATTTTTCACCATCAATTGTTACATCCCCTGTAACCATTACTCCATCCTGGTTTAAATAATAAAAGTTACCATTAACTGTTATCCATCCCCGGACTATTCCGTAATCTCCAAAATAGTACCATGAGCCTTCCTTGTAATGCCAACCTATGTACATTGATCCATTAGGATTAAAATAATATTGATTTCCGTTAATCGTTTGATAGCCAGTTTGCATAATTCCTTCATCATTTAACCAATACCATAAGTTACCTGTAAACACCCAACCAGTTTTCATGGCTCCGCCAGAATCATAAAAATACCATAGACTATCTTTTTCTAACCATCCCGTGTGCATTGCACCGCTTTCATTAAAATAATATTTTACATCATGAATGATTTGATTCCCTGTTAGCATTACACCATTTTCATCTAACCAATACCAATTATTATTTACATATAGCCAACCTTTATATAGTCCTTGATCAGTATAATAATGCCAATTATTTTCATCATGAATCCAGCCCATATACAACGATCCATCCTTGCTAAAATAATACCTTTGTCCTGCGATATTCTGGAATCCTGTTAACATCTTTCCTTCTGTATCTAGGTAATACCAGATGTTTCCTACATAGATCCAACCGGTCTTCATGGCTCCGCTACCGTCAAAGTAATACCATGTATCATCAACCAGCTGCCAACCAGTTACCATATATCCTGCTGCATTAAAGTAATACGTTTGTCCATTGATTACTTCAAAATCATTGGTCGTATAACTGCCGTCTTCATGTCGATACCACCATCCTGTACCGTTTAAAATCCATTGGGGTTTGAATCTGTCGGTATCCCAGACACCGTTTTCATCTACATAGTAATCTCCGATCCATGTGTCTTTTGCCATGGCACCGGATGCATCAAAGTAATAATATTTTCCTTCGATCAATTGCCATCCTGTCAACATATAGCCGGCATTATTAAAGTAATATCGTTGTCCTGCGATATCCTGGAATCCTGTTAACATCTTTCCTTCTGTATCTAAGTAATACCAGATGTTTCCTACATAGATCCAACCGGTCTTCATGGCTCCGCTACCGTCAAAATAATACCATATATCATCAACCAGCTGCCAACCAGTTACCATATATCCTGCTGCATTAAAGTAATACGTTTGTCCATTGATTACTTCAAAATCATTGGTCGTATAACTGCCGTCTTCATGTCGATACCACCATCCTGTACCGTTTAAAATCCATTGGGGTTTGAATCTGTCGGTGTCCCAGATTCCTAGTTCATCTACATAATAGTCACCGATCCATGTGTCTCTTGCCATGGCACCGGATGCATCAAAGTAATAATATTTTCCTTCGATCAATTGCCATCCTGTCAACATATAGCCAGCATTATTAAAGTAATATCGTTGTCCTGCGATATCCTGGAATCCTGTTAACATCTTTCCTTCTGTGTCTAAGTAATACCAGATATTTCCTAAATAAACCCATCCAATCATCTTATTTCCATTTGAATCAAAATAATACCAGTCACTATTTAGTAATACCCATTGATTTCTATAATCTACATTATTAATTAGATTTAGGTCAAAATCCGAAATTTCTTCATAATTCTCTAGCTTTGAATTATTATCCAGACTTTTACACGAATCATCTTCTTGAAATTGACTCCCCGTCAAGATCTCTACTTTATACTGAGCAATTAATAATTCTTCTTCATCAATATAAGCCGAAATCTCGATACATCCTGCATCATGAATCATTAAATTACCATTACTATCTACCTCGGCAATAGAAGAGTCGCTCACCTTCCACATTACTATATCCTTGACTTCAGTATTCTCTTTATAAAGTTTATATTGGACATTATCATTCATTTTCACTACTTTAGGCCCGTCTATAGAATAGTCTTGATAATTTTTTTCTATCGTTACTGAATCTTCTAACGCATAAACTGATACTGTAGGCGAATAACAGAAAAAAACTATTAAAGTTAACAATATCAGCAATGATAATATTCTTTTAATAAACATATCTAACACTTCCTCTCCATTCCTTTTTCTCTTAATCAACCGCCATTCAAAAAAGTAAAAGATTATCTCAATATTATGTTTGAATTCCATTTAACTGATCTTCTATTTACTTAAATTATATCAGAGGGTAAAGGAAAAAGCATGCCAATTTGACATGCCTTTAACTGTATTTAAGTATTAATCCAAATACCATTATGATCTATATAATAACCATCTATCCATTGATTTCTAATCATACTTCCTGAAGAAGTAAAATAGTACCAATTTCCATTAATCAGCTGCCAACCAGTTACCATATATCCAGATGTATTAAAATAATACGTTTGACCATTGATCACTTCAAAGTCATTGGTTGTATAACTACCGTCTTCATGTCGATACCACCATCCTGTACCGTTTAAAATCCATTGGGGTTTGAATCTGTCGGTATCCCAGACACCGTTTTCATCTACATAGTAATCTCCAATCCATGTGTCTTTTGCCATGGCACCGGATGCATCAAAGTAATAATACTTTCCATCAATTAATTGCCATCCTGTCAACATGTAACCAGAACCATTGAAATAATATCTTTGTCCTGCGATATCCTGGAATCCTGTTAACATCTTTCCTTCTGTATCCAAGTAATACCAAATATTACCTGTATACACCCATCCGGTTTTCATGGCTCCGCTACCGTCAAAGTAATACCATGTATCATCAACCAACTGCCAACCAGTTACCATATATCCCGCTGCATTAAAGTAGTATGTTTGTCCATTGATTACTTCAAAATCATTGGTCGTATAGCTGCCATCTTCATGTCGATACCACCATCCTGTACTGTTTAAAATCCATTGGGGTTTGAATCTGTTGGTATCCCAGATACCTAACTCATCTACATAATAGTCCCCGATCCATGTATCTCTTGCCATGACTCCGGATGCATCAAAGTAATAATATTTTCCTTCGATTAATTGCCATCCTGTTTTCATTGCACCAGAAGCATCAAAAAAGTATACATTATTCTGAATAGATCTAAATCCTAAAGCCATTTTCCCATTGGATTCAAGAAAGTACCATAAACTATTCACATATATCCAACCTGTTTTCATAACACCGTTAGAATCAAAATAATACCATTCGTTATCAATCCAATTCCATCCAGTCACCATATTGCCAAGAGCATTCAAATAGTACTTTTGATCAGAAATTGTTAGCCAACCCTTTTTCAAACTATTGTTTTCATAATACTGCCAATTCCCGTTTTCATAATACCAACCATTTCTTAGTAATAAATCAGAAAAATCGATATTAATATCAACATTGCCAGAAATTCCTTCAACTCTACCAGTGCTTGTTGCTTGCCATAGTCGGTAACTCTTCGTATAGTCACATTTATAATTCCATTGAGCAACCCATCTATCATACTTATCGAACACTAAATTTGTTAGATAATTATTAAACCAATCCAAATTCGAATAAACTCCGGCTTCATACCCATTAGATTCAATAATAGAGCAAAATGTATCTGCAACATCTGCAATCTGTTGGCTACTTAAAGAATTTCGAACTCCGTTTTCCTCTAGATCATAGTAAATTGGATATGTTAAATTATGTCCATTTACTAATCGCAGTACATGCTCCGCTTCACTTTTCGCATCTTCTGCATTATAAGCATAAGAATAAAGATAAACGCCATATGGTATTCCCAATCTTTCACATTCGCTAACATTTCTTTCCCAATATGTATCATCATATTTTGTTGTATTACCACCATAGCCACATCGAATAATCACAAAATCTACATCGCTTTGTTTAACTTTTTCCCAGTCTATTTTCCCCTGCCATTGACTAACATCTATACCTTTAGAAATGGCACCTTTTATTGGTTGGTTTAAGCTATTATAAATAACGCCATCAATCTTTTTCCATGCATTATCATTTCCAGATCTAGCACCATACCGGAGAGTATCTCCAAAATAAAATTGTTCACCATCTTTATATCGCCAGCTGTTGGCTGAATCATATTCTCCATCTTGCGCATATATAAAACTTGTATTCATTAGTAAAAAGCAAAATGATAAAAGTGAAAGCAGAATTCTTTTTTTCAACATTTGTAATATTACTTCTCCCTTTCTTTTTTCTTCTCTTCTAAGAATAACTTAGCATCTTTAAAAAAGCTAAAAGAAATTAACACTATTATAGCACCAATCGGAAATGCAGCAATTATGCTAACTGACTGAAGATTATTCATTGAACTTTCCGAAAACACAAGTGCTATAGGCAATGCTATCAACAATAGACACCACATGAGTTCTATAACTCTACTTGGTTTTTGATCAGATTTTAGTTTTCTATAGCTATAACATGAAGCTATCAAAGCTATGGAGTCAAATGATGTGGCATAAAATGCAATCATTGTTAGCAATAATAAAATTAAAACAAATACTGGAATCGGTAACGTGTTAATAATACTTATAATAATTGTGTAAAGGTCTCCTGTTTGTTGATACATAGCCAAGAAATCATTTACATTAGATACTTGAAGTCCTAGTGAATAGTTACCAAGAATAATGAAACTGATAACTGTAGAACCAACTCCAAAGACATATCCACCTAAAATAGTTTGTCTAATTGTTCGCCCTCTTGAAATACTACCAATAAAGAAAGGAGCAGCTACGCACCATACCATCCAATAAGCCCAATAAAAGATCGTCCAATTTTGAGCAAAGGATGTTGTTCTTTGTGGGTCAGTAAAAGTCGCCAATTCAAAAAAGTTTTGAATCATTCTACCAAAAGCTGAAAAACCCGTTTCAATGATATACCTAGTTTCTCCACCAAACAAAAGAACATATCCAAGCAGCAAGAAAAACATATATATACAAGCTTTAGCAAGCAAACTGATTCCTTTAATACCGTGTAATAAAGAATATGTGTAAACCACACAAGTAACAACTAAAATTAAAACAGTTATAATATTTTGATTGATTGAAATATGAAAAACGGTTTCAATAATACTTGCCATCAGAGGAGTTGCCAAACTAAATGTTGTTGCCGTCCCTGCTAATAAAGCAAATACCGCAACTAAATCAATAATTCGACCTAAAAGTCCATCTGTATGCTTTCCTAAAATAGGTCTACATGCCTCCGAAAATCTTTGTCTATCTCTATTTCTGACATGTAACATAAATCCAAACGCAGCAGCTAAAACCAAATAAAATCCCCACGGAATCAAGCTCCAATGAAAGAGCGGAAATACACTTGCCCAGTCTTGCATAGAACCTAGTTCTCCAATATGAGGATCAGAAGCATATAAAATCCATTCTGAAAAAGAATAAAATAATATATCTGCCGCTAATCCTGCTGTGAACATCATAGATCCCCAAGTAAAAAAAGAATACTTTGGTTTCTCATCTTGCTTACCCAAAACAATATTCCCATATTTTGAACAGACAATAAACAAAGATAAAAGAAAAATACCTAATCCGATTATCAGATAATAAATGCCAAAAGAATCACCAAGAACAAAACGAATTTGACTGAGAACTGCATTTGACTGTTGCGGTAAAAAGAAAAATAAAATACTTAGTCCAACTATAAAAAACAGGGGGACTAATGTAATTATCCAGTCTATTTTTGAATTCCTTATTTTTTTGATCATAAAATAGCTCCTATCTATACTCTCGGTACGTTGGATCGATTGTCACCAATTCATTAAAATCATCAATCTCTACCACCGATCCTTTTTCCATGGGACAGATACTTAAAGTATATTCTTCAGGATAACAAAACAGAGGTACATCATCCCAATAGATTTGAATATTTTTCTTTTTCTCAAATTCTATTTCCAAATGTTTTTTTAGCTTCTTCCCATCTTCTCTATTCCAACGTGAAATACTATAAAGTTGCCAACCATATTCATGTCCATCCCTATAACAGTTTCTAACTATTTTTGATTCATTATCTAATTCTAATACCCACTCCTTTGTTGGTTTATCCGTCCATATACAGTTATATCCGGAAAGATTAAAATAGGGGGACAAAATAGAAGAATCATATATTAGTTGATCTCCGTCTAGAATTATAGAATTCTCTAAATAATTTCTAGCACAGTATAATGAAGAAACATTATTACAAGTGTCATAAAATGGATTTTCAATTAAATTTATATTAATATCAGAATATTCTTCAAGAAGTTGATTAAAATACTCTTTTTTATATCCGACCACAATATATATATCTAATATGTCATTCTTTATTAAACCCTCAATAACGGAATCAATCATTCTTATACCATTTACCGAAACCATTGGCTTTGGAATTTTCTTTGTAACAGGCTCCATACGACGACCATAGCCTGCAGCCATTATTATGGCTCTCTTTACTTTATTCATTGCAATTTTCCCCTAACTCCTTCTGCACAATTTTATAATACTCTTTCGCATATCTATACTGCCGTATGGAGTATTCTCCGAACTCTATGCCTAAGTCTCGCTTATATTCACACCAATTGCTCCATAATAATCCACATATGGATATATACGCATATATCTTTATTCTCGTTTCTTTATCACATTCATTCTCAAAATAAATATCTATCAGCTGATCAATTTGAGTCTTATCATATAATGCGTAGATGCAAAACATCGCAATATCTACATGAGGATCCTGCATTCCTGCATATTCCCAGTCAATTAAACGAACTTCATCGTTTCCATATATCAAAAAATTATCTGGAACCGCATCTATATGCGTTAAACACCTTGTTTTTTCACATGTATCTATAAACTGTTTTAAAGAAAATACATTTTGTTTGATCTGTAAATAATCTTTATATATTGAGTTTTTAGATTTCCATAAACTTTGATAAAATTCAATTTTCTCAAATAAATTAAAGTCATGATTTACTTGTATATTCAAAGAATGAAAAGTTCTAAGTTTTCTCATACAAATTTCTAAATCATTTAAATTGTTAGAATCACATGTTCGGGCATTTTCTATAAAACTTGTTATTTTATACCCTGTTTTAGGATCTATGCTAACAATCTCATCGCAAATAGAAAAATGTTTAATCTTTTCATAAACTTCAAATTCCTGAAATCGATTAATTAAATCACTCGTACCTTCTCCAGGAATACGCATAATGTATTTTTTATGATCTACGGTGAAATAAAATGATCGATTCGTCATTCCTTTTTTCAAAACCTCTATATTTTTTATTTCGTTTTTCCCAACATGAAACGAATCTTCAATCATTTGAATTGCGTCATTATCTAAATTATCAGAATTTTGATCAAAATCAATTAATTGTTCATACGTATTGATTTCAATATAATTCTTAGAATCAACAATATTTGCGACTATCATCATCTTTCTTTGTTCAAAAAGAACCTCTTCCCAATAACTATGATAGTATTTGGAATCATTACTTAAAATGTTTAACTTTCTTAGAAATTTGTCTTGAATGTCTGAACAAATATATGCAATACCAATCATTTTATTGCCAACTTCGTTTTCTAGCTTTCGAATTTCAAAATTTCTACTAACATGAACAGCATAATCATCTGTTTCATTATTACCAATCATATACCAAGAATAAAGTTCATGTTTTTTAAAGGGATTTATTTTACAATAAATGTCACAAGGAACAATATATGTATTATTAATTAAATTTGAAACTAACGATAATGATGTTAAATTATTTCTAAACGCGTAATTTTGATTTACAATTAATTGAACATTATACTCATCGATTAAATATTCAAATTGTTCTTTCATATATCCGACAACAATATAAATGTCAGTGATACCAGTCTCATGAAGTTGTCTTATTAATCTCTCTACTAGTACTTCTCCTCGAACTCTAATCAATGCTTTAGGCATATCCTGATTAACAGGAACCATTCGCAATCCTAAACCTGCTGCAAGAATAACTGCACTTTTTGGAGATCGTTGATATATTAATTCACAAGCATTATCTGATAAATTATTATCCTCTTTCAATAAACCTTTAGTTCTAAGTTCTTTTATCGATTTATTCACACTTCCTAAAGAATAGTGTGTTTTTTCAGATATATTTCTTTGATTTATCAAACCATTTTCGAATATATGTAACATCATATCGAAAGTTTTTTTGTTCACATTATGCACATCCATTCTTTTTATGAACAGATTGTATCATTATATTTATTTAAAGTAAATAAAAAGAGAAGTGTTCATTTCACACCTCTCTCCATACTTTGATAAAGCTAAATCCAAACTCCATTCTTATCCACATAGTAATCTCCAATCCATGTGTCTTTTGCCATGGCACCGGATGCATCAAAGTAATAATATTTTCCTTCGATCAATTGCCATCCTGTCAACATATAGCCGGCATTATTAAAGTAATATCGTTGTCCTGCGATATCCTGGAATCCTGTTAACATCTTTCCTTCTGTATCTAGGTAATACCAGATGTTTCCTACATAGATCCAACCGGTCTTCATGGCTCCGCTACCGTCAAAGTAATACCATGTATCATCAACCAGCTGCCAACCAGTTACCATATATCCTGCTGCATTAAAGTAATACGTTTGTCCATTGATTACTTCAAAATCATTGGTCGTATAGCTGCCGTCTTCATGTCGATACCACCATCCTGTACTGTTTAAAATCCATTGGGGTTTGAATCTATCGGTATCCCAGACACCGTTTTCATCCACATAGTAATCTCCAATCCATGTATCTTTTAAAATTTGACCATCATTGTCAAAGAAATAGTATTTCCCATCATTACTTATCCAACCAGTAATCATTTCTCCAGAAGGTTGAAAATAATAGTCTTTCCCATTAATCACCTGATGTCCAACTACCATAATACCAGTATCATTTAAATAATATTTTTTCCCATTTAAAGTAATCCAGCCCGTTTGCTTTGATCCACTATTGCTGAAAAAGTACCAATTACCTTCAATTAATCTCCAGCCAGTTGCCATTACTCCATTATTGTCAAAATAATATTCTATACTATCTATATTTTTCCAGCCTTTTACAAACAAACCATTCTCATCAGCATATAGCCATTGACCATTACAAGAAATCCACCCAGAATTTATCGAATAATCAATCTCTACCCCTTTAACTCTTCCAAAAAAGAAAGGTGCTGCCTGTCCATCCATACGTTTAATATCTTTTATATTGTCGTACCCAATTGGATCACCCGCATTTAGCATGATGTCATTTCCGCAGTATAACCCAACATGAGAAATATAATCTAATGAATTATAAGTTCCTCTAAAAAAGACAAGATCTCCCGGACGAGCATCCACATATGAAACTGGAGTACAATGTTCACTATAAAGTCTAGCAGCATTAGTATAAATCAGGTCAAAATTTGTTCCTGCCATATTGTTATACGTCCACATTACCAAACCTGCACAATCAAAACCACCCTGATAAGGGTAACGACCACCCCATACATATGGTAACCCAACATATTGATTAGCATACAAAAGTAATTGTGAATACGTAACATTCAATGATCTTTTGGATCTACGATTTAGCCCGTTAGCCATGTTAATTTGACTTGGCGTTAAAATATCATTAATGGTAATATCCAAATGAGTATCCTCATTTGTGGGAGAAACTGGAGCATCTGCTCCTGGAATCGGTTTTTGCTCATCAAATGAATCTGATTTGTATTCATTAACATATTCTATCGGGCTTTCTTCCTCTTGTGCATAAATTGTAGTAGGTAAAACCATAGTAGCCAATATAAATATTGCCACCAAGGAAACAAAAATCGCTTTAAAATTCTTCATCATAATATCATTATCCCATATTAAAACGCAAAGAAAGGTCCACCGTTAATGCAATCCTCATAAGCTGTAGATTGTTGACTCCAAATCATTGAAATATGATATTTACCATTTTTGCTCGTGTCATAAGGATCATAAACATTAACATAGCCATTGCCATCAATACCATATAAAAGAATTGCGTGAGTAAATCCAGGAACTGTAAAATGTCCGGGATTTTCGCTAGTTGCCACAATTTTTCCCATTCTAAGACTATTAATTAAATCTTCATAACTTAGATTATTTGTGTAATTTAAGCCATATTGATTTTTAACTATTTCCCAGCAATCTGCAGAAGTTCCATCTAATCCACCAGCATTATAAACCCCATTCTGATAAAATAGTTTCCCCATATCTACCGGGTTTACATTCAGGTTTGTATAATAATTTACAATCGAAGTTGCAACCATAACTGCACATGCTGTATTTTGCATATTACCAGAACCAATGACAGTCCAAGCCCACTGCGGATCTCTTTGATTATAGTAAGGAACTCCATTAACTGTCGTATTTGTTATATATCCCGAACCATCTACAGTATAATTTACTTTGCCGATGGTAAAAGAATACATTCTTAACTTGCCGTCTGCCTCAAAATAAGATACACGACTAATACCACCAGCATCCTTAGCCGAGATCGTTCCAAAGCCATTTTTGACAATTGATCCTCTTTCAGTTGCATAATACCAAGAACCATTATCCAATATCCATCCTGTTTTCATCTTACCATCAGAAGACAAATAATAAGTGCCATCGCTTAAATTCAACCACTGATTTGTTAACATGATACCAGGATGTTCAGTACCATCCGGTGAGAAATAGTACCAATATCCTTGATACAGTCCCCAACCTTTTACAATATCACCATCTTCATTGATCAAGTAAGTGCCTTCATCTTTTGTAACAAATCCTGTAAATATTCGACCGTCAGATAAAAACTTATATGTTTTTCCATCGATCGCTCTTTCTTCATCATGAACCATGATTCCTGGATTTGTTGAATCATTTGGATCTAAATAGTATTTCCCACTACTTAACTTTAACCAACCTGTGTGCATAGCACCAGAAGTTTCTGCATAGTACCAGCCCTCTGATCTATTAACCCATCCAGTTAACATCTGACCAGATTGTCCAAAAAAGTACGTAGTATTATCAATAGATTGTTTTCTATCTGACAACATCAATCCATTATTATTTGGATCTAAATAATACCAAACATTGCTTATATACTGCCAACCTGTAGAAAAAGCACCACTTGAAGAAGCATAATACCAATCATCACCATCTTGGATCCATCCCGTCATCATATAACCGGCATCATTGAAATAATATCTTTGTCCTGCGATATCCTGGAATCCTGTTAACATCTTTCCTTCTGTATTCAAGTAATACCAAATATTACCTGTATACACCCAACCGGTTTTCATGGCTCCGCTACCGTCAAAGTAATACCATGTATCATCAACCAACTGCCAACCAGTTACCATATATCCCGCTGCATTAAAATAATACGTTTGTCCGTTGATTACTTCAAAATCATTAGTTGTGTAGCTGCCATCTTCATGTTGGTACCACCATCCTGTACTGTTTAAAATCCATTGGGGTTTGAATCTGTCGGTATCCCAGACACCGTTTTCATCCACATAGTAATCTCCAATCCATGTGTCTTTTGCCATGGCACCGGATGCATCAAAGTAATAATATTTTCCTTCGATCAATTGCCATCCTGTTACAATATAACCAGATGCATTAAAATAATACGTTTGACCATTGATCACTTCAAAGTCATTGGTTGTATAACTTCCATCTTCGTGTCGATACCACCAACCCGTACTGTCTTGAATCCATTGACTATTATTTTTTTAGTTGAAATTAATGCGCCATCATTTCCTAGATAGCTATCACCAACCCATTGGTTCTTCAACATAATTCCAGAGCTTTCATTGAAATAATACTTCTTATTTCCAATAACTTGCCATCCAGTTTGCATATAACCATTGACATCAAAATAGTAAGTTTGATTTTCAACTACTTCAAAATTATTTTTTTTATAACTACCATCATTGTGAATGTACTTCCATCCTTGTGCATCTTTGCACCATCCTAATCGTGCTATACCGTTATTATCAAGTTCTATACCTTCAATAAAGGTATTCTTTTGCATTACACCATTTATATCAAAATAATATTTTTTTCCATTTAAATCTAACCACCCTATATGAGCGGATCCATCTTCATTAAAGTAATATGTAGAATTCTCGATAGTTTTAAAATTCAATTTTACTAATTGTCCATTTTCATAATAATATTTATAACCATTTAAAAATTCCCATCCATTTTTTATAGTTTCGTTAGCAGCAATATCAGTTGTAGCTGGATTCTCTTCCATTAAGTTTGACTCAGTTTGATCATTATTCTCTTCTACAACTTTTTCTTTAATCTCTGAGGATTCATTTTCTTCAGCAAGTACACTATTAGCACCGACAATAAAAAATGTAGTTCCTAAAGATATAGACCAAAAAATCTTGGATAAATAATTAATCTTCTTCATAATCTTCCTCCCAATACAACATATTACTACTTTTTTGTGTCAAAGAAATGACCTAATCCATACTATCTTCAAATTTAATAACTAAAGGTGCATGATTAATTCGCTTTGATTCTGGTGGAACTTTCATATATTCACCATACACTTTAGTAAGGAATTCATCATTATTTTTTGGAATATACGCTTCAATCGATTCAAAGGGAACTTTTTGTAATGGAAATAATTCCTCTTTCTTAATACTATCCTTTATTGAACCTGTATATTCATAGGACGTAACATATTCACATTGCTTATTATTATATGATGTACAAGCTTTAAGAAATTTCCTATATAACTTATCCGGCGTAAAATGGAAAAGCTTTAAAAACAAATGAATTAAAATACATCCAAAATGTAATATATGATAAACTATTCCTGTATATGGTATATGTGGGTTACCTGTTCCAGACAAAAACAATAGTTTACCATAGAAAGTTGTTTTTCTTAAAATCTTTTTCTGATCCTCATACGTATCAGGAACTGCATCAAAAGGAAATATATCCATAAAAATTCCTAAATGACACTTTAAATCCTTTGAGACTTCCGAAATAAATGTTGTTCCTTTTTTTTGTACATGGCAAACAGTACATGCATAACGATTATCAATTAATGGAGTTAATAATTCGTATTCACTATTTAACTCTCGAGGAAATAATTCACAAAATTTATCAAAATCTTCACGTAACATTCCTACATCAATATCATCATCCCATGGTATAAAGCCACCATGACGTACAGCACCTATTGCAGTACCATATATGAGAAAACATGGAATACTATACTTATCACATACCCCTAATACATCTTTTAGCATTTGTACTTGTACATCATGTAATCGTTGTAATGTTTCTGGATCATAACCCCTGTATAAATTATTTGCCATATTTTCACCTTTGTATGCCTGCTAATAAAATATTATACACTTGACATAAATGTTTTACTTCTTGATTAATATTGAAGTTGGACTGTTGAACAATATCATTCATTTCTAGTCGATTAGTTGTACCAGCTACCTGAATACATAAATTTGCCCATTTTTCTAAAGAATCATTCAATGATAACTCAAATACAGAATCATTAATTTTGACCTCCTCTGGTAAATCTTCGTTTATTATACACGGTAAACCAGAAGCTTGCGCTTCCACTAAGGCAATACCCAACCCTTCATATCTAGAAGGAAATAAAAAAACATCCAACATCTGCATGTAGTCATAGACGTTGTCAACAACTCCCATGAAATGAACATGCCTTTCAATTCCTAAATTTTTGATTTGTTTACGTATATCTTCTTCAAGCTCCCCACGTCCAAATAGAAAGAGTTCTGAATCTGGCTTCTTCTTTAAAACTTCATTGAATACTTTCGATAAAAACTCATGATTTTTCGCAAAAGTCAATCTTCCTACATGTCCTATCACTAAAGAATTTTCTACATTATATTTTTTTCTTAATTGGTTTCTAGTTTCTTCATTATATTTATACAAATCAATGTCAATCCCATTATTTAATACAGAAAAGTTAGTTGAGGAAACAATTTTTTTCCCATATCGATCAGTTCCTGCCCGTAATGAACAACCAAAAAAATAATCTGCGATACGTCGAGTTTTTAAAGATACAACATTGGTAAATAATGTATCTAAACTAAAACCAAAATTGGCCGCATGACTATGAGCAATTGTTTTAATGCCATATCTTTTCGCTTCACTTAAATAGATATTAATAGAAGAACAAATATGCCCATGAACTATCTCATAATCATGGTGTTCTAAGAAAAATTTCTTTATTTCGCTTTTATACGAGAAATAATTGATAATTTTATATCGGCTAACAGAATATATATTTCCACCTAATGCTCTAATTTCATCATCATAATCACATTGTCTTGATTCATGAACCAAAAAATCAAATTGATATTCTTTTAAATCCATTTTCCGATAAAAATTCATAATCATTGTTTCAGCACCGCCACGATCCATAGCACCTATAACATGTAAAATTTTAATCATGATTCATTCCTCCTAAATCATGTGTATCTGCGTTTTTAATATTAATAAATAAAATAATTACTAATAAAATAGATATAATAACAATCCCCAATAAATAATCAAGAGTTGAACCTACAAATCCAAAATTTTTCATTAATGGAGAAATCATTATTTGAGAGCAAATCAAAGAAACGATATAAACGAATAAAATATATCTCTGTTTGCGCAATACAGTGACAATAAACACCAATACCGCATTGAGTCCAGTAAGACATCCCGCTAGCATCAATATCATAAATGCACCCTTATAACCATCTAGTTTAACCCCATATATAAGTTGTAATACTGGAACACCTAGGAAATAAGCTCCAATAATAATCAATAATGAAATTAAAAAAACTAGAGATACTACCTTTAAAATCATCTTCTTAAACTGTTTTATATCTCCATTACTCCAAAATCTTGCGATTTTTGTATATAAAGGAACAAAAATAAACATACAAAATAAATTCACTAAAGATGATGGCATAAATAATATATTATAGATTGCCTGAATATCATCTGTATAATTCATTTGAATGGCATTTTTGGGAATATTAATAATAAATGTTGTGACAAAAGAACTTAAAAATAATGGAAAACAAGCAATGACTAATGAAAACAATTTTTTTATATCTCTTTTAAAATTAATTTGAATCGTTGAAAATAATTTTATATATGGATAATCAAATAATAATAACTCGGTACAAGAATATAAAAGCGCTAAAATTATACTCAATGCAAGATTTTTAAAAAATAAAATAGATATAAAGAATACTATACAATAGCCAACTGTACGTAAAACATAGGAAATTCCTGCAAGATAAAGTCTGTCAATCTGTTGAAATCTTGCAGAAAAGAAATCTGCAAAAATATCCCCAAGGTTAAATACACAACATAATACTGTTATTAGAAATGTATAAGGATCACTTTTTAGAAATATAGAGTAAATAACTCCACCTAATATAGAAATAACAGACAAAATAATTTTTAATAAGAAATAATTAGAAAAGCTATATTCCTCTTTTATATCTGAAACTTGAAACGACCTTGTAGAAAACCACCCAATAGTCAGCATCAATTGAGCAACACTATAAGATATAGAGAATACACCTGCATCAATTATCCCCAATATTCGAGTTACCATCAGCATCAATAAAACACTAGTTGCCGAACTACACAGTGTACCTAATGTATAACAAAGCGAATTAAACTGCATACTTTTTTTTTCTAATAGCTTGTTTCCAAACAGTGTTTTCATTTTACATCCCCAATTCTAAACATTTTATACCTTCAGGTCTTGTGCAATCTTCAATATTTTTTTTGTGCTAATTATCCAAGTAAAATTGTTTTCTAGTCTTTCGTAAACTATATCTGTAGCTTTTTTTTGATGAAAGTTGTGTATAGAGTTGCAAAGACCTTTATAAACTTCATTTTCACTATTTTGCTCAATTACTGTACCATAATCTTCTGTTAATAACAGCTCTTTGGCTCCACCTCTATTAGTTGTAAAAATGTAAACTTTGCAGGTTGCTGCTTCTAGTAACGATGTGGAAAAGCCCTCCGAATCAGAAGGCAAGGCAAAAATATCAGAAGCATTTAGCAATTCAATCACTTGTTCAAATGATAATCTTCCTAAAGAAATGATAAAATTGTCATTTAAATCTTTAATAAACTGTAATAATGGACCATCACCTGCTAAACAAAGATATACTGGATTTTCGGATTCTTCATTCCATCTCTGAATCGACTTTACTAATTGAACAATGCCCTTTTCTTTGACTAACCTTCCAGTATATGCAACAAGTATGGAATCTTCAGGTATCAACAGCTTTGATCTAAACATTTCGTTATCACAGTGTTTTTTTATTTCATTTATTCTATCTAAATCTATTGCATTATAGATTTCACCTTGTGACTTGATTCCAAAATGCTCTAACCACTTTGAACTGGCCTTAGAAACTCCATAGTAGTTCTTACAATATTTTTTAAGTTGCCATGTTAAATAATGTTCAAATTTTTCTCCCATATAATCCAATAGTTTGTTATGGACAGTTAAATGACTCGTACCATGATCAATAACAATTCTTGGAATACTACGTTTATATGTATACTTAGCCCCTAATAAAGAGTGAAAGTAAAATCTAGTGTTAATGATGCAGAAATCATAGTTTTGTTGATCTAATCTCTTAAAAATATCTCTAAATATTTTATTCTTCTTATAAATTGGAAATCTACCCTTCAGTAAATTATAGCAATCTAGGCGAAATACATTAATACCTTCATATATTTCAATACTTGGACTTTTTGTTGTGTTTGATGTCACTACTGTAACTTGATGTCCATATTCAATTAGTTTCTTAGAAATATTATAAGTATAATTCTCTACTCCTCCCATATGCGGAAGAAACTGTGCAGAAAAAAATAAAAAGTTCATAGTTATTCTCACCACGCCATTCTTGATATTTATAATAAAAAAAGAATGTGAATTCTTTTCTCATAAGCCACTTATAAGGATATCACATTCTTAATATTGAATCTATAAATTGTCAATGTTGGGAAGCAACTTGAGCTAAAACTCTATCTCTTTCAAATACCTTGCCAATGCATCTTGCCATGTAGGTAATGGCTTAAAACCATTTTCTAAAAGTTTTGATTTGTCTAATCTTGAATTAAATGGTCTAGCTGCTTTTGATAATCCATATTCTTCTGTTGTTACTGGAACTACTTTTGTTGTGTATCCTGCCTGCTTAAAGATTTCACATGCAAAATCATACCAGCTGATATATCCACCTTCGTTTGTTGCATGGTAATATCCATACTTATCTGTTTCAATCATATCCACTAACAATCTTGCTAGATCATATGTGTATGTTGGAGTTCCTATTTGATCATTTACAACTCTTAAAGTATCGTATTTCTTTCCTATATTTAACATTGTCTTAATGAAGTTATTTCCATTCTTACCAAACACCCAGGCAATACGAACAATAAAATACTTATCTAAAGTATTCGATACAGCTAATTCGCCACCTAATTTAGTTTGTCCATATACATTTAATGGTTTATAGTCTTTGCAATCTGGTTGCCAAGGCTCTGTTCCTTGTCCATCAAATACATAATCAGTCGAAATATATATCATCTTTGCGTCAACTTTTTTACATGCATTCGCAATATTTTGTGTTCCATCCACATTAATAGCTTTTACTTTAGCTTGTTTATCCTCGTCTTCTGCTAAGTCTACAGCAGTCCATGCTGCACAATGTACTACAACATCAGGATTTACGCTCTGAATGGTTTTCATTACATCTTCAGAATTTGTAATATCTAAAGGCACATATTCCGCTTTTGTTACGTAAGTATCGTCTTGGATTCCACTATAAGTTTCAGCTAAATCTGTACCAATGCCTGTATAGCCTCTTGATGCCAATTCATTCATGACATCATGGCCTAATTGTCCAGCCACACCTGTTACAAAAATTTTCATCCTATTGCCTCCCATCTTATGAAGAAAAGCTAAGTTTATTGCTTAGCTCTTCCTTTTTCTACATACATCTTTTCAAAGTAATTCTGATATTCACCGCTAATGATGTTCTCCCACCATTCTTTATTGTCTAGGTACCATTGAATTGTCATAGGAATACCTGTATCAAATGTATATTTAGGTTCCCATCCTAATTCTGTTTCTAACTTGGTTGGATCAATCGCATAACGACGATCGTGACCTTTTCTATCTTCTACAAAAGTAATTAAGCTTTCTGGTTTATTCAAAGCTTTTAATACCGTTTTAACAACTTGAAGGTTTGTTCTTTCATTATGTCCTCCGACATTATATACTTCCCCTTCACGGCCTTTGCGAACAATTAAATCAATAGCTGTACAATGATCATATACATGCAGCCAATCACGAACATTTTCACCTGTTCCATATACCGGAATTGTTTCATCATTTAACGCACGAGAAATAATCAATGGAATTAATTTCTCTGGGAAATGATAAGGCCCATAGTTATTTGAGCAACGAGAAATCGTTACCGGAAGTCCATATGTTCTGTGATATGCAAGTACAAATAAATCTGCACTAGCTTTAGCACTGGAATAAGGACTTGAAGTATGCAATGGTGTTTCTTCTGTAAAGAATAAATCTGGCCTGTCTAAAGGTAAATCTCCATAAACTTCATCAGTTGATACTTGATGATAACGTTTGATTCCATATTTTACACAAGCATCTAATAACGTAGTTGTTCCCATCACATTTGTCTTTACAAAGATTTCAGGATCTTCAATACTTCTATCTACATGACTTTCTGCCGCAAAGTTAACAACTACATCAAACTTTTCTTTTTCAAATAAATCAAAGATAAATTCTCTATCTGCAATATCTCCCTTTACAAACTTATAATTTGGTTTATCTTCAACCGATTTACAAGTTTCCAGGTTCCCCGCATAAGTTAATTTATCTAAGTTAACGATCATATCTTCCGGATATTTATTCACCATATAGTGAACAAGGTTTCCACCAATAAATCCGGCTCCTCCCGTAACTAAAAACTTCATGTTATTTATCCTCCCCATATACAAACTGATTATTCGATTCTTCTAACGTTGGACCTGTTTGATCTTTTTCACTTAATACAGGTTCAATTCCATTTAGCAACTGACCCCAATCTACATTGACTGTTGGATCATCATAACGCATACCACCTTCAGATTCTTTGTTATAGACATTATCAACTTTATAACGGAATTCCACATCCGGTGTTAAAGTTAAAAAGCCATGAGCAAAGCCTTGCGGAATAAAGAACTGACGATGATTTTCTTCACTAAGCTCTACGCTAACCCATTGACCATATGTAGGACTTCCTTTACGAATGTCTACCGCTACATCGATGACTTTTCCCTTTGTACAAGATACCAGCTTTGATTGTGCATATGGTGGATTTTGCCAGTGTAAACCACGAAGCGTTCCTTGTTGTGCACTAAAAGACATATTATCCTGTACAAAGTCTACAGTAACACCTAACTTTTCATATTTTGGTTTTGAATAAGTTTCTGTAAAATACCCTCTATGATCTCCAAAAACATCTGTATCAATGATGAATACTCCAGGAATCTTTGTTTCTGTGACTTTCATCCTACAAACTCCTCCTCACCTTTAATGTATTTACGATCCATGATCTTCTTTAAATAAGCACCATACTGGTTTTTCTTATAAATTTCATACGTTTCTTCTAATTGTTTTAACGTAATCCATCCATTGTCATAAGCAATTTCTTCTAAACAAGCAATCTTTCTATGTTGATGTTCTTCAATTGTCTTTACGAAGTTTGTTGCATCCACCAAGGATTCATGTGTTCCTGTATCTAACCATGTAAATCCATCACCGAGAAGTGTTACATTCAATTCATTGTTATCAAGATAAATACGATTTAAATCCGTAATCTCCAATTCACCACGAGCACTTGGCTTTAGATTCTTGGCATAGTCTACCACTTTATTATCATAGAAATACAAACCGGTTACCGCATAGTTTGATTTTGGATGCGCCGGTTTTTCTTCTAAAGATACCGCCTTTCCATTTTCATCAAATTCAACGACACCAAAACGTTCTGGATCTTCAACATAATAGCCAAATACAGTCGCGCCACTTTCTTTTCTAGCAGCTGCACGCAATCTTTTTGTCAAACCATGACCATGGAAAATATTGTCCCCTAAAATCATGGCACACGAATTATTCCCAATAAACTCTTCTCCCAAAATAAAAGCTTGTGCCAATCCATCAGGACTAGGTTGTACTTTATAAGAAAGCTCAATACCAAATTGATGACCATCTCCTAATAATTCTTGGAATCTTGGTGTATCATCAGGTGTCGAAATAATTAAAATTTCCCGAATGCCAGCCTGCATTAAAATAGACATTGGGTAATAAATCATCGGTTTGTCATAAATGGGTAATAACTGTTTACTGGTTACTTTTGTCAATGGATACAAACGTGTACCACTACCACCAGCCAAAATAATGCCTTTCATAAGAAGTCCTCCTACAATATTGTACCATAATAATAAACCCTTACGTAACGTAAGGGTCAAGTTTTATTTTGTACAAATAAATAATCCAGCTTGTTTAGTAATAGTAATATTACCATTTTTTGAAATTATTGATTCCACATACTCTTTAAATTTAGATATTTTTGGACCTAATATTTCATTCTGATTTCCATGACAGCTCATAATATAATCCACTAGTGGTTGTGCTTGATTCACTATTAAGGAATCGTTATATGGACTAAACTGAACAGATTTAAATATTTTTTTTAAAATCATTTCACCATTCTCTATTCCAAAAATATCAAATAAACTATTTTGTGAGAGCTCAACTCTAGAATCAAAAGACTGAACAAGCTCTGTAATTTCTTTCATATGTTCTTTTCCATAAGTACTACAATAAAAAATACCATTATTCTTTAAAACTCTATATATCTCAGACAATCCTTTATCTAAATTTTGAATATAAAATAATACATGATTTGCGATGACTGCGTCAAAATACCCATCTTTAAAAGGAATAGCTTGACAGTCTGCTACAATACAGTTGTAATCTTTACCTAATTTTTTTCTAACTTCATGTACCATACCTTCAGAAATATCGGATAAAAAGATTTCTCTATTCCTTAAATCAATATCTCTATTTTCCCAAAGTTTACCATTACCACAACCTAATTCTAAAAGGCGGTTCACTTTTGAAAAATTTATCTGATAAAATAACCAATTAAACCATCCTGTTTTATTAGTTGAAAATTGATCATGTAAAGATATTCTAACATTCAAGTTATTAGAATTTTTATACTGTTCTACAATATTAGACTCAATATTAGACATCTGTAATAAGGATATAATCTGATTCCAATCTATATTTCTTTCATCGACATTTTGTACAAGAGCTTCCATAGAATCCCGAATCACTTGTAAATGTTTGATTTGACTATCCAATAAGTCAATCTGCATAGAAAAAGATTCTTTAATGTTTTGTTCCTTAGAAACCATAGGATAGATTTCTTCTAATGAAAATCCCATATGTTTTAGAGATAGTATCTTTTGAAGCTTTAATAAATCAGACTGTGTGTATTTTCTATATCCATTTTCCATAACAAAAGAGGGTTTTAACAACCCTATTTTGTCATAATATCGAATAGTACGTTCTGTCACATTTGCCAACTTTGCAAATTGTCCTGTTGAATAGTTAGTCATTTTAATTTAATTTCAATAATACATATCTACCAGATATATTATTGATGGATAGAACTTCTTCAGCATGATCATCTAACAATTCTTTATTAACTCCATCCATCATCAATACATACTGCGCGTCATATTTCATTAAAAGATTATATGCTTGATTAAAATCTATATTTTGATCATCTAAAGCAAACGCAGTTAATAGTTTGGATTCAACATCTGTCATTCCTTCAAACCCACCTCTTTCGTGAATTTGAATACGATTTGAGCTCATCATAAATCCTAACTCATAAGTCGTAATATCATCATATACAAAAGCTGAAGGTGCAAAAAATCTATAATTTCCATAAGGTAGTGTATTAAAATAATCTCCGACTTTTGAAAATATTGTTGCCGTCATTCTATTATTTGGATCAAAAACTCTGGAAAAATTCCAACCATCTGTGGAAATTCCTGAACCATTATACGCATAGAAGACAAACACTTGCATATGTGTTAGAAAATAAATCACAACACTAAATACACAAACTAAATTTATAAGAGACATTACTAAATAGCTTCTTACCCATTTTATACTAAGTTGGATAAGCGACAAGCCAACTAAGAATAGTACTAAATATTGGCAAGCAGCTAAAGTACGATATATTACAAAATATTGATTTATCGATGTTAAAGATAATAACTCATAAAATTGTGAAGATCTAAATAGTAGGAAAAAGAAAAGTCCTAAAAAATAAATACTCCTATGTATCGGCTCTTTTGAAGCATACATTCCAATAACAAATACAATTGGAAATACCATGAATAGCAAGTCATTTCTAATCCAATTCTTATCAAAATCAGCAAAATAGTATACCGAATCCTGAAAAGCCTTTGTATTTATAAAAGAAAAGTGATCCAAATATTTAGTAAATAGCATAAAAACTATAAATGCACAAATAAATCCTAAATAAATCTCTACCTGTACTTTATTTTTAGATTTAATTGAGAAATACAATTGATAGCAGAAAAACAACAGAAAGATGGCTAAAGCAAACAATAAAAATACCTGTAAAAAAATTGTAGAAAACGATAAGAATGCAAAAGATATTACTGCAATCCATACAATCTTTCCCAATTCTATCTTTTTTAACATTGGATAGGAAAATATAAATAGCGTCGGTATTGATAACATACGTACTACAGAACCACCATAGAATGCTGCAGTTTGAAATTGCCATAAATCATATGAACGAATTGTATGTATATAATCTGATAAAAAATTAGATTGCAAAAAGCCATGAGGTATCAAAAATATAAAAAACGGCAGTAAAACAAATTGTGAATACTTTCTATCTACTACTATACTTGCTAATTCTTTGTATACAACTGCAAAAAAGAAATAATTATGAAGGACCATAGTAGCTCTGCAAAAGAAAGTGACATCTATATGAAAAATTGTAGAGTAAAAGCCGTAATATAATTCATAAGTATTAACAAGCCTAAACAAACTAACTTCATTTAATGGCAAAAGACTTCCTGAAAAATAATCTTCATTTAATAATTGTGGAGCATCTATTAAATTTACTATTTTTCCAATATAATAAAAGTCATCATAATTCATTTGATATATTGGTAATTGATTAGCCATAGAAAAAATAGTAAACAAACCAATAAAAAGCATGCATACCCAATTTTGCTTTAACAGTTTTAAGCTTCTTTTTAAAAATCCACTAAGTACAAATTGATCTACAAAGTTTTTTATTGCTTGCCGGTTAATTAAAATAAACAATATATCCACAACAACCAAAAGAAATAACTGTACCCAGAAAAAAAATCTCCAACTTGTATGAAAAAGTTGGCATGGTACACCAATTACAAAAAAGATAAAAGCATTAAATATATACCCAGCAATTAATGATTTAGACAAGTTAGTCTTATATTTGAAAAAATTTAGAATCGTATCCCCCAATAAATAATAGTGAGGAAATATTACAATGAAGAATAATATTGTTAGGATCCAATTCATAACTACTTCTTATCCTCCCTGTTTTGACTCTCACGAATACTTAATTTTTGTATTAATTCTTTTTGTTTTTCTTTTAACTTCGAAATTTGTATGGCCTGAATAAAAATTAATATATAAACGAAAAAAATAAAGACTGTAAAAATAAAGTTACTAGTTGCCATAAATCCTAATTTTTCTGAGAAAAAGTAAGCAATTCCAGGGAAAAAGCTTAAAACTAGTAACAAAATAGACCATATAATCCAAATGATAGAATCATCTATATTTAGTCCATTCTTACGTACTTTTAAAATCACAAAAATAAAAGTCAGTACACTAGCTATAATAAATACAATTGAAAGTTTCATAAATTCATCTCTTTCTAAATGGCTGAATCAAAAATATCGATATTACCATTCTACTCATATACTTTATACTATTTGTAAAATTTAGATATGATTCACCAAATTCCCTTTCCTTCATTTCAACTTGTACTTCTTTAATTCTTCGTCCTTTTTTTAACATATAAACTAAAGTATCAGGTTCGGGAGGATTATTCATATCAAAAGCATAATCTTTAATACATTCTTTATTATACGCCCTAAAACCACTAGTTGGATCATTTATCTTCTTTCCTGTAACGATTTTAATGGCTAAAGATATTAAACGGCTACCTAGCATCCTTGCTGTAAAAGGCTTTTTATTATTTACAAATCTAGATCCTATAACAATATCATTACCTTCTTTTATTCCCTGAACAATAGAATTAATATATACTGCAGAATGTTGACCATCTCCATCAAATTGTATAGCCACATCGTAATCATTCATAACTGCATATTTAAAACCTGTCTGAACTGCACCAAATAAACCAAGATTACAAAAACCGTCAATATATCTCATTTTATGTTGCTTTAGTATATCCAACGTATGATCTTTTGAACCATCGTTAACAACTATATAATCAACACTAGGAGAATTCCTTTCTAAATCATGAACTGTATTAACTATATTACCTTCTTCATTATAGGCTGGGATAACAACAAGTACCTTCATTTTATTCCCCTCTCTCACTTTTACTAACTATAAAATTCTAAAATTTCTTTTTGTAAAGAATTCCAGTTTCTTTGATTAGCCGTTTTAATTCCATTTTTATATAATTTTTCTCTTAATTCTTTCTGGTTACTAATTCTCAAAATAGAATTCACTCCATCCTGTATATTACCCTGTTCATAGAACAAACAGTTTTCTTCATGTTTCAAATATTCTACATTTCCTCCATTTGGAACCGCAACTACATATCCACCACTAGCCATCATTTCTAACGGTGGATAAGAAAAGCTCTCCAATATACTGGTTTTTAATAATATATCGCAAGCTTTATAGACTTTTGATACCTCTTCAAAAGGAACTTTATTAAAAAATTTATCTACTTTATACCAATCTTTAGGTTTTGCATTGTATGATAAATACCACACTTCAAATTTATCTCTATCAAGTTGATTAGTGATTTTGAAACTCTCATCTACATTTTTGTAATATACTCCACAATCCCCCTCAATCAATATTTTAATTTTTCCTTCAAAACTGCGTTTTGTTCCTTCATAGTTTTCTACATGGATTCCATTTGGCAAATACTTTGCATTTTGTTCATATTTTTCTTTTAACCACTTTTGACACCATTTGGAGATCGTTAAAAATTGAACAGGAACATTCGGAGAATATTTTGAATTCGCCTCTAATCTTAGAGTATCTCCTGATTGATAAAAATTTGTTTCAAAATTTTGTACTAAATAATAACGTTCTTTTATATTCGTATATTTTTCTAAAAATTTAACAGTTGACCACATAGTAGCCACGACTTTATCAAAAGAGCCTTTAAAATAAGAGTAACGGCTAGGCATCACCGGGAATTCTATACTAGAAAAAGTAACCCACCTGGATTCATCGAAATCATCATTAATAATTACTACATCATATCCATTCTCGCGTAATACTTTGCAATGCTCAAAAGCAACCATAATACCGCCACTAATATTTAAAGCAGGTAATACAAAAGCAATATTTGGCCTCATCATGCTCTTTAAAAATTTTGCCAACGGATATCCTGTTAACACGGTTGTACAATTCTCTATACAGTAATGATAGGCATTTTCAGCAATTGTACTTCTCTTACTTTTATCCAAAATAAGTGATTCTAAAGCATTATACCAATCATCAGTAGTATTACATAGTACTCCTGTTTTTCCATCCTGTATCATTCTTTTGAAAGCTCCTAAATTGCTTGCAACAGTCGGAACACGTACTAAAGCAGCTTCTACCCATTTGTTTTCTGATTTGGCTTCATTGAATATACTTTCTTCTAATGGAGCAAGATTAATATCTATTGATGCAATTAATTCAGGTAGTTCTTTCCAATTAACAAATGGATGTGCTATAACACGATCTTTAAAACTTTCAAATTCTTTAGGAATATCCAATAATCCTACAATATGTAATTCAACATTTTGATATTTTTTCATTAATTTTTCGATAGCTGGCTGAATCAATATAAAATCATCATTATGTGTGATACTCCCGCTAAAATAGCCTAACTTAACATTTTCTGATTCATCCTTTTGGCACTTTATTTTTGCATAAGCTTCTTCTGATAATGAAACCATCTCTTCTGATGCCGTATTTCGATTAATAAAAACTTTAGGGCAATAATTCTTTAGTTCATTTGCCATGCCTTCAGTAGTTGTAATTACAGCATCGCACATGCTTAGAGTCTTTTGCATATCGCGTACGCCTTGATCATATCCAGCTTTTTCTTCAGGCGACATTGTTTTTAAATACTTAATAGTATCAGTATATTTTGTATCAATTACCAAATCATCAATATCGTAAATAACTGTTTTATTGAGTTCTTTAGCTTTTCGAATAAATTTTCCTAATTCTTCATTATATGGGGCTCTGTAAATAATAAATACACGATAATTCCTTACTTGATCAAAATTAAGATGCAGATAAAAATTCTGATCACAATCGACATTATTTGCTTTCAATTGCTCTATTTGATGAAGTACTCTATATCTAGGAGGATGCGGTAAAGCTTCAAAATCTACACCGTTTATGAATAAAACATCTTTAAATACTTTACCAGTGTATTTTCTATCTCTCATTCTTGCTCCTGTAAGTTTTACATAGGTATAACTTTTTTTTACAACAGATCCTACACCTTCATTTTTTAAGACAAATTCGACCTTTTTGCCTAATTCTCCAATCTTACTCATATAACCTCCTAAACAAGTTTTAACTTGTTCCATAAGCTATTGCTATGCTTATCATTTGAAATTTCACTATTCCACTTAGATTCAAATTCTTTTGATTGCTGTTTAGATATTTGCTCCGTAGATAAAGAAGATAAGAAAACTTCTGAATATGGAACCCATATATTTCTGAATCCGTTTTGACTTGCTTTTAAACAGAAATCTACATCAAAATATTGATATAGCTCTTTAGAAAAACTTCCAACTGTATTCCAGGTTTTCTTTTTAAACATTAAGCAATCTTTACTGTTGGCAGTCACATTTCGCACATGGCACAAGATTGCTTCGTATCCTATTTCACCTTGATAATTATTTTTGCCTAGGTGATACAAATCATCCCCATATTCGTTACTGAGGGATATACCAGCACAACGGATGGAACCATCTTTATTATAAACTTTTGCACCTACTGTTCCTACTTGATTTCTTTGCGCATGCATTATGAGTTCATCTATCCAATTTTGAGTCATAAAGCGCAATTCACCATTTAATAACAAAATGTATTCGCCTTGGGCAACTCGTACTGCTTCATTTATTTGTTCTGCCAGATTTCCTTCATAATTAATCGCTCTTAAAGTTTTATCAAGAATGCATCCCGATGATTCTGATAAATAAATATATTCGAGATTTGCATACTTTGTGTATTGTTTAATTATATCAATTACCGTTTTAGCCTGGTTCTCCGTGTTAATATTCCAAAGTATTATAGACACAAGAGGATTTCCTTCAATTGGATACTCAACACGGTATATTGTTCGAAAAGGGGCGCTACTCATAACGATTCCTTTTTCATCATTTCTAAATAGTTGATCCTTCACTGCACTTATAGCGGCATCGACCGCATAGCTTTTTACATCTAAATTCATTGAAACAGAATTAGCATGTACTCTCCAATAGTATAAAACTTTATTAATATGAAAAATCTTTCTAGCTTTTTCTGTTAAACGAAGAACCATATCATGATCTTGACTTCCATCAAACTCTGAACGATAGAATTTTTCTTCGTTCTTCAATAGATTTTTATCAAATACAGTAAAATGACAGATAAAATTGTGAGACCTTAAATCGTCCATACCAAATCCCGGTTTCAAATTAAATGCTCTTAAATCCTTTATATCATAAATAGAATTTGAAAATTTTACTTCATCTGTATATATAAAATCCGCATTTTCTTCATTGATAGCTTTGCAGGCTTCATAAAGTGCAGAAGGATGTAAAATATCATCATGATCCAAAAGACCATAATAATCACCTGTTGCTAATTGTATGCATTCATTGGTATTTTCTGAAATTCCTTTGTTTTCTGCTAAATGGTGATAGATAATCCTTGAATCTGTCTTTGCATACTCATTACATATATTCTCAACATATTGATGTTGATCATCACTACCATCAGCCAAACACAATTCCCAATTAGAATATGTTTGCGCTTGCAGGGATTCAATTAATTCCAAAAGAAATTTTTCAGGAGTGTTATATAGAGGGGTAATAATGCTAAATTTAATTGGTTTAGAAAATTTTACTTGTCTTTGTTTCTTCAATTCTTCTTCCGATGCAATATGAATAGATCGTATATCTTCTAATGAATATGTATCGCAATTCTTAAAATGACTTAGCCTCTTTTTAAATGCAGTAAAACCATATTTAAACAGGGTCTTCAATAAAATCAATATCTTCTTAATCCAACTTTTCATAATGCTTCTCCCATCCGTATAACTTTACAATTTTTCTGCAAAACCTTTTTCTAATTTCTTAAATATACAATAACCAACAATTGTAACCACTATTCCTAATACTAACACTAAGAATAGTGCTGTAAAATCTGGCCATTGATGGTATAAAAAAGCATCTCGATATGCATCCATAATGGATGTCATTGGGTTTAATTGAATTAATTTTAATAAAATTCCCGCATTCGAAAACTGATTAAGTGAGTACAAAATAGGAGTGCCATAAAATAACATATTAATAATAAATGTCACAATGTACTCTAAATCCTGTACATAAACATTAACTGATGATAAAATAAAGAGTATCCCCAAAGTTAGAACTGCTTGTACTAAAACAATAAAAGGTATTGCTAAAATATGAATAGAAATTCCAACCCCGAAAGCTAAGCAAAAAACAACGACAATGATACAAGAAATAAAAAAGTTGATTACTCCACTCAAAACTTGAGAAATAACTAAGATTTCCCTGGGAAAATAGACCTTTTTGATAATTCCCTCATTCATTTTCACAGAAACGGTTCCAACACTGATTGCCGATGAAAAGAAAGTCCAAGGTACAATACCAGTAACCAAATAAACAATGTAATTGTCCATACCTGCTCCACGCATTAAGTAAGGGAAAACAATGTAGTAAACTAAAACTTGCAATAAAGGATTGAGAAACGACCAAAGTATTCCTAAAAATGAGCCTTTATACTTTCCTCGTATATCCTTTTTGATATTCGTTTTAAGTAGTTCTCTATATTGATAAAGATTTTTAAAAACTTCCATATATTTTTATCCTTCCTACTCAATATATATTTCACAAATTGTGTTAGCTAGTTCTTGATTATCATGATTCTTACAAACAACTTTCATCAAATGTTTCCCTTTGGATGCATTTTCAATAGGTAGATCTAATCTCCATCCTAAAGTATCTACATCCACTAATCCAGAAAAATCTTCCTTAAATGCTTTATATACATCTAATCTTTTATATCTTTCAATTAATTTTGAATCTATTTTGTTATCGTCTAAATAAATTTCAAAAATAGCTTTTGGATCATCAGCAATAACCCATCCATGGCTTTCTATACTTTTCAAATTACTAGAAAAGTATTGATAATTCTTGGGTTCATCAATGTAAGTCATTCCTTTATGAATACCTTGCTGAATTGCTTTTTTTCGTTCCGCCATATGGTCCAAAGCCACTTGGTCTAGATATTGCTCTATAACTTCTGAAGCTTTTCCATCTGCTTTAACTTCTCCCTCGTACAACCAAATTGCTCGATTGCACAATTTTTTTACAACATCTAAACTATGTGAAACTATGACTATTGTTTTGTCACTATGTTTTAATTCTTCTAACTTATCAAAACATTTTTCCTGAAAATGTTGATCTCCAACCGCCAAAATCTCATCAATCAACAATATATCGGCATCCACATTAATCGCAACAGAAAACGCAAGTCTCATATACATTCCGGATGAATAAGTCCTAACTGGATTATCAATGGCTGAACCCAATTCTGAAAATTCTATAATATCATCTATACGCTTATCTATTTCATTTCTAGTTAAGCCAAAGATTGATGCATTAAAATAAATATTTTCACGCCCTGTAAAATCAATATGGAACCCGGCCCCTAATTCAAGTAAAGAAGTTAATTTGCCATGTGTAGTTATACTCCCTTTTGTTGGATAAATAATCTTTGTCATCATTTTTAAAAGAGTAGATTTTCCCGACCCGTTTACACCTATTAAAGCAACAGTTTCTCCCTTTTTTATATTTAAATTTATATTTTTTAAAACTTCATGATATTCTGTTTTTCCTCGATTCCAAAATAGTAACTTATCCTTTAGTGTTTTTGCCCGGTCATATTCTATTTTGAATTGTTTGTATACATTTTTTACTTCTATTGCGTTTTGAGTTTCCATGCAATCACCTCATCAGTCAAACATTCTTATTTTATCATAATTTATGTTTTAAATAAATTCGACATTATATCAATAATTGAGTAGTATCATAAAATCTTTTCTTTCCACAACATACGGGATTAAGTTTTTTCATCATTTTTCATAGTTTTTCGATTCTTATTCATATATGTATAGTGGAGGTTATCATTTCATGTCAAATTTAAAGGAATTTCAAACCGTTATTCAATCAAAAAAAAACGTTTCATTGATGCGTATTCAAAAATTATTCTTTCGTTCAAACCCATCCGGGCATATCTGCTTCAACAATGTCTAGGAATTTAAAGATCTCTCTTTAGAAGAGATTTCTGCACTCATTCAACCAAGTTCTTCCAATTCCAAAATTATTATACTGGATTCCGAAGATATTCGTATTCCTGGAGCTAAAATTGTCTATAATTCAATCTATATGGTTCAACACTCTTTGTATCTATCAAAATTTATGTTGATTCCTATTGAAGCACAAGGTGAAGAATCCTATAAATACACTCTTCCTTGTCGAAGTCTATATTATGCATATAGATTGATTGCCGATCAAAAAATCGTTCTCTCGGCTTTCAAAAATCCTTTTACAGTGATATTTTAGATGTACGCTCTTTTTGGATATGCTTACATCACACAAAGATAAAAAATAATTGTCTATTAGAGTATGTAACACTAGAAATCAAAAGATGGGTAACCTACGTTTGATCCTGAATCTTGTGGAATCTCTATGACTCATCTTTTATATTCTTCCCTTCAATCAAAAGAAGACAAGGTCGCATCTAAGGCCTCAAATCCGGTGAATTGGATCCCCTTGTTCAAAACATTTCTCTTTTACCGGAAAGTGGCACCATTTCCGATATTCAACAGGCCTTTTCTATCTTACGTGTTCAAAAGGAAATGCAATCTAAAGTTTTAAAACGCTTAAATCTTCATTAATACAAATCCCCATAGAAACACTCATCTTCCATGGGGATTTTACTCGTTTAATCTAGAATATACTCTTTTAATATCATTAATATATCCTTGAACGATATTCTTTTAATAATTCTGTTTCAAGAATCTACTCATTAATTTCTTTTAGTTTTAGCTCTTCTAGATTCTCTAATATTTTCAAATGCCTTTTTACTGTATTTATTTTCTGATTTACTTTTCAAATAATCACCTGAAGAGTAATGCCATAGATAAAATGCAAGATATCTATCCTTGAATCACTGGACAATCATTTATTTCTTTTAATCCTGCTTTTGGCATGCTAAATCGCATAATTTAACGAATTGATAAAAACCATAAGACATCGTATTACAGTTTTTTCCATTCCATATTCAAAATAATATCCTAATTAAAAAACATTCGTTTCTCTTCTCGACAACAAACCTTTAGCATAATCTATCTATACAAGTATTAAAACGAACGATATTTCATCAGTTTCTTTTTGATCTGATTTGCCTGCTTTCTATACTTCTTAAAAGAATCCGAATTTTGAACCTTTGCATCATTCGAAACATATACATATAGTTTTCTATGATCTTTCATTTCAATTTCTAAACCAATATATACTTTTCGATTAAACCACCAGAAATTATAATTTGTGACCAAAACCCTGCGATCCACAGGAAACGGATGTTCTTCATCATGATACTTGGCATCTTCAAATACGATCTGACACTTACAAATATCCTTTATCGCATAGATTCCTTTCGTTCCTGATAAGATTTGAAAGGTTTTCCGATGTGTATCAAGCAGTACATTTCCCAAATCTATGAAACCTTTCTGTTTTTTGGAAAGATCAACATCGATCAAATCTGATAATGGAATCTGATAAAAATCCGCATACTTTTGCATACCATCTAAATCCGGTTCGGATTTTCCCAGTTCGTGATTGGATATCGTCTGATGGGCCATATACAATTTTGAGGCCAGTTCTTTTTGTGATAAACCATTCTTTAAACGTAAATAATGTAAATTTGATTTGAGGTATGTCATGATTCATGCCCCCTTTCAACATTATAATAAAATATGAAAAAATAACTGTCATGCAAAGAAAATGGGAATCCTTGTTTTCCTACAATTCTTTTAAAAAAATGGAGAAATTCACTCTCGAATCTCTCCATTTTATCAATTTATTTTTTCAAGACGTTCATCAATTATGAATATCCAGTTCTTTCTTCCTGCTTACTTAACAGGACATTCTACAACGATAGAAGATGTATCAACTTCGATTGCTGTCGATATCCATGGAAGCTGAGTCTGATCTACATCCATACCATACAAGATCAAAGCCAGCGTATGTCCTGGTGCAATTGTATAATCATTGGATACAAACTCAAAGGAATAGGTGTACCAGTTTTGAGGATTGATTTCTTCTTTTGAATAATTGTTGTTTCGATTTTGTGCATTCATCCATCCTCGCGTAATCACAGAATAAGCGGATGGTTCCTGTTCCATCTTAAATCGAAAAGAACGATTCTCATCGCCATCTAGCTGACACGTTAATCGTTTTTGTTCTCCCTTTTCAACCAGCATAGCACTTAATATGGCGGTTGGCTGATTGATACGGGCACGAAACTGTACTTTTGCCCGACCCGCAAAACGAACTGACCTTTTAAACGTTTCCAGATCAAACGAGAGCGAATGAGCATTTTGTGTTAATACCAGTTCATCCAGCCATTCTTTGGTATTTTTCTTTTTTCGATCATACACTGTTTTGGATAGATCATCTATGATCGTTTGAACTCCTGAATCCTTGATTTGATACACTTCCATTTGCCTAGGCGGCCAATGCTCTTCCTTCATCCAAACCGTCTGATCTACATTGCTCTCAACAAAGATCTTTGCCTCATCTTGTATGCCGGTATCCATACCTTTTAAATAATAATCCAGCCATCGATCAATCAAAGACAAAGTCGGACTGCCTTCTAAGTGATATGTGTATATATGTTGTCCCTGATGCAACAACATCATTCGATCTTTTCCGAATTCCTGCAGCTTTTCAAACAACAAGATGCCTTGATCCGGTTTTACGTTCCAATCATTAAGTCCTTGTATCACAAAAACAGAAGCCTTGATTTGATCGACATGTTTGAGATAGTTTCTTTCATCCCAGAAGCGATTATAGTTTCCGGATTCCCGGTCTTCTCCTTCTTGAAGCTCCTTTTGCGATTTTTCAAATAAAGGACGTATCGTTTCAAAATCTTTAGAATCCAGAACTCTTGAAAAACAATATTTTGACAAAATATCTAAGTCATCTCCCTGCCAGTCCATGGCCGGTAATGTTAAACCATTATGTCGATAGTATTCATACCAATTAGAGATACCTGCTTCCGGAATGATCGTTTTCAACCCTTCAACACCGGTCGTCGCAACACCGATACACATCGTTCCTAAATAAGAACGAGCCGACATGGCAACAGAACCGGTACACCAATGCGCTTTGATCTCCATTTGTCTTGTACGATCGACAAAAGCACGAGCTCTTCCATTCAACCAATCGATAACCGATTTAAACGCAAGAATTTCTTCCTGCGAACCGGTACGCGTCAAACCATCCGATCCTCTTGTTCCCAATCCGGCACTAAAAACACCGGCATATCCTCTTTCAATCAAATGATCATACAAATCCGAAATACATTCGTATTCACTTGGATCCGGTTCCGGAATCGGATTGGTTTTTACTTCCCCCTGTGACTTCGTTTTAGGATACATTGGTTGTTTTCTGGGAACAAACAAAATATCACTTTCCGTAATATTTTGCGTCGAATACGCCTTGATATTTTTATTGACATCGTAAAGTTCATACCAATCTTCATTACAATGTAACATATAAGGATTCGCCACAAATACGGCCGGCACTTTTTCATCTATAAGCGGACGTTTGATATACACCGCAATAAGATCGTATTTTCCATCCTCATCCGTATCCACCGGTGTTTCCACATATACTTTTTCAAAAATTGTTTTCATAAAACTCCTATTTGTTTGTTTCTTTTGGATGTTTCTTTAAATATGCTTTCCATATCAATACAAAGATGGCACCAAGGGCCAACATCGCAACCAAAAATCCGAAAAAATGTCGATATCCATCTACGCCAGGATTTTGATCGATCATAATCCCGGCTAATACAGAAACAAAGATTTCCGGTAAATAGCCGACTGTGGAAATAATGCCCGCAGCCGTTCCGGAGAATTTTTCAGGGATACCACCTTCATCCATCATAGCCCATGTCTGCGCATAATTGACATTGTAGAAAATATAAATCAGAACAAATAAAATCGTAAACATCAAAATTGAATCCGATTGTATCGGCAAGATCAAAATGCCTAATGTTCCCAAAATCATGATCACAAATGAAATCAAAAGCGCATTTCCTGTTCCAAATTTATCGGAGAAAAATCCACCACCTACATTTCCAAATAAAGAAAACCAACGCTTTAAAGCAGCTAAAGTCGCTCCAAAAGTAACCGTTGCCCCTAAGATCGATGTCGCATAAGGTGTAAAGTAGTACAAAGATAAAGTAAATACATAATTACAAAATGTCACAAATCCAATGATCCAAACCGCAGGCATCTTTAAGACTTGACCTATTCCCTTAAACGAAATACGATCGCTCTTTTCCATTTTTCCATCCTTTACCGTAAAGAAACAAAAAATACCCATCGCAATCGTAATAATGGAATAATATACAATGACGGTTTTCATGCCCAGTACTTCATCGTTGATCTGTCCAATTCCAATACGGAACGCAACCACAGCTCCCATAGCCATCAAAGCCGCGCCGATGCCTCGTCCGCCTTCAAAGAAACCATAAGCTTTTCCCTGATCATCTGAACCGGACAAAATACGCACCGCTTTTACACAGGCCGGCCAAAAGGCAAATAAACTTGAAATTCCCCAGAAAGCATACAGCGCTACCAATCCATAATAGTTAAGTGGCAACAAATGAACAAAACCACCAAGACCGGTTCCAATCAAAGAAACAGTCAAAATAATTCGTGTTGAGAAGCGGTCGGCCACAACCCCTCCAAACAGATAAGAAATCATCCCAAATATACCTAAGATGCTGCCAAAAACGCCTATCTGTGTATTAGTTAAATGATACGTTGCCAAGTAGGCATCATAATAATCAAAACGGAAATATGGCAATCCGTATATGATGGCTCCACTAAAGGCAACAATAAGAATCGCCCAAATATTTTTGGATAATTTCTCTCCAAAACCGAGCTTTGCTAATAAGTTTTTCATAAACTCTCCTCCTGTTTAACAATTTGATCTTCTTTATGATTAAAGGAATGTAATCCCTTATAAAGAACTATGCCTGCAACCGCATAAAGTCCGGCGGCAATAAAATAAGCTTTCTGATAGCCAGATTGTTCTAAAAATAAATAACCACCCGTAAAGTAACCACTTAAAATACTAACGATTCCCGCCATGAAATTCACCAGCGAAGTATAAATAGGACGAATCGATTTAGGAATGACATCCATAGACAAGGAACTATCGACCGGACTGGATAAGTTGGCAAGACCGGCTCGAATAAATAAAGCACCACCTACAACAGGGACTACAAAATCCCCCAGATAATTTCCACATCCGATCAAGATCATAAACGGTATAGAAGCCATCACTGTAAAAAAGATCGTACCTACTTTACCAAATCTCTTCACACACTTAGGTGTAAAAAACATAAACAACACAATGGCAATATACGAAATCGAAACAATTAAAGAAGATGTAGCTTTATCAATATGCAGGTTTCGATTCAAATACACGGTATAATACGATGTAAACAATCCCATCGCAAAAGAAATCAAAGCCCAATATAATAAATAAGCTCTGGAATAACGATTTAATAAAACCTCTGAAATCCCTCTTATTTTTTGCTTCCATGAAATCTTCTCTTGGAATTCATGTGTCATAAAGTCTTCTTTCTTTTCTTTGATGAACAATACAGGAATTAATGAAATCAAAGAAATGCAGCCAAATAGAAATAATACGATTTCATTCCCCATCATATAATTCGCATACATGGCATTGGATAACTGCGTAATATATCGCGTTGCTTCCTGCGCTGCAGAATATGTAATGCCAGAAACCATCGAAAAAGCTTTGACCACAAAAGCTCCCCCTAAATAAGTGGCAATAAAATAACCAATGTATCCCATATAGTACGTTCTTGTGTACCAATTTATTTTTTTTAGGCCCAGATGTTCAGTATAACAGGCAATAAAAGGACTTAGCATAATAAAATGAAGTTGTACACCTGTTAAAGCCAGTAATGTCGCAGCGTAGAGCACCCAGTCATATTGTAGAAAGATAGCCCCAAAAAACGCAAACGATGTTCCTAGCGAACAAAACAGCAGCAGTTTTTTATAGCCTATTTTAGGTACAGCCAATAACAACAAGGCACTGATAAATGTCGCATATCCGTAAAAAGCCCAAAAAGATGTCGCAATTGAGACTTGTACTTCCTGTAAATAATTCACATAAGTATCATATAAAACACCACTTGCCAGATTATTGATGACATAACTTATAATGAAGCAAAGAATATTTCTCTTTTCCCTTATTGTCTCCATTACACCCTCCTAAAAACAGCTTTCATTATACGTTTATACCAGTAATATATCAAATATTTTTTTCATTTTTGTTTCATGAATTTTCATAATGATTTTTCATCGAAAAAATCCTAATTAAGAAGTAATAAGTTGGGCAAATCTATTTTCAATAATAAGGAAAAATCCATCTTAATTTGAATCTAGAAATCATACTTTTCACACAGATTCCCGATTGAACACTCAGAAAACAAAAAAAGCCTTTATCGAATGTGATAAAGACTCATTTTCATAAGTGGTGGTCTCAGTCGGAATCGAACCAACGACACAAGGATTTTCAGTCCTTTGCTCTACCAACTGAGCTATGAGACCATTTGGTTGCGGGGGAAGGATTTGAACCAACGACCTCCGGGTTATGAGCCCGACGAGCTACCAGACTGCTCTACCCCGCGATGTGAAATATTAACTTGAATGGCGGAGAAGCTGGGATTCGAACCCAGGCGCCGCGCTAACGACCTACCGGTTTTCAAGACCGGACCCTTCAGCCACTTGGGTACTTCTCCAATCGTATTAAAATTGGTGGACCCTGTAGGACTCGAACCTACGACCCGCCGGTTATGAGCCGGATGCTCTGACCAACTGAGCTAAGGGTCCATTAAACTCGTTGGTGGCTGGAGTGAGACTCGAACTCACGACCTTCCGGGTATGAACCGGATGCTCTAGCCAACTAAGCTACCCAGCCAAAAATTTAGAAAGTGGTCGGGACGACAGGATTTGAACCTGCGACCCCTTGATCCCAAATCAAGTGCACTACCAAGCTGTGCTACGTCCCGAAAACAAAATAAATGGCGCGCCCAGCAGGAGTCGAACCCACAACCTTTTGATCCGTAGTCAAACGCTCTATCCAATTGAGCTATGGGCGCACATACACAATCAGTGCTCAATTAATATAGCACAGCCTTTCCCCTTTTGCAATGCCTTTTTTTAAATTTTACACGGATTGTCGTATCTATCTGTCAAAAAAAGATGCCTTCGATGATTTCACAGAACCATTTTCATAACCCATTATTCCTCCTCTATCACTTTTATATTTTCAAAGATAGGATCTTTTATATTTTGTATAGTCGCCTGTTGCCCATCTATACAAAAAGTATAAGTTCCATCTTGATGATGAATCAAATATCCCTGCTCCTGCATTTCTTGCTCGCTCCATGTTCCTTCGGTTCCAGGAGCATTTTCATGATAAGGCTCAAAAATGACAAGATTTGTGAAAACAGGAAGCATAAACACAAACAGTAAAATACCTTTATTTGTCTTTTTCTTCTGTTTGGATTCTAAAAGATATTGAACACGATACGATAAAACATTTCTATTTTCCGCTAAGAAAAAGCTCGATGAAAATCGCAATCTCTTCTGTAACACATTTTTAGTTATCTTCTCGTTCATTTCCACTAAAGTGGAAACATAGTCCAACATTTTCTCCTGTGTCATAGAACGTGTTACTTTTTCATCTACACGCATCTCCAATACGATCTGAACTTGATTTTTCAGCCAGTACACCGGTAAAAACCACCAATATACGATCGTTAAAAGATTCATCAGCTGTTTGATCCATATATCATGATTTAGAATGTGCTGCTGCTCATGCGATAAAATGTGTTCTATTTCCTTTTGTGAATAAGAAACATTTGGTAACAGGATCACTTTTTGCCATCCTAAAACCATAGGAACTTCGATTAAATCCGTCTTCCAAACCGGATAATCGTTTTTTGGATTCACCTTCATGAAATCAGAAATATGAAACACTTCACTTTTCTTTTGAATGATCTTTTGTAGATCAAACATCCTTTTTAACATATATAAAGAATGAAGAGCGGTAGCTATCATCCCCACAAACCAGAGAATCATGATCACTTCGCCAAACCGATGGCCGAATACCACAGTGTTTAAAAGAGCCTGTAAAGGATTCATCAAAGCACTAAACGCAATCGTTATAGTAAAAGGAAATTCCACCGGTAAAAAAAGACGGCCCCATATGATCATCGCCAACAATATCAAAAGATCCGTCCGAAATAGAAGATGTGTCTTCTTTTTCTGTATCAAAACATAAAAAAGCAGAATCATCCCCAATGCCATTAATAAAGTAATAAAAATCGAAGAAGCAGATATATGCATAAAATTATAACCCCCCCCCCGTTATAAATTTATTATATCCTAATTCTTTCAAAAAGAACATTAAGATTTCATGAGGACATAAAACAGGCTTTCTATTGATTCTTAAATCGAACAAAAAAATTAAGAAAATTTTATAAAATTCAGCGATTGTATTGTGCTATAATACAGCTACGAAAGGGGATTTATCATTAAGGGGTTTTACATTCATGAAGGGGAAACAAATCATAGTCCGGGGTTCTATCCTCCTGTCATTGGCGGCTGTTATTTTTGGCTTGTTTATCAGTGCATGTTCCCATGCGGATATCTTGCCGGTTCGTTCGAACATTGTTTATCAAAAAGGGGAAATTGTAAATCTGAAAGTAGAGAATTTTTTAGACTCCAGCGTATCTTCCGAAGTCTTAAAAAAGGCGATTTTATACTCACCTTTATTAGATCGTGAAAAATATACATTGGATGAAAACTGTAACGTTGTTTCTAAAGGAAAAGACTATTTAGAATGTGGTACGTATCAAGTTTCCATTGCGTATAAAGATGAAATCAAAACTCTGCAGTTTAAGGTCGTAAAAGCATAAAACGACAAGACGTCAAGTCCTGTCGTTTTTTTATCGTCGTAAGCGAAATGTTTTCGGAGCTTTCGCATAAACCAGTTTATACGCAATTAAAATATAGAGTATGCAGAAAAGTGACATGATTGTTCCAAAGACATAGGTGCTCATATGGATATAGATAAACGCAAAGCACACAATGTAGGTCAATGACATGACGATACCATAGGTTGCGCTCTTGGTTTCGGTAAATTCATTATATGGCTGCAAAAGATAATAACTTGTCAAATAATGAATGGAAAAGAAAATGCTCGTTGATACAATACAAATAAATACGATGGGATAAACCCAAATACTTTCATCGGCCTGACTGATTGCCAAAAGGATCGGCAGGCCAATGGCTAATACCAAGGCCGGCATTAAATTGATCACAATCAAAGAGCGTAATCGCAAGCGAAACAAAGATAAGATCACATCCGACCTGCGATAAAAGGAATATGTCAACATACTGTGATCACAATTGCGAAACATCGCCTGCACGACAGATTTAGAGGAGTTAAACGAATACAGGATGAACACAAAATAGGGAAGATAGTTCAACACAAAGCCTTGTACCACTTCTCTTGCCTCTGCCAAGAAAACTTCCAATATCCCGGTGAATACTACAATACCCACACAAATTAACGTCATGCGCTTGCTGGAACGCCATAAAATCCTTTTATGCCGCTTGATGAATAAATCATTAAAATACGCATAACCCGTTTTCTGACTGGTGATCTTTTGATCCTGGCTGATCATATCCCAGGAGTTTTTGTTCTGCACTTCCTTCATGCTGGCCTTGATCTGAACCGGCCCTTTTTGTAGTAAAAGGCGATACATTTCTTTATATCTTTGAAATTTCAAAACATAAGGACAGACACCAATACCGACAACGATCACCATGGTCATCAAAACAAGATATGCGATCTCCGGCAAAAAGAAACCGGCAAAGAGTGCACCATAAGCTAAAACCCAACAAGTCAGAATCAAAGTCCAAATCAGTTTAACCGGACTATTCTCATTGCGAAGGATCTTTTTAGTTTCAAAGCGATATAAAGACCAGGCGGCGCTGATTGTTTTAGCCGCGATGATGTAAAAAGGAACAATCAGACAATAGTACCATGGAATCGGATACCACAGGCAGACAACCAACAAAGAAGCACCCATGCCCATCAGAATCTTGATCATCGAATACGTGTAATCGGTCAAAGTATAGGCTTTGGCATCCATCCGTAAGGAAATCATCGCATAGTATTTATCCTTTGTCGGATCAAACATCGTATTGTTTGAAATGGCTCCGGCAATGCTTAAAAAGAACAAAATATGGATGATCGCTAAACTCGGCTGTTTTGATGCCATCAAGACAACCGGGCAATAGATACAGATGGCAACATACAATCCTTTGTTGATAAAGATCGATACGATTTCCCACAATAATGCCAATACTGTGAAGACCATCTTTAAGCCGGTCTTTCCATAAAGACTGACCGATAATATGCGTTTTAATCCCGGAACCTGACGAATCGCATATAAGATAGAGTTGATTCGATACGTCATTCGCAGACGAAAAGAGATCCAAAATACCTTACGCATGATCTTCCTCTTGCAGGATACGCAAAATATCCGCTTTCAATTCAGCTTCGCTTTCTTTTTCCGGCATTTCTTCCAACTTTCCATGACTCAACAAAACGATCTCATCGCACAGATCAAAGGCCAGTTCCATAATATGTGTCGATAAAATTAAGATTCGATCCTTTTTCAAATCACGAAGGATGTTTTTCATCTCTTCCGCCACAACGACATCTAAAGAGGTCAAAGGCTCATCCAACAATAAAACCTTGGGAGAAGCAATGATATTGATCAACATCTGCATCTTATTTTTCATACCGTGTGAAAAATCCTTCAACAGACGATCTCGATCTTCTTTATCCAAATTCACAAGATCAAAATACGCATCCAGATCCATTTTATTGGGAATAGATGCCGCATTGATCTCCACAAAAAATTTTAAGAATTCCCGGGCGGTCAAAAATTCCGGCACCTGTGGTGTCGATAAGACATAGCCGATATCTTCCATTCCCAAAGGCTGTTCTGCATCTGTATCCCGCAGGAAAAATCTTCCCGCATCCACAGAAATATCCTGATTTAAGCAGTTAAACAGCGTCGTCTTTCCGGCCCCGTTTCTTCCTAATAAGCCATAAATCTTACCGGGTTGGAAAGTAAACGTGATGTCTTTAAGAACTTCTTTTTCTTCAAAGCTCTTTTTTAAATGTTCAATTCGTAATTCCATAGTTTTCCTCACTTATGCAAATATATTAACATAGCGAAACTATCTTTAACATGCCCCCATTTCAAAAAAATAACTAGCTTTCGCTAGTCATTCAAACGTAATAAGTTATGTTCTTCGATACCGACATGAACCGTAGCTCCCGGTTCAAACAGGGCAAAACTTCTAAAAAGAACTTCTGATGTAAACACTACATCCTTACACTGTAAGGTATAGCGTAGAACATTTCCTCGTGAAATGAAGTCTACGACCTTGGCATCAAATGTCAAATAAGCCGGATCTTCGATTGGCTCTTTTGACAACATAAATGTTTCCGGTCGAATCGCATAGTAGTTGCCCGGATAGCGCTTTTCCGGAAAGAAAGCCGTCAGTTCCACCGGTGTCAAAATATTATAATGTCCGATGAATTCAGCCGCAAACTTCGATACCGGATGTGTATAAAGCTGTACCGGTTTGCCACTTTGTTCGATGATTCCCTGATTCATCAAATGAATCTTATCCGACATGATCATAGCCTCATCCTGGTCGTGTGTGACAAAGATCGTTGTGATTTTTAACTCCTTTTGTACACGTTTGATCTTTTCCTGCAGTTCACGTCTTAGCTTGGCATCAATAGCACTCAACGGTTCATCCAACAATAAAACCTTCGGTTCCATGACAATAGCACGGGCAATGGCCACACGCTGCTGCTGACCACCGGATAATTGGCTGGGATAACTTTTTTCCTTACCTGTTAAATCCACCATCTCAATGGCTGCTTTGACTTTTTTGTCGATCTCATTTTTATCCATCTTGGCAATTTTTAGACCAAAGGCAATATTGTCCTCTACATTCATATTCTGAAATAATGAATACTGTTGAAAGACCATACCGATCCCACGCTTTTGTACCGGTGTATTCGTGATATCTTCACCATCCAGAATAATCTGACCGGAGCTGATATCTTCTAAACCTGCCAAAGAACGAAGCAGGGTGGATTTACCACAACCACTTGGTCCTAGTAGAGTGACAAGCTCTCCCTTTTCGACATCCAGATTGATATTTTTTAACACCTGATTCACGCCATCATAGCTTTTACAGATGCCTCGAAACTCAATATAAGCCATTATGCTTTCCTCCCTTTCGTTGATTTGATTGCTTTATTTTGAATCATCAATGTGAGTGTAGAAATCAACAACGTTGTGATAAATAAGATCACAATGATCGCACTCGATGTCTGACCTGATTTGGACATCGTCTGATACAGATAGATACCTGCGGTTCTAAAGGCACTGCCGGCAATCATGTTGACAACAACGAAATCCGCAAAGATCATCGTAAATGCCAACATCATTGTGGAAATAATGCCTCGCTTCATCTGTGGGATCACGATCGTAAAAAAGGCATGCAGTTTGGAGCAGCCCAAAACCTGTGCCGCTTCGATCACACAACGTACATTCAAAGCACCGATCATATTTTTCAAGCCACGGAATACATATGGCAAAATAATGATACAGTAAGCACCCACCAATAAGAAAATACGGTTCGAAAGAAAGCCCGGTTTACCCGAATACAATGAAATGATACCGGCCGCTAAGATGACCCCCTGAATCGCATACGGGATATTACAAAGGATTTCAATATATTTTTCCAGCTTTGGTACATACAAAGTGATCACATACAAAACCAATAAGATCGCAATCGTACAGATCACAACCGGCACGATAGAAATCACAATGGATCTAAGCAGGGAATTGATAAAGGCGCCATCGGAAAAAATGCCTGCATAAAAGCTCAGGGTAAATCCGGTCGGCAATATATCCATCCATTCAGTAAAGACCGAATAGAAAAACGTCAAAGCCAATGGCAAAATCAAAAAAGCTGCAACCAGAAACAAGATCAAGCCATCCCACAAATGTGTTTTTATCTTCATGCGTTTGCACCTCGTTTCTGAAATTTATTGGTGATCAAAATAGAAATGACCATCAAGATCATCATGACAAGGGCCAGAGCACAACCAAACTCTTGATTTTGTACGACTTCACCTACATATTGTTGCGAAATACGAATCGGTAAAAGCGCAATGTTGTTGCTTAAAAGAGCATAGGCCGTACCATAGGCAGCCAATGAATTGGCAAATAACACCGAGAAGGTTCCTAAAATACTTGGCAGTAAAGAAGGAATGGCCACCTTGAACCAATAGTGAAAACCGTTTCCTCCAAGAAGTCCAACCGCCTCTCTCCATTCTTTTTTCAAACCACCAAAAATCGGAAGCATCAATAAAGTAGCCATTGGAATCTGGAAGTAAATATAGGTCAAAAGCAAACCATTGATCGTATATAGATCAAAATCAGCCAGAAAACTGATGCCATAGTTTTTCCCAATCAGCGTTAAGATTCCCACATTTCCTAAAAGAATCATAAAAGCGAAAGCCAAAGGTACACCGGCAAAGTTACTGGTGATGTTTAACACACTGGTAAAGATATTACGAATCTTGGGACTGGCCGCATTGGCCGCTTTGGCCGCCAAAAACGCAATCACGATACCGGCCAGAGCCGATACCACGGAAATCCAGATACTGTTCCAGATGGACTGCTGGTAAAGTCTTGTGGAAAAGATCTTCACAAAATGTTCGACCGTAAAGCCTCCGCCTCCGGTTGGCGTAAAGCTTTTGATGACGATATTGATCAAAGGAAGGATCTCAAACAAAAATGTGATCACAAAAAACGGAACCAAAGCCAACAAATAGACTTTACTGTTCTTCTTTGTTTTTGTCATGTAAACCCACCTCCAAATCTTTCATCTTTTCGGATGTTTCTATTCCCGATACATAACATAATAAAGGAGTTATATCTAACGTAGTCAGCTGCTTCTTTGAAAAGCCTTGCCGCATACGAGAGTCTATGATATATAACGCTGTATTTCTTTGACTGTCACTGTTTCCACCATGATAGCCCTGCTCACTCATGCCATGATCGGCTGCTACGACAACGCTATATCCCTGATCTAACCACATCGGAATGTATATGGATAACAGCTTATCATTTTGAATCACAGCCTGACTGTATTCTTTCGAACCGGCACCAAACTTATGACCGGCATCATCGATACCCATCGGATGGATCAATACAAAGTCATAGGTATCCTGCTTCATAAACTGCGCAGCCATCGAATATAAGTGAGAATCCGGAAATGTATCTTCGTAGTAAAAAAAGCCTCTATCGATACAAGAGTTTGAATCTTCATGAAGCATATCTGTGTCCTTATCAAACGGCGCTGAAAGATACAATTCACTGATCCAGTAATATGCTAACACAAGGCTTTTTTTATGCGCATTTTTCAACATTTGAAACAAATGCTTTTGATTCGATAAACGAATGATCCCATTATTGGTAATACCATGCTCTAAAGCACTGACACCGGTAAAGATCATTTCATACATCGGACGAGAAGCGCTGGGAAGCTCTCCCAGCACTTCATATTTCGCCGCTTTCTGTTTTTCAACACAATGTTCCAGATACCCTAAATGTTCTCTGGCATATTGACTTTGTAATCCATCCAATAAAACAAAGACTGTTTTATTGGGCATAAGCTACTACTTCTTCCTGCCAGGAGCTGGATAGATCGGCAACAGCTTTGTCCCAAGCTTCCTGATCTTCAATAAAGCGAGCATTGGTGTATTGATCATCCGGCAACAAACTGGCCTTTACATCTTCTGGAAGCTCAACATCATCACGAATCGGACGGGCATATCCTTTAGCAAGATTGATCTGTCCTTCGTCGGACAAGATAAATTCACGCGCTACCGCAGCAGCATACGGACGCTTTGTATATTTGTTGATGATTGTACAATATCCACTCTGAATGGCTCCGTCGCTTGGAACAGATACTTCAAAGTTGGCATCCGGGTTATTTTCCATGATCTGGGAACGATATCCTAAAGAGTTGTAATCCCATAATACGGCAACTTCAATTTCTCCTTTTTCAAGGCGTGCCACACTGGTATCTCCCATGTCCAAACGTCCTTCTTCGGCCAATGTCTTAAAGAAATCGAGACCTGGTTGAATGTTGCTTTCATCACCGCCAAACGCAATGGCTGCACTTAACAGACCACTCTGTGCCTGTGTCGCAACGGAAACGTCACCAATTGTTAATGTATAATCGCCTTCCAAAACATCCTGCCAGCTCATTGGAGCTTCTTCTACAAGATTTTTATTGGTGATAAAGGTAATGGTTCCATAATAACCGATGATCCAGTCACCATCATCGTCTTTAGCCCAATCCGGAACAGAATCCCAATAGGATGTTTTATAAGGTAAAGTAACACCCTGTTCTTCGGCTACCGGACCAAAAGACTGTCCCACATCACCGATTTCTTTGGTCGCATCGTTTGCTTCATTGGCAAACAAGGCAATTTCTTCCGCACTGGACATATCTGTATCGGTATGTTTGATACCATATTTTTCTTCAATTTCTGTCCATGTTTCTCCCCAGTTTGCCCATGTATCCGGCATACCTACAGAGTTTACTTCTCCATCTTCTTTTGCCTTTTCGGCAATTTCATCAAAGCTCATCGCATTTAAATCTACTGTTTCTGTCTGCCCTTCTTCCGCACACCCAGCTAATAAAGAACAAGCTAAAGCGGCACACAAAGAGCCTCTTAAAATCTTCGAGTTCATTGTTCTCCTCCTTATTCCGACAGTATTTAGAATAAACGATAAGCATTAAATACGAATCATGACAACGTTAAAACTATGCAATATATTATTAACAATTTGTAAAATGAAAAGCTTTTGCCTACAATACAATTATGTGGAAACAAAAGCTTCGAATTTATAAAATTGAAAGAAAAGAAAGACGTTATCTTCAAAAGTATGCCAAGAAAAAGAGCCTTGGATCGAACAGAAATTCGCTCAAAAAGTTCCAAAAAAGCTACAATCGACTTTGGCATCCGCTTTTATCAAAGCCTTTGATCTGATCTTTTCCAAAGGCGTGTCCTGGATTGAAAAGACATACGATAAAGATACGTTTCAACAAACAACATGGAAACGTAATCATAAAGACACAAAAAGAATTGCCAAGCACCATGTTCTGGGCGCCGGAATCAGTGGTGTAGGTCTTGGACTTTTAGGTATAGGTTTACCGGATATCTTTTTATATACAGCACTGTTATTTCGCAATCTGTATCAGATTGCCCTGCAAAATGGCTTTTCTTATGAAACCTCTCAAGAAAAGATCTTTATTCTTCTTCTATTGCAGGGAACCTTCTGTTCCGGCGATGAGCTATTCAACGTTTATCATAAACTCAACCATCGACAGCACCTCAAGTTAGAAGAGGAAATAAAGTGTACTGCTTCCATGATGTCACATACACTTTTGGCCTTAAAGTTTGTACAGGGAATCCCTTTAGTTGGTTCTGCAACCGGTGTCTATGATGCCTTATACATGCATCGATTAAGTGAATATGCACAAATTCAATACGAAAAGCGAAGATTTTAGCATAATGTTGAACAAAAACAACATTAAAAACAAAAAAAATAAAATTTTTAGCACTTTACTATTTACAGTGCTAAAAACTTGACTATAATAATAAGTGTAATCAGGGTAAGGAACCTGATGAGGAAGAAATTTCATGAACAACGGCTGCGTAAACAACCGCCTAGGAAAAAATGGAGGCGATGTATATGAAATTCTATCCAGGTTTTAGATCATTTGATTTGTTTGATGATTTCTTTGATGATGATTTTGGTTTAACGACTTCGTCTCAATTGATGAAGACAGACATTTGCGAAAAGAACGGCAATTACGAATTAAGCATGGAAGTTCCGGGTATTAAAAAAGAAGATATTCAGTTGGAGTTAAAAGATGGTTATTTGAAGATTACCGCCAATCGTAACACCAACAATGAAGAAAAAGACAAAGATGGAAAGATCATTCGTCAGGAACGTTTTACCGGTTCTTGTTCGCGTAGTTTCTATGTTGGTGAAAACATTAAGGAAGAAGACATCAAGGCTAACTTTGACAATGGTGAATTAAAGATCACTTTCCCAAGTAATACGCCAAAACAAGTCGAGGAAAAGAAATATATTCCAATCGAATAGAAGTTTCCAGGTGCATAAGCACCTCTTTTTTTTGTTCATAAAAAATCTATAAAAATGTGATTGTAATCACATAAATATATATAATTACGTGATTGAATATTATTTATCTTTAAAATATAATAAAAGTGTGATTGTAATCACAAAATTATTAATAAAAATGTGAGGATGATAGTTATGGAACGTTTTCTCTTAAAAAAACTATTGGCTTGGAAAACATCACCCTATCGAAAGCCACTGATCGTAAAAGGGGTTCGTCAAGTTGGTAAAACATGGATCTTAAAAGAATTTGGTCGCCTTTATTATGATAATGTTGCTTATTTTAACTTTGATGAGAATGAAGAATATAAACAATTCTTTGATACTACAAAAAATGTAAACCGCATCTTACAGAATTTATCCATGGCCAGCTCTCAGACAATATCATCAGAAAAAACATTGATTATTTTTGATGAAGTCCAAGATTGTCCCAATGTGATTAACTCCATGAAATATTTTTGCGAAAATGCACCGGAGTATCACATTGCCTGTGCCGGTTCCTTATTAGGAATCGCATTAGCCAAACCCTCTTCTTTTCCTGTAGGCAAGGTCAATTTCATGCAGGTTGATCCTATGACTTTCGAAGAGTTTTTAATTGCGAATGGTGACTCCAATTTATCTGAATACATACAAACGATCGATACGATTGAACCCATACCAGATGCCTTTTTTAACCCTCTTTATGAAAAGTTAAAAATGTACTATGTCACAGGTGGAATGCCTGAACCAGTACGGATATGGACGGAAGCACGGGATGTGAATGTGATGCAGGAAACTTTATCCAATATTATCGAGGCCTATGAGCGTGATTTTGCCAAGCATCCCAACGTTAATGAATTTCCAAAAATTTCTATGATTTGGAATTCTATTCCTTCTCAATTGGCAAAGGAAAATAAGAAATTTCTTTATAAAGTTGTGAAAACCGGAGCCAGGGCACGTGAGTACGAAGATGCACTGCAGTGGCTCATTGATGCAAGATTAGTACATAAAATCTATCGTAGTACATCACCCGGTCTTCCGATAAGCGCCTATGATGACGTATCCGCATTCAAGATTTATCTGGTTGATGTGGGACTCCTTCGTCGATTAGCCAAGCTTGCCCCCACAGCCTTTGGCGAAGGAAATCGCTTGTTTACTGAATTTAAAGGTGCTTTAACGGAAAACTTTGTTCTGCAAACTCTAATGACGCAATTTGAAGTAACACCTCGATATTGGTCACAAGCAAATCCTCCTTATGAAGTTGATTTTTTGATTCAACGAGATAACGATATCTTTCCGATTGAAGTGAAATCAGAATCCAATACCACCAGTAAAAGCCTAAAGAAATTCAAAGAGCTTTTTCCGGATAAAGTTAAACTTCGTATTCGATATTCATTAGACAATCTTAAATTAGATGACGATGTTTTAAACATTCCACTTTTTATGGCTGGTCAAACAGATCATCTCATTGAATTAGCTTTAAAAGAAAAAAGCGTTTAAGCAAAAACTTTATATCTTTTATCAAAAGGGGCTTATTTAATATCATAGCCCCTTTTTCCTATACAAAAAAAGATGCCCGCAACAGACATCTTTAAACATGAACAAATTGATTTTTTAGTCTTCTGATTCCAATATACCGGATTTTTGATACAACACCCAGCGTGCAATATTTCCGGCATGGTCGCAAATACGCTCTAAGTATTTCCCAACCAACAACAAATTGACAAGATTTCCCGGATCATCCACCTTGGCAGCCAGTTTATCTGTATAAAAATTCTTGGTTGCCAGATAAGCGGCATCGGCTTTATCATCCATTTTGATCACATCCTGCGCAACTTGTTCATCTCGGCTCATATAGGCATTTAACGCATTGGAAATCATGCCCTTGGCCACCATGAACAATTCGGCGATAGAATCATGAATCTCACTGTTGGCACTGTGATCCATTTCCCGAATTAAAGAAGCCACTTCCTTTTCCTGATCCATGATACGTGTTAAGTCACGTACGGTGTTGGTTGCGACCGTAATACGACGTAAGTCTTTGGCAACCGGCGCCTGCAACAACAAGATGCGCATACAATTTTGATCGCAATCACGACTTAATGTCGATACTTCTTCATGCAGTTCATCAACTTCCTGAGTCAAAACCTTATCACCGTCATACAAGGAATGCTTGCACAAAGACAATCCCTTCAAACAACTTTGTCCCATTTCGGTCATCTTCAACTCTAACTGCTGCAACTGCTTTAAAAATTTTGTCTGAATAACCATTATCCAAACCTCCCTGTAATATAATCTTCCGTCTTCTTTTCCTTTGGTGTAGAGAACATCATTTCTGTACTTCCATACTCGATCAAATCTCCTAATAGGAAGAAGGCGGTTTTATCACTGATACGCATTGCCTGCTGCATATTATGCGTAACGATGACGATCGTATAATCTTTCTTTAATTTTAACGTCAGCTCTTCAATTTTTCCAGTCGAGATCGGATCTAAGGCACTGGTCGGCTCATCCATCAAAAGCACTTCCGGTTTAACTGCCAGCGCACGGGCAATGCACAAACGCTGCTGCTGTCCTCCGGATAAACCCAGCGCACTTTTTCCCAGACGATCCTTCAATTCATCCCAAATGGCCGCATCCCGCAAAGCTTCTTCTACGATTCGATCCAGATCGGCTTTACGCTTTACACCATGTGTTCTTGGTCCATAGGCAATATTGTCATATACGCTCATAGGAAATGGATTCGGTTTCTGGAAAACCATACCGACTCTTTTTCGCAGTGTATTCACTTCAATATCTTTATAGACATCCTGACCATCCAATAAAAACTTACCGGTAATCTTACAACCTTCCACCAGATCGTTCATACGATTGATTGATTTTAAAAGCGTACTTTTTCCACAACCACTCGGTCCGATAAAACTGGTGATCTCATTGGCTTTGATATCCATAGAGATTCCGTGCAGCGCATGAAAATCTCCATAGTACAAGTTTACATCCTGTATTGACAGTTTGACTTCATTCATACTTTTATCCTTTCGCAAGCTTTCTTCCCAGATACGAAGACAAGCTGTTCATAATAATCACAAATACTAATAAGACAACGGCAACCGCACAAGCCTGCTCCGTGTACAAACCTTCACTCATCAAACGATACATGTGTACAGCTAACGTACTTCCCGGCGCAAAGATATTCGTACAAACCTGCGCTACCGTTCCGGAAGTATAGATCAGGGCTGCTGTTTCTCCGACGATTCGTCCCATACTCAAGACAATACCGGACATGATTCCCGGTACGGCACTCGGTAAGATGATGCGGAAAATCGTACGAAGTTTTCCAGCACCTAAACCAAAGCTTCCCTCACGATAAGAATCCGGTACTGCAACCAGCGCCTCCTGCGTTGTTCGCATAATTGTAGGAAGCACCATGATCGCCAAAGTTAAAGAACCGGCAAATACACTTAGACCCATACCCATGGAAATCACAAACATCAATGATCCAAACAGACCATAGACGATGCTGGGAATACCGGATAAGGTTTCTGTCGTCAACAAGATTACCTTCACCAGTTTGGAACCACGTTTGGCATATTCCACCAGATAGATGGCTGAAAAGATCCCAATTGGCCCGGCAATCAACAATGTTAAAATCACAACAATAATCGTGTTGATGATTGAAGGCATCATACTGACATTATCTGTCGTATATTCCCATTCAAACAAAGACGGTGTCAAATTTGGAATACCGCGAATCAAAATATACGCGATAATAAACAACAAACATAAAATCGTAATGATGGCAGCGGCATGCGTTACGATTGACAAAAATAACGAAACGCCATCTTTTTTTGCTTTCATTATGATTTAGCCTCCTTTCTCTTTAAGGCAGAGAAACTCAGGTTAATGATCATAATAAAGACAAACAACACAACAGCCGTCGCAATTAAAGCTTCCCTGTGAAGACCGGTCGCATATGACATCTCCAACACGATATTGGCGGTCATGGTTCGCACACCGGAAAGTAAGCTGCCCGGCATAACAGCCTGGTTTCCGGCAACCATGATAACGGCCATGGTCTCACCAATTGCACGACCAACACCTAAGATCACACCGGCTAACACACCGGATTTAGCTGCTTTTAAACAAACAAAAAAGACACTTCTTTCATGGGTGGCTCCCAGGGCAAGACTTCCTTCATAATAAGAATCCGGCACCGCCTGCAAACTTGCCTCGGATACAGAAACGATCGTAGGTAAGATCATGATCCCTAACAGGATCGAAGCGGCTAAAACGGTATTTCCACTGGTATGAAACGCATCCTGAATCAATGGTACAATTACGACCAGGCCGAAAAAACCATACACGATACTTGGAATACCGGCTAAAAGCTCAACTGCCGGTTTAATGATCTGATATAGCTTTTTCGGACAGAAATAAGCCATATAAATAGCGGTTAAGATACCAATCGGTACTCCCACTACAATTGCTCCTGCTGTTACGTAAATACTTCCGATGATCATCGGGAAGATACCGTAAATATCATTGTTTGGACGCCATTCCATTCCTCCTAAAAAATTCAAAGGACCGATTTCCGCAATTGCAGGAAGCCCGTTGATAAACAGGTAGAAACAGATGAAAAAGACCGCAACGATACTAAAGCAGGCAGCTAACATAAATACGATACGCATTGCATTTTCTCTTAACTGCATGTCACAATTCCTTTCTACTTATAATCGCTCAAAAAGGGGTTCTGGCCCCTTTTTAAAACGATTCACTTTTGATTCGACTATTCAGAGATATCTGCCCAGTCTGTAATTTCGCCTGTATAAATTTGTTTAATCTGATCTGTTGTCAGATTATTTACGGCATTTTCTTTATTCACGATAACAGCGATTCCATCTAACGCAATCGTTGTTGGTGTAAGTCCTTTAGACTGTTCTTCTTCTGTTAAATCACGAGAGCACATACCGATTTCATATACACCGGAAATTGTGTTTTCAGCACCGGAAGTTGAATCACTCTGCTGTACAGATACATTAGCATCTGTGTTGATCTTTTCGTAAGCTTCTGCCAGTTTTTCCATAACCGGTGTTACAGAGCTGGAACCACCTACGGTCAAATCACCGCTGGCACCATTGGAAGTAAAAGCACCTGTTGTTTCTCTTGGGATATATCCTTCTTCTTCAACGATGGCCTGTCCTTCATCCGACATGATAAAGTTCATGAAATCCTGACCTAATTCACTGATATCTTCCGTTGTACATACTAAGAACGGACGACTTACGGTATATTCTCCGCTTTCTACATTTTCTACAGTAGCTTCTACACCATCTACGGTTACCGCTTTTACTGTATCATTTAAAGACCCTAATGAAATATAACCGATCGCATAAGGGTTTCCTTCAACTGTGGTCATCATAACTGAAGTTGAGTTTGTGATCTGAGCAGAGCTGGTTGTGTTATCTGTTCCATCCTCTTCAATACCCATTAATTCAGTAAAGGCACCACGTGTACCAGAACCATCTTCACGGCTTACAACAGTAATTGCTCCTGATGCAGATCCTTCATCGCTCTGTGCATCATCGCCTCCACTGGAGCATCCGACCAAAGCGGTAGCGCTTAATCCTAAAGCTAACATTCCCTTTAAAAATTTGTTCATGTTTTATCCTCTTTTCTTTTGTTTACACTGATACTATACAAAAGGTTTGTTAAGGCTAAAGTATAGAAATGTTAAATCCATGTAAAATACAGTTAAGCATCTAAAACATTTGAACTTTCATAAAAAAAGACATTTCCGTTTTTACAGAAATGTCTGATTTATCTATTGTTTACGTACTGTCATGATCATATTTTCCGCCCATGTCGTATAAAACGGCTGCAGAAAGTGAACTCCATCGGCCTGATAGATATCCGCGTTTCCATTCTGGCAGATTTCACTGTTATCGACATAGATCCAGTCATTCTTTTCACACATGGCTTTGATCTTTTTATTATATTCATCCACCTTATCCCAGCGTGGTGATTTTTCAATGGCGGCCGGTGTAGCTGAGATGATGGAGTTGACCACGATGGTCGCATCCGGACAAACCTTTACGACTTGTTCGATCTGCGATTGATAAAGGGCATCATAGCCACCCTCGCTATCCAAACCTAAGCCCATATCATTCACACCATAAGAAAAGAAAATCAGCGAAGGATTCATGGACTGCGCCTGATTTACCCAGTTTGAAATATCCTTGATAGTTGCCCCGGATGAGGCCAATACATGACTTTCCGGAAAGAAATGATACACGCTAAAGCCCATAACACGCGAATCTCCAAAGATCACCGCATCATCAAACAAGGCAAAGACATCTACCTGTCCAGATTCAATGGCACTTTCCATTTCCGCATTCTTCTTATCCTTTAAAGAAGAAGACAATTCCTTTACTTTTTTATTCTCCTGCTCCTGTATATAATCTAAGCCCTGCGCTAATGTCGCATTATGACTCCATACTCGATAGATCAAAAAGCCGGATAAAACTACGATTACTGCTAAAAAAATGATACCGGCCCGCTTTACTTTTGGTTTTAACTTTACTTTTCGTTTCATACGTTCTCCTTGGCTCTTATTCTATCACATTTCACACATTGTGGCGGGATAGATTTCCACTTTTTTTATAGATGTGTTTTCAAAGTTTATGTACTCATATTATAAACATATGTTTGTATTTTCTGAACATTTTTCTTGATTTTCTTTTTTATACTCGTATAATAATGGATATTACAGAAAGGAAATGGTGGATGACACCAGGGTGAAGAAAATGACAAGAGTGTATAACTTTAGTGCAGGACCCGCCTGTTTACCGGAATGGGTACTCAAAAAAGCACAGGAAGAAATGCTGGATGCTCATGGAAGTGGAATGAGCGTTATGGAGATGTCCCACCGTTCCAGTGAGTTTCAGGAAATTTTAGATACATGTAAAGCTCGTTTAAGACGCTTGATGAACATACCGGATGATTATGAAATTCTGTTCTGTCAGGGTGGAGGAACCATGCAGTTTTCTATGGTTCCCCTTAACTTATTAAAACACAGTGCCGATATCATCAATACCGGGCAATGGACAAAGAAAGCAATTATGGAACATCAAAAGCTGGGTAAGACACAGGTAATTGCTTCCAGCGCCGAAGACAATTTTACTTATATTCCTAAAATTAAACAGGAAGATTTAACACCGGATAGTGATTATGTCTATATCTGCGAAAACAATACGATTTATGGTACCAAATATAAAGAATTGCCTCCTCATGAAGGAAAACTTTTAGTTGCCGATCTAAGCAGTTGTATCTTAAGTGAGAGAACCGATGTTTCTAAATATGACTTAATTTTTGCCGGTGCCCAAAAGAATATGGGACCAGCCGGTGTTACCGTTGTGATCATCAAAAAAGATTTGATCGGACACGCCAAAGAAAACATTCCCAGCTTATTGGATTATAAAACATATGCCGATAACGATTCGATGTACAATACGCCACCATGTTATGCGATCTATATGGTAGGCCTTGTGCTACAGTGGCTGGAAGAAGAAATCGGCGGTTTGGAAGAAATGGAAAAACTAACACGCAAACGTGCTTCCTTATTATATGACTATATCGATGAGTCAAAACTGTATTCCAATCCGGTAGCCAAAGAAGATCGTTCTTATACGAACATTCCTTTTGTAACCGGCGATGCCGAATTAGATAAAAAGTTTGTCAAAGAAGCCAAAGAAGCCGGACTGGTAAACTTAAAGGGACATCGTACCGTAGGCGGTATGCGTGCCAGCCTTTACAACGCGATGCCAATGGAAGGGGTTTATGCCCTGATCAATTTTATGAAGAAGTTTGAAAAGGAGAATCTTGCCTAATGTATAAAGTAAAGCTCTACAACAATATTGCCCAGGTTGGGTTAGATACATTCAATGAAAATTATGAAGTCAAAGAAGATTTGGAAAATGAAGATGCGATTCTGGTACGAAGTGCCAATCTACACGATTTGGACTATAATCCGAATTTGAAGTGTATCGCCCGAGCCGGCGCCGGCACCAACAATATTGATATTAAAACCTGTACGGAAAAAGGTATCGTCGTCTTTAATACACCGGGTGCCAATTCCAATGCCGTCAAGGAAATCGTCTTTGCCGGTATGTTGTTGGCATCTCGTGATATCTATGGTGGAATTACCTGGGCCAAAACACAGGAAAACAACGAAAATTTAGCCAAGGATATGGAAAAACAAAAGAAAAAATATGCCGGTACCGAATTAAACGGTAAAACCCTGGGCGTCATCGGATGTGGTGCTATCGGTGTTCAGGTGGCAAACTTAGCCTTACGTTTTGGTATGAAGGTTCGTGGCTATGATCCTTACATGTCCATTGAAGCCGCCTGGAATTTATCTCGCTATGTCAAACACGACAGCGATGTCAAAGACTTGTATAAAAACAGTGACTTTATCACGATCCATATTCCGCTCAACGACAAAACCAGAGATACCATCAATAAAGAAACCATTGCGTTGATGAAAGATGGGGTTAAAATCTTGAATTTTGCCCGCGGTGGTCTAGTCAACGAAGATGACATCCTGGAAGCCTTGGATTCCGGTAAAGTAGGCGCCTATGTTACCGACTTCCCATCACCGAAGCTGGTCAATCATCCAGGCGTCATTGCGATCCCGCATTTAGGTGCATCTACCGCAGAAAGTGAAGAAAACTGTGCCATAAAGGCAGCGCAGGAAACTATGCATTATCTACAATATGGAAACATCAAGAATTCGGTCAATATGCCGGAATGTCATATGGATTTTAATACACCGTTCCGTATTTGTGTAATCCATCATAACGTGCCTAAAATGATCTCTCAGATTACAAACGTTTTAAGTGATGATAATGCCAATATTGAAAATTTGATGAATAAATCGAAAAATGATATTGCTTATACGATTCTGGATCTGGACAAAAAAGCAAGCACACAGACAATCGAAAAGATTCAATCGATTCAAGGTGTCATTCGTGTAACGACATACCAGGGGGAAACGCTATGATCGATGCTCATGTACATTTGGAAAATGGACCTCTGAGCAAAGATTATGTATTTGAATTCATAAAAAGTGCCCAAGAGAAAGGAATAGACCATCTGCAGATTCTGGATCATACCCATCGTTTCTTTGAATTTAAAGAAATGTATGAAGACATTTGCCAGATTCCTGCACAGAAAGAATGGTTTTTAAAGAAACAAAAAAATTCGATCCAGGAATATATTGACCTCATTGAAGACGTAAAAAAAGAGCCGTTACCGATTCAAGTGACATGGGGCCTGGAAGTCTGTTATAAAAAAGAAAGAGAAGATTTTTTAAAGAAAGCACTGCAAGTCTATCCTTTTGATTTTATGGTCGGCAGTGTACACGATGTCTTTGATCGGCTGTACGATATCAGTGCTTTTAGTAAGGAACTTCTATGGAACCAATACGAAAGCAAAGATATCTATGCAGCATATTATCAACAGCTTAAAAGCTGCATCGAATCGGATTTGTTTACCCAGATCGGGCATCCGGATGTGATCAAGCTTTATCAGATCGATCCCGGATACGATTTAACACCAACCTATTATGAATTGGCAGACCTTGCCAAAGCTCATGGTGTTGCCTTGGAAGATAACACCGGTGCTTATTATCGATATCGCCACCCGCAGATCGGTCTTCATCCTACCTTACGAAAGATCCTCCTTACAAAAGAAGTACCGATCCTATGGGCCAGCGATGCTCATGTTCCACAGAATGTGGGTCGTTGTTATGAGATATTAAAGGAAGCGTATTAATGATATAATCCCACTAAAGTAGACACACGAAATAATTAAAATTATCCCATCGATGTGAAACTACAAAGGTGGGATTTTTTATATGGGAAGAAAAGCTAAATACACGAAGCAACAAAAGGTACAGGCATGTGAAGA
>NZ_JBQKEP010000009.1:0-79926 GCF_052121255.1 Faecalicoccus sp. LCP19S3_E2 | reverse complement strand
AAATCAGAACTAGTATTCATCAACATATAAGTACCTCGTTTCTCTGTACTTATAAAATACTGTCTGATTCGACACTATTTATGTCATATCAACAAATTGAAGGTTAAGCGACTTCTTTTTTGTTTTAAAAATACGAAACTGTAAAGAGTAAAAAAACTTATTACTAGCGTATGCTAATAAAAAGTTTATATTTAACTTCTTGCTAGCGTATGCTAGAATAAAGCTGTGAGGTGATATCAAATCTATGGTGAATTATAGAATAGATGAGGATGTTAAATTAATTAGGGAACTACTTAATTTATCTCAGAAACAATTTGCTGAAAGAATAGGTGTTGATGCGATTACAGTAGCTAGATGGGAAACTAGTAAAATGGATACAAAGGAAAGTAATATTGAAAAAATATATACTTTTGCATTTAATAATAATATCTTTATAAATGAGATTAAAGCACAACTATATTATGAAGATTTAACAAATGAGAATAAATTAGTATTATACCATGGAGCCAAGAGCATAATAGAAGGTCATATTGATATTGAACATTCAAAAAACAATAATGATTTTGGTAAAGGATTTTACTGTGGTGAAAGTTTTGAGCAGTCATCATTATTTGTAAGTGGATTTGATACATCTAGCGTATATATATTAAGTTTCAATCCACAAAACCTTTCTAGCATTGAATATAAAGTCAATTAAGAATGGATGCTGACAATAGCATATTTTAGAGGAAGACTAAATGGTTATGAGGATCATCCAACTATCAAAAACTTAATAAACAAATTAGAGAACATAGATTATTTGGTAGCACCAATCGCTGATAATAGGATGTTTAGAATTATAGATAGTTTTATCGAAGGCGAAATTACTGATGAACAGTGTATACATTGTTTAGCAGCTACTAACTTAGGATTTCAATACGTTTTTAAAACAGAGAGAGCGTTGAATCAGGTGAAAATTGTCGAAAGATGTTATTTATGTAGTAAAGAAAAAGAAAAGTATCAAGTCAAAAGATTAGAGGATAATAAAGTTGGAGATACTAAAATTAAAATGGCTCGAAGGCAGTATAGGGGGCAAGGTCAATATATTGACGATATATTATGAAAAGAGAAATGGATCAAGTAGGTTTGTTACTATGTGATATACAAGGTAAGATTTTTGAACAATCTGTTATTAGAGAAGAATGCAGTTCAAATATATTTATCCGGCGATATATGAATTCTAAATTTGTTTCTAGAATGGATAACTTAACCTTTATAAATGAAAGTATGACAATTGAAGAGATTTTCGAAGAATTAGATATAGAATATGGTAAAACCAGTTATGGAAAAATAAAGTTTTCAGTTAATGAGATGTATTGGATAGGGTATATTTATAGATATCTATCATATGTTTATCAAATTGATAGTAAAAATGCTTATAAGATTATAAAAGGTACAGAGCTAAGACATTTATTCTTTGCATATCATTCCCTAGATCCAATGAGTGCAATTGATAGAATCTTAGAAGCAAAATCATTAGTATTAGATAAAGATAGTTCCCAATTGACCAAAGAGGGGGTAAAAATACTGAGAAGCATAAAAAAATTGAAGAATTAAGTGTTAATTGATAATTTATCAAACTATTTGAGTTGTTCATTATAAAATTTTGACAATGCAACAAGTAAGCAACAAAAATGTTGTAAAACCTTAATTTTAGAAGGCTTCGCAGTTCTCAAAATATTACTAAGAATTACTATAGGAAAATCAAAGAAGTATTTAGACTTTATCAGAAGTTTGAATGCTTCTTTTTTACTTGAAATGAGACTTAGATATTTTTATTCATAAAAGGAATGATAAACCATTTATTATAGATGTTAGACATTTAGTTACGCTGAATTTATCATTTGATTAGAAAGAGAAAACAGAATGGACCCATTTTATATAGGAGATGAGGGTGTGAAGAAATTTTTATCAATTTTATTGAGCTTATGTACAGTGTTTCTATTTGTTGGATGTACAAATAGTAATGAAGTTATCCACTCTAAAGAATCGATGGAAACAAATGTAAAGGAAACGGATATAGATCATTCCAATACAAATTTAGAAAGTGAGGAAATAACGATGACACAAATTGCAGTAAATTGGCAGGATAAACAAGTGGTTTATGAATTGAATGACTGTCCCATCGCCAATTCATTATTGAAACAATTACCACTTAGTGTTGAAATAGAAAATTATAGTAACAATGAGAAAATATTTTATCCACCAGAAAAGTTGGATACGACAGATTCTCCACTGGCCAAAGGTGGTGCAGGAACTTTAGCTTATTATGAGCCATGGGGCGATGTGGTTTTCTTTTATGGAGATTATAGGGAAAATTCAGGCTTGTTTGAACTAGGTAAGGTAGTATCTGGAGAAGAATGGATTCATGAGATGACAGGAACCATCGCAATGGAAGTTGTTCATAGATGGTGATGAAATAATACCAACACACAATACGTAGGATATGTAACTGAAAGATACAAGGAGGATGAGTTATGCGTATCAGTGATGAAAAAAGTTTTAAAAAAGAAAATGTATTTGGTTTAGGACTTCCCAATACAGCATATGCACAGTATTTTATTGGAAATTCCTACTTAAATCCGTTAACAGAAATGGGAAAGTGTCCTGTATTTCTAGCTAATGTTACTTTCGAACCGGGATGTCGGAATAACTGGCACATTCATCATGCGAAAACGGGAGGAGGACAAATCCTAATCTGTACGGTAGGAGAAGGCTGGTATCAGGAAGAAGGAAAAGAAGCAGTCAACTTACAACCAGGAACAGTGATAACAATTCCGGCCAATGTGAAACACTGGCATGGTGCTAAAAAAGATAGTTGGTTTTCACATATCGCCATTGAAGTTCCAGGGGAAGAAACCAAAAATGAATGGCTGGAGGCAGTAGATGATAAAACATATAATGGCTTAGAGTAATGACATTTAAAAAGAATTGTAAAATTATGTAATTTGGAAAAGAAAAGTATTTAGACTTAGAGATAGGTTTAGATACTTTTTTTATCATGACAGTATGTCTTAGAATGATGTGTTTCTAGACTTCACTTCAAGATTTTTTTAATAGTATTGAAAAATAATTCTGGTTTTGACTTTATATGAGAATATTCTGGATTGAAAGTGATGATTTAATAGTTGCTTAAAATATCATCTTTCAAAAATATAAATAAAATTGCGAATATGAATCAAAATTTAAACAAAATAAAGCAAAATCTATAAATTGGTAGTTAAGCTGATTGTTAAAAACTATAAAATCCATAGAACTTATAACCGGTCATTTAAAAGTTACTTGTTTTTAAAATTTTGCTTTTATATACTTTATAAAGAAAGTGAGGCTTTTGTCGATGAAACGGATATATGACAAAGATATCTTGTTTGATTGGGGTCAAAAAGCGGACTTACAGTCTGTGTTTTCCAGTACAGCCATTGATTTTTTCGGTTGTCTTTATGAAAAAGGAGAATTTTTATCACAGCCTTGTGAAGAAGCAGAGTATTTACAAATTGTGGTTAGTGGTACAATCAGTATTTATCATATACGTGAAGATGGTACTCGTTATTCTTTGGCCCAGGGGCAGGGACCTTTCTTACTGGGAGATATGGAATTTTATCAACCTTCTCCGTCCTTATTTTTTGTTGAGGCCTTAATGGATACGATGACTTTGGCCATTTCCTTAAAGAAATATCGTGAAATTTTAGAAAACGATACAAGATTTTTAAATTATTTGGTGCGTAATTTATCAAGAAAGCTAATTTCGATTGCTTGTTTAGAATCAGATAATGTTTCGTTAAAACATAGAATTTTAAATCATTTAAAGTACCATTGTGAAAAGGGATTTTGATAGGAATGGAAAAACATGCCTTTTTACTTCGATGCAGTTCTCGTCGCTGTTACGTGTTTTAACGACATTGGAAAAAGAAAAGAAAGTAAAAAAGATCGGTAAAGGCGCCTATCAGCTTTACTGATCTTTTGTTTTAAGTATCCAATGAAAGTGTCTGTAAAATAAGAAAAGAGCAATGAGTGCAGTCAACAAGTCTGCCAAAGCCTGTGTCAGCAGAATACCCGAAGAGCCCATTAAACGAGGTAGAATATAGAGTCCAATCATAAATATTACACCTTGTCGGCAGATCGACAAGATTAAAGCCGGAATTGCCTTTCCAATAGATTGAAACAATATGGTAGCTAACATGATCAAACCTACACACACCATGGAGATGACTTGAAACTGAAGCATAGGTGTTCCAATACGAATAAATGAAGCATCGGACAAAAAGACAGATAATAGTTGTGGTGCCAATAATATGACAAACAAAGACAATCCTAAAGCAGCGGCACTGGTAATCAAAGTAGCAAATAAAATGGTTTTTCTTAGTCTTTCTTTGTTGTTGGCCCCATAATAAAATCCAAATAAAGGCTGTCCGCCAAAAGTAAGACCGGTGATAATCATTAATACGATAAGACTGACTTTAAGAGCAATCCCCATGGCCGCAATTTTATCGTTTCCATAAGGTAAAAGGGCTAGATTTAAAAAAATAACACCGACACTTTGCATGATATTGGTAATCGCTGCCGCAACTCCAATGGAAAGAATCTGTTTTTGATCCTGTGAGGAAATATGGAATTTATGGACGGAAGCAGAAAGGCAGTCACTTTTTGTTTGAACGACATAGAGGCTATAGCACATGGTAAAGATGTATCCGATAACTGTCGCAATGGCTGCTCCGGCAGCACCAAGATCCATTGTTGAAATCAAAAGTGGATCAAGTAGGATATTCACTATGGCACCGCCAATCGTACTGATCATTGACTCTTTTGCCAAGCCTTCTGTTCGAAGAAGATTGGTATGGACAAAGGAGTTTACAATGACAGGCGCCCCTATAGCCAGCCAAATGTAATATTCTTTGGCATAGTCGAAGGTTTCTTTGTCAGCTCCTAAAAGAGATAACATCGGCTTTTGAAAAAGTATCAACAGTATACCGATCACAAAGCCAACCATTAATGAGAGATAGAAACACCATACACTGACATGGCGTCCATCTTCTATTCGATTTTGACCTAATAAACGGGCCAGCAGGGATGATCCACCCTGACCAAAAATATTACCTAGAGCCATTAAAAAGGTAAATACGGGTGCACCTAGGGAAACACCGGCTACCAAGTCGGTATTGGCCGTAGCTGCGACAAAAAAAGTATCGGTCAGATTATATACTAAAGTGATGACCATAGAAAAAACTAAGGGAATGGCAAGCTGCATATAAAGTTTGGATACAGGTTGCTCATGATCGATGTTTGGATTCATAATTTTTAACTCTCCTTTGGGAAATCTCTTGTTATTGTAGTAGAGAAACTCATTTAAAACATGGACATATGTCCTGTAAATTAGCATAAAATAGAGGAAAATGTTTTTATCATAGACATCCTTTGTACCTTGTTATTTAAAGGATCTATAAATGTATTCTTACAAGATGGGATAGAAAAAAAGTCACATCGACAAAATAAAAAGAACCGAGTCCTGTTAAATGAGAAATCAGTTCTTAACAACAAATTAATGAATTTTTTCGATACGTTAGAAGATTTCAGGTTGCCGGTTAAGGGCAAACTGTACCAGCTTTGTATCATTCAAATCTTGATCGTGCATATTGATCTTTTGGATGGCAGCATTCTCATAAGTCGCATAGTAATAAATACCTTTTGTGGCATTGATGCAACAAGAGTAAAGGGTATGATCCATAGTATCTTTATCTGTCATAACCGTTCCTTTAACCATGGCGACTTGTTGAAGAACACGAAAATATTGTTGAACATTATCGCTTTCGGTACCATCAGAATAAAGGTTGTGTTTTAAGAAAGCCGTCTTGACAAATCGAGACACACTGCTGGCATCTCCCGGAAGTCCTAATGCTCCCATGCCTACAGCATAGGGTTTTAAATCGATACTTTTATCAAAACGATTTTCAGGATAGGACTTGGTAAGGTTAAGATATTGTGTCAGGTTTAAACGATGAAAATCAAATGGAGGGTTGTTTGTTAAAACACCGATAGGGTTTTCATAGACTTTTAATCCTTCCTGGACTGACTCTACAACAATCGCTTGTTCTTTATCGGCAATGATCCAATGTAATGGCGAATTAGGAACCGATTCTTTAAACGCAATATCTAAGATATTAACATGTTCTAATAACTGCCAAGCTTGATGAACAGTTTCGCATTGGGATAAGATCCATGGAATGATCTCAAAAGAGGCAATATTATCCTGATCTTCTTTGTATGGGAAATAGACGGCATTTTGACTGAATTGCAGTCCTGCCATACCCAGCCCTTTTTCATTGACTGCTTCGGCATATAAAGGCGTATTATCGATGACAGTTGCCATACCGATCATCGCATAGTGATTGGTGATTGTTTCTTTATGATGAAAGGTGAAAGGATAATGACGAGGTGTTATCACAACTTCTTCACCAAAGCCACAGTCCAAGTCCAGATTTCTTCCAAAGTAAAAGTCTTGATTGACATAAGTAAAACTGGTACACATAAGATCATCTCCTTCTTCTTTTTAGATTTTATCACGATTTGACTAGAAAAAGAATTGATTCTTTTTAACCTGGGTATAATTGGTTTCCAACATTTGCACATGTGATAAAAAGGATGGATCATCAAAATACTTTGCTTGTTTAGGACAAATCTGCAGACAACGCTGACACTTGATGCAGATGCCAGGTACTTGAGATGGATCTTGTAGATTGATGGAATGCATAGGACAGTATTTGGCACAAAGACCGCATCGATCACAACGACTCATGTCTGTCATCGGTTTGGCTTTTAAAAAATTAACAGGCTTTCCATCGATTCCTTTTGGAATATAGTAAGGTGCTTTGGGATCACCGGGAATCGGCGTAGAAAGTGTCCGATGATTTGGTATATTATCAAGAATATTGTTTAAAAAGTCATCAATTTGTTGAAAATCTTTTGCATTGGGATGGCCGGTGGCAATCTTTTTACTAAACGCATGTTCACAGACAAGGGCAGCTGCGCCTGTGATACAAAAATGATTTTCGGATAAGAGAAAACAAAGTTCAGCTAACGCATGATCAAAGCTTCGGTTTCCAAAGGTGACGATTGGAAGTACGTAAGTTTGGTTTCCATGTATATGTTCTTTAATATAAGGCATGATCTTATTAGGCAGCTTTCCTGCGTAAGTAGGCATCCCAAAAACAACAAATGAAGTGGAAGGAATTTCAAGATCATTTTGTCGTGCTTCAAAGGAAGTAATATCTGTTTCACATACAGGAAGATTTAAAGACTGTGAAAGAAAGTGGCAGATATGGGTTACAATTTTTTTGGTGTGACCGGTTGCACTCCAGTACAGACCGTGAATTTTTGTAATGTTCATAATTTAAGTATAAAGAAAACCCGTGAGAGTTTCACGGGAAAATTATTGAATTTCATCTAATACGGCTTTCGAAGCGCTGATTCCGATACGTGTCGCACCGGCTTCCAACATGGCTTGGCAGGTATTCCAGTCACGAATACCGCCAGCCGCTTTGACTTCTACTAAATCGCCGACTGTTTCTTTCATCAGCTTTACATCTTCTACGGTAGCACCTCCGGTACCAAATCCGGTGCTGGTTTTGATAAAGTCAGGCTTTACTTCTTTGGCAATTTCACTTAGTTTTTTAATTTCATCTTTCTCCAAATAACAGTTTTCGAAGATGACCTTGATCTTTACCTGATGATCATGACAAAGCTGTGTCAGCTGATCCATTTCTTTTTGGATATAATCCCAGTTGTGCATTTTTGCCTGTCCTACATCAATTACATAATCGATCTCATCTGCGCCTTGTTCAATGGCATATTTACATTCAAACAACTTTGTTTCCAATCCGCACTGTCCTAATGGAAAACCAATGACCGAACATACTTTTACATCGGAATCTTTTAAGTTCTCTTTGCATGTAGATACCCAACATGCATTTACGCATACGCTGTATGTATGAAGTTCTCTAGCTTCCTGGCATAAGGTATCAATTGTCTTTTTAGTTCCGAATGCCTTTAAGAAAGTGTGATCAAATTTTTTTGCGATTTCTGATTTTGTGTACATAAGTCCTCCCCTAATCAATGTGTGTGGCAATATAATGGCTGATTTCCAACGGTGAATCCAGATCCACGATTTGATCGATACTTTTTTTCTTGGAGAAAATATCGAGTACATCGTTTAGAATACGAATGTGTTTTGTCTGGTCTTCAGCCGCCAATACTAATATAATTCTAGCATATTTTCCATTTAGAAAACGAACCGGTTTTTTAAAGGTACAAAGACTGACATCCACATGATGAACACCGTTTTCAATGGCAGAATGGGCAAGCACCAGATCATCGGCCAGGAACATATAAAGTCCTTTATATTTTTGATCATTGATAATGGCATTGACATAGTTTTCCGAAATAGATTGATCTTCTAATAAAGGCTTGCAGGAAATACGTAATGCTTCTTCCCAATCAACTTCTCTGGAACATACTTGAATATGATTTGAAGACAGATAATACGATAACGTCTGTCCGAAGTTTCGGTGCGGTACTTTAGGAATCTGAATGCTTGAGTAATATTCCTGCAGACTTTTTTGAAATTTGATCAAATTGGTATGGTTCATATAACTGCTTGCGATTTTTGTAATCTCATCAATCTGCATTTTCGCATGAGGATCGGTGTACATACAATTCCTTAAGATCGTTACTCGATCCTGATCGGTCAAAATAGGATGCACGACAACAAGCTTTTCCTCTTTGGGAAGAATGACCGTCGATATGATGATATCATAACCATGATTTTCATTATATAAGCTTAATGGCAGGTTACAGATTTCTGTAGCCTGAGGAATCAAAGCTGTGATTTCATTGCGCAGCATATTTCCGGTTCCAATACCATTGGGGCAAATGATCAAAATGCGAAATTCTTTTTTATCATCTTGATTAATGGTTAAAAAAGCACCGAAATGAAGAGTCAGATAAGCCACTTCTGCATCACTGATCATCGTACCGATTTTCTTTTCCAGAACATGACAGGCTCGCTTTGTCAGTTCAAACAATTCTTCATATTCTGTTTTTATATTGTTCAGTAAAGGATTTCCTAATTGAATACCGTATCGATAACGATACAATGATGTTTTTAAATGCGCATTGATCGCATTGATCAGTTCATCTTCCTGTTTAAAATAAGTGTATGAAAGTCTTTCAAACTCAGAAACCAATAATTTAGACATTTCATAGGTTTCTCCTTGTTCTTTGGAAACATTTACCGGAATCGTCTGTAATCGAGAACCTAAAAGATGCAGGGTCACATAGATCTTTTCATTGGTATCTAAAGTGGAAAAGTATTTTTGGACCAGGTTGTATTCTTTGGTTTGTACAATTTCTTCTTCATCCATATCCGCAAAATTTAACGTGTCGTGTTGATTTGGCAAGGTGGCCATAAATAAAGCCAAAGTAGGTAAAATTCCACTGACATATTCAGTATCCAATTCTTCTTCGATACATCGAAGTTTGGAAAGGACAGGGATGACTTCTTCTTCATATTCTGTGAGTATCTTTCTGTTTTGATAATGGTTTAATATCTGAGGAAACAGCATGAAAAAGATGGCTCTTTTTTTGACAGCCTCTCCTATAATTTCATAACCGGATTTAATATCATAATGCAGTTCTATATTGTATTGTTTCAAAAAGCGGATCACAGCTTTTAAATCATTAATGATGGTATTACGGCTGACCTGACATAAGTCGATAAAATCTTCGATATACAATTTTCGGTTTTTACAGATCATCGTGCAGATTTCAATGTATTGTCTATCTTCCGGTGTGAAGACTTGAAGGTTGCCCATATCTTGCGAATCCATTTTCTTCTGAATCAAGGAAATGGCCTGGGATGAAACTAATACGCCTTTTCCTCTTTCCTGGATCAGCAATGGAAGATCGTTGTCTGTCAACCATTCATTGATTTTCGTCAAGTCGTAATAAATACTTCTTTTGGAAATATGAAGCTCATCGGCCAGATCCTGTGCTTTGACATATCCTTTGGCATACATGAGTATCTTTAATATTTCCTGACATCTTTTATCCAATGTATAGATAATCGACATAGAATCTTCCTTTCTCTTTAACCGTGTGCGATAAGTTGTTTTGCCTTTCGGTAATAGGGCGTGTTTTTCAAATTATTTCTGGCTTTTCTGGCATAACTTTCTTTTTTTGATGTATTTCCCTGATATCCATATTGCAGAGCCAGTAAATATTGGAGCAAGCCGATATGGAATGCATGATCTTCCCGGTCACTCTTTTTTACAACATCCTTTTCCTTATTGGAAAGCATTTTTTCGATCGTTTCTATATCTTTACTCTCTTTTTCGATCATGATCCGATATAACATACAGTCGTATTCATATTCTTCGGGGTGCTTGGAATCTTTGATCTTTTCCAAAAGAAACTTAGACCATTCTTTATTTTGCGCATCCAGAAAATAAAAGTATGTCTGACTTGCGATCTGATAAGTTTGTCTTTCGGAAAGAGGCTTTTGAAACATCAACTCTACTTGTGCGGCAATTTTCTTATAATCTCCAAGCGAGATATACACACGAAGAATATTCCAGTTTTGATCATATTCGCTGAAAAGAAGCTTATAGCTTTTAGACCGTAAAATGGAAAGGGCTTTTTGTGCATCTCCTTTTTTCATCTGATTGATAAAACGTGACCAGACAATACTTCGCACGATAAAGGGAATGGCCAGTGCGATAAATAGCAGGGTCACGAAAACAGCCGCTTGCATGGTTGTCATAGAAATTTACACTCCTTTTAACATGTTTAATATTACCAACTCCAAAAAGGGAAAACGAGTACAGATTTTTTCGCATTTCCTAGATTTTTTGTGCAATCAAAATACGAAAATGTTTGTAGAAACAAGGTGCATATATAAGGAAAGTGTTTTATTTTGAAGATATTTGCAACTAATGCATTGCACAAGTTTGGGAAAAAGTTTGGTCTTGTTTTCGCAAGAATCGACATTGATAATTTGGGTAGAAAACAACGACAAAGGTAGGAGAGAAAAGAATGATCACAGATTTGATTCAAGAAAAAAACTGTTTCATGATCGATAGCGTTTCCGATTGGAAAGAAGCTGTCAAAGTAGCCTGCCGGCCGATGATCGAGCAGGGATTCTGTACCGAAGAATATGAAAAAGCCGTGTTTGAGAGTACAGAAAAATTTGGTCCATATTATGTGCTGTGTGAAAATCTGGCGCTGATTCATGCCAGTCTGGCAGCCGGTGTCAACGAGACACAGATGGCGGTGACCGTATTAAAGAAGCCGGTAAAATTTTCGCCGGATGGTTATGATGTCAGAGTGCTTGTGACTTTGGTTGCCAAAGACAGAGTGAGTCATATGGAAGGAATTCAATCCGTAAGCAATATATTTTCAGATCCTGAAAAGGTTCAAAAAATTTTGGACGCACCAAGTACAAAAGAGATATATGACCTGTTTATCTCCAGTACTTGCGAAAATAAATAAGCGTTGAGTAAAGAGGAGGAAAAAGAGATATATGTTAGATTTTGTCATTAACATATTGTCAACCCCGGCCATTTTAGTAGGTCTATTATCATTATTGGGGTTGGCGCTTCAGAGAAAACCCATTGAAGATATCGTTAAGGGAACAGTAAAAACGATTGTTGGGTTTTTAGTACTGAGTGCAGGTTCCAGCTTCCTGCAGACAGGTTCATTGAATGCATTTGGTGATATTTTCAACTATGCGTTCAATATGCAGGGCGTTGTGCCAAACAATGAAGCTATCGTTTCATTAGGATTGCAGGATTTCGCAACAGATACAGCGTATATCATGTGTATCGGTATGATCGCTAATATCGTGATTGCCCGATTCTCCAGATGGCATTACATCTTCTTAACAGGTCACCACACATTGTATATGGCATGTATGTTAGCGGTTATTCTGAATGTCGGTGGTTTAACAGGTGTTCAGTTGTGGATCGGCGGCGGTCTGCTTCTGGGATTTATCATGGCTTTCTCTCCGGCAATTTGTCAGCCTACCATGAAAAAGATCGTCAAAGTCGATGGTTTAGGTTTTGGACACTTTGGTGGAGCCGGTTACTGGTTTGCGGCACAGTGTGGAAAATTGTTTAAAGGCAGCAAATCCAGTGAAGATATCAACTTCCCACAGCGTTTGACATTCTTGCGTGATACAACGGTAGCTATTGGTCTGACCATGGTCGTATTCTTTTTGATCGTTGCCGGTATTGCGGTAGGTAAAGGAATCTTGGCCGAAGATCCGGAAGCTTTATTGGCAACTTATACAAACTTAGGCGGATTGTTGAATGTGGGAGCTGAAACACAGGCACATTGGGCTGTATGGGCCATCACATCTGGTTTAAGCTTTGCCGGTGGTGTTTATATCATCTTAAGTGGTGTACGTCTGATCGTTGGTGAAATCGTTCCGGCTTTCCGTGGTATTGCGGAAAAACTGGTTCCAGGTGCCATTCCGGCTATCGACTGTCCGGTTGTATTCCCTTATGCACCAAATGCGGTACTGATCGGATTCTTAGTATCTTTCTTAGGTGGTATCGTAGGTTTATTCATTCTGGTATTCATCAACAGTGCCTTTGTTCCGGTGGCATTGATCCTGCCAGGTGTTATTCCACACTTCTTCTGTGGTGCCACAGCCGGTGTATTTGGCAATGCCGAAGGTGGATTAAAGGGATGTGTATTTGGATCCTTCATGCACGGATTATTGATTACTTTCTTGCCAGCTATCTGTATGCCGGTTATGGGGGCACTGAACTTTGCCAACTGTACATTCTCTGATGCTGACTTCTCATGGATGGGAATCGTATTTGGAAACATTGCACAGTACGTGCAGGGATCTGCTTTGTTGATCGTATGTATCGTTGTATATCTGCTGCCTATTATTTATAACTTTGTAGCACCGAAAAAGAAAGAAACTATGGCAGCTGAATAAAAGAAAGAAGGATTGAACTTTATGGAAATCAGAAAAATTATGTGTTGCTGCGGCCAGGGATTGGGAAGCAGTATGATCGTTGGGATGAACGTTGAAAAAGTTCTTCAGAAGCTTGGAATCAAAGGTGTAAGCGTGGAACATACCGCCATCGGAGAAATCACAGAAGGAAGTGCTGATTTGTTTGTGGTCGGAAAAGATTTAGAGCCACAGGTTACACATTTAAAAAATAAGATCATTTTAGACCAGCTGATGGATCTTAACGAAATGGAAACAAAACTCAGAGAAAAATTTGGTCTTTAATCAATCGGAGGGGCTGAAAGCTCCTCCCTTATTCTAACTGAGGAGGATGACATATGAATCAAGAGCAAAAACGAGATTTAGAACTGTTGGCTGCCAGGATACGATTGGATGTGCTTAAAATGCTGCAGCATCGAGGATATGGACATCTGGGAGGCTCTCTTTCTATTGTTGAGCTGATGAGTGTTTTATATGGTAAGCAGCTTCATATAGATCCTAAGAATCCCCAAATGCCAGATCGTGACAGAGTGGTATTGTCCAAAGGTCATGCCGGTCCTGGATGGTATAGTGTATTGGCCGAAAAAGGATATTTTGACCCTTCCTGGCTTTATACATTAAATGAGGGCGGAACGAATCTTCCCAGCCACCCGGATCGTTTAAAAACACCGGGCGTGGATATGACAACCGGGTCATTAGGACAAGGTACAAGCTCGGCCGCCGGAATTGCGACAGGATTAAAATTAAAGGGCTCCAAAGCTTATGTGTATTGTATTGTTGGGGATGGAGAACTTAATGAAGGACAATGTTGGGAAGCTTTCCAATATTTGGCACATTATCGTATGAACCATTGTATCGTGATCATTGATGACAATAAAAAACAATTGGATGGTTATACCAAAGATATTATGAATCCATTTGATATTGCGGAAAAGATGAAAGCGTTTGGCTTCCATGTAGAAACCGCAAAAGGAAATAGCGTTGAAGCAATTGATAAAGCTATCGAAAAAGTCAAACAAGTGCAAGATCAGGCAGTATGTATCGTCTTAGATGCGATCAAGGGAGCCGGAGTGCCTTATTTTGAAAATATGATGGCCAATCATTCGGTTAAATTTAATACGGATGAAATCAATGCGGCTACCAACCAGGCGATTCAAGAGCTGGAAGCATACATTCAAAAGGAGGAAACTTCTCATGTTTAAACGGACAGAAGATCGTACAAAGAAAGGGAAAGAACTGCGTTCTGTTTTTGTCGATACATTGCTTAAACTGATGGAAACCGATGAGAATATTGTCGCCCTCGATGGGGATCTTGGCGGTGCCAGCAAGTTTACCGATATTGCCAAGACTTATTCAGATCGTTTTATTCAATGTGGCATCAGCGAAGCCAATATGGTGGGTGTCAGTGCCGGAATGTCAACGGTTGGCTTTAAACCGTTTATGCACACCTTCGGACCTTTTGCGACAAGACGCGTATATGATCAGATTTATTTATCCGGAGCCTATGCCGGAAATACGATCAATATTTATGGTTCTGATCCAGGCTTTTGTGCAGGTCCTAACGGCGGAACGCATACAACATGGGAAGATATGGCATTGATGCGGGCGATTCCTAATACCATCGTTTGTGATGCCGCGGATGAAGTACAGTTAGCCTGGATCATTGAAGAGTTTGCGAAAAGAAAAGGTGTTCATTATATCCGGGCCAATCGTAAGGCATGCCGCAATGTCTATCAGGAAGGATCTACTTTTGAACTGGGAAAAGGAAATCTTTTACAGAAAGGATCGGATGTACTGATCATAACAGCCGGTCAGATCGTCAGTGATGCCCTGGATTGTGCACAAAGCCTGGAAGGACAAAATCTTTCAGTTTCTGTAATCGATATGTTCTGTATCAAACCATTGGATAAAGACTTGATCATCAAAGAAGCAAAAGGAAAAAAAGCAGTTGTGACCTTTGAAAATCATTCGATTACAGGCGGTTTAGGAAGTGCCGTTGCCGAAGTGCTTGCGGAAAATCAAATCAATGTGTCTTTTAAACGCCATGGTGTAAATGAAAGGTTTGGTCAGGTGGGTACACCGGAATTCCTTCAAAAAGAATTCAAGCTGACAGCACAAGATTTAGAAGAAACAATTCAAACATTGTTACAGTAAGATTGGATCAAAAAATCCAATCTTTTTATAAGGAATAAACATTATAATGTTATGATAATCATGAGGTGAGATCATGAAACTTTCCATCATCAGCGATCAGGTGAGTCAGAATTTAGAAGAGGCTTTAAAAATTATAGTCAAAGAGGGCTATGAATATGTAGAGCTGCATAATGTATTTGGTCATTCTATTGAAACATGTACCAAAGAAGAAGTGGAAATAATCAAACATCTGTTGAATCGATATCATGTCAAAGTATCCAATATTGCCAGTACTCTATTCTTTTTATGTCCTCTGTATCAGGGGGATGAGGTTTCTTTATTTAATCCAGGCTTTTATTCGATACAAGGGGATTTGGAATACCATTTAAAAGTATTGGAGAATGCTTGTTGGATAGCCAACGAATTAGATTGTCCAAAGATTCGTATTTTTCCATTTCGCTGGCCGGATAATCGAAAAGGTCCTTATGGAACCAAACTAGATTTTGAGAAGATCATCGAGAACATTAAAAAAGCTTTGGATATTTCTAAAAAAAATCATGTGACATTAATGCTGGAGAATTGTCCCTACTCCCATTTACCAAAAGGAAAAATGACACTACAAGTCGTACAGGAAATCAATGATCCGTATTTAAAGCTGTTATGGGATCCGGCCAACTCTTATCGTGCCATTCGAGAAAATGTGCCTAAAGAATATATGGATTGGAGCCTGGAAGAAGAACTGCTGCATCTATATCCATATATAGGGCATATTCACTTGAAAAACTATCATTATGTTTCCGGGCTTGTAAAACCGTTTGTGCATGTTCCGCTATTGAATGGGAATATTGACTATAAAACATTAGTAAAGTCAATACAGGAAACATGTGATTGTATTCTTTCTTTGGAACCGGAAGTGGATAAGAAAGGGACATTGTTGAGCATGCAATGTCTAAAAAGTTTATGTTCTGTCTAGTGAATTAAGGCTTTAGGCCTTCTAAGAAAATAGAAAATGCATTTTGTGCAAATTCTATAGGAGGCATGTTGTATTTGATGGTGAGTTCCTGGTCGATAGCTGGAATTCCAATCAAAGTAAAACAAGCCATGTAGGCGGCAGAAACAGCTGTACTGTGCGCCTGATAATCCATGCGTATTGATCCATCATAAAAATCTTGCTCTAAAAAATTGACAGTATCAGTGGTTCCAAATGCACCGTCTGTAAAGAACATTTTATATCTTTCTTTAAGAATTGTAGAGCTTTCCTTTTGGTATTCAGGAAAAAAGAGAGAAAGAAATAGAAACCAGTTAGGATTACTTTTATATAAAGAAATCATAGATTCAAAATAAATAAAGTATCGATTCCAAGCATTTTGTGGTGTTTCTTGATATAACAAATTTCCTAATTTTTCAAAGAACTTTTTGATGATGGCCCACATGATCGTATCTGAATCTGAAAAATATTTGTAAAGAGTTGCTCTAGTGGTATGACATTGAGATGCAATCATGCTCATGGATACATTGAGCCCCTTTTTACAAAATAACTGAAGAGAATTTTCTAAGATTTGTTCTTCAATTTCCTGCTTATGTTTTGTGTATTTTTTCATATATGTATTATAAGTTTTGTCAAAGAAAAGAAAACTCAATTTTAAGTAAATGTCATGTAAGTAGAAGGTAAAACTGTAAAAGTTTGACATATCTGTCATTACTTTTACTTTTTTTTTATTTTCATTTAGCGATTTATTGATGGAGATGGCAAAACCAAGATATTACATTTACGGTGTAGGAAGGGAGAGATTTGATGGAGCCAAAAGAATTACGCGTTTTATGGGAGATGCGTGGAGAGATTTCAACAGACTGGCAAGGAGATATTGTGTATAAAAGTCCATTGCCTAAAGATATTAAGTCAATCTATATAGAATTTCATTTTTCAAAGCGTGAAATTCTTGATGATGGAACATTGGAAGATCAATGTCGAAAAGCTATTTCCTGTAATGATGCATCTGTTGAATTAGATCAAGAACAGATTCAAGTGTTTATGCAAAGACCAAAAGCAGAACTCAATCTTTCAGTTATTGTAGATGGCTTTTGTGCTGGTAGTGCTCATTACGATGCAACAGAAAAATACATTGAACTGAGTGCTGATAAAGCAAGCTTAGGTTTTATTCCTTGTAAAATTGAAGGGCTATTAGAAGTACAAATCAAAGTGTTTAATGTTGTCCAAGATCGTACACCTTATCGTTTGGTCGTAAAAGGAGGAAATCAGTAATGTTTATCCGCGCAGAGCTACATAATCATACCATTCATTCGGATGGGGCATTAACACCTGAACAATTGGCACAATATGCACAAGATCATGAGTTTCAAGTGATTGCACTTACTGATCATAATACCGCATCAGGTCAGGAAGAAATGCAAGCTATGATCTCACAGCACAATATGGATTTGAGTTTGATCAAAGGAATTGAAATGACGACTTATTATGGCCATGTTTTAGGGCTGGGAATGACTCGTATGATCGATTTTTCAGATTTAGATCCAAGGCATCCAGAACCATTTTTTGTTTCTATGCGAAAAAATGGAGCACGCGCGATTGGCCTGGCACATCCATTTTGCATTGGTAAACCGATTATGGTCGGGTGCCGATTTGAAATGGAAGTTCATGATTGGTCCTTGATTGATTATATTGAAATATATAATACATCGGCACAATCTAACGATTCGTCAGTCAGTGATGAATGTTTCTTTACGGGAAATGGGCAAGCTGTTGATTTTTGGAAAGAGAAAGTATTGCAGGGATATCGTTTAGCGGCAGTTACAGGCAAAGATATTCACAAAGCGCCGGAAGATAACGATGTTATTATCACTTTTTGTGAGGTTGATGAAAAGGATATGCGACCTAATAGCGAGAAAGTACTTTCATCCATTTTAACCCAAAGAACAATGGTGACAAAAGGACCTCTAATTGAATTAAAACAAGATCAAGATAAAGTTAAAATTCATTTTGAGCCAAGTGGATATCATGCTTGGAAAAGTTTGCCGGAGGGATCATTTACTTTAAAAATGACAAGTGACAATGGCAATATCATTGAGCAAATGGTGAACTTGCATCAAGATTACACAGTTTTGATTGAAAATGCGCACGTTACGATCTTTGAGCTGTTTGGTGGCAATGATCGAATTGCGATAGCAAGACCATTATATTGGAGGACATAAAATGCGAAGACTCTATTATACACTAGGTAAAAATAAGTTTTGGGAGTATATCGTAGGAGCGGTATTCTTACTTCTCTTCTATGGACCATTAGTTCACATGTTGTTTTTGTCTTTTGCCGGAGAGTATCAATATCCAGACGTAATACCACAAACTTATGGGTTCCGCTGGTGGGAATATATCTTACAAAGAGATACTTTGGTTTCAAGTATTTTTACATCTTTGATTTTAGCAATAGTTGTTACTTTTATCTCATTATTAGTATGTCTTCCAGCTGCTTATGCAATTGCCAGATATAAATTTAAAGGAAGAAGTTTGGTGAGACTAAGTTTCTTGTTTACCAATGCATTTCCAAAAATGGGAATTTATACGGCAATGACTGTCATTTTCTATAAGTTAAATTTAATTGGTACGTTTCCAGGTGTCATTTTAGTCCATATTATTAATACGATGATGTTTATGATTTGGATTCCAAGTGGAGCGTTTAGAACTGTTCATAGGCAACAGGAAGAAAGTGCCCGTGATGTAGGAGCTGGCCCTTTAAGAACCTTCTTTATGATTACTTTGCCCATGGCAAAACCGGGAATTATTGTAGCAAGTTTATATACCTTTTTAGGATCTATGGAAGAGGCACAAGGATCTTTGTTGATTGGATTGCCAAATGTTCATACGATGCCAAGTCAACTGTATGGAATTATCATGTCCTATCCAGATACAGTTGCGGTCATTTTGTTGATTCCTTCCATTCTATTACTGATTGTGTTTAGAAAATATCTCAGTGCCAAAGCGTTATCCAATGGAATGAAGATGTAGGAGGATTTTTATGGCAGATAAAAAAGTAAAGTTGCATATTGAAAAGCTGACGAAAAAGTACAGTCAAAAAGAAGGCGTTGAGAATATCGAACTTGATGTATATGATCAGGAGTTATTAACGCTTTTAGGACCAAGTGGATGTGGAAAAACAACAATCCTACGCTCTATTGGCGGTTTTCATAAAATTGATTCGGGCATTATGACGTTAGACGGAGTAGCTATTCAAGATCTTCCACCAGAAAAAAGACCGACAGGTATGGTTTTTCAAAGTTATAATCTGTGGCCCCATATGACCGTTTATGAAAATATGGCTTTTGGATTAAAACTAAGAAAGACACCGAAAAAAGATATAGATAGAATGATTAAAAAAATGTTGGAGATGGTTAAAATGAGCGGTGTTGAAAAGAAATATCCATCGCAGCTTTCCGGAGGACAGCAACAGCGTGTTGCGATAGCCAGAGCTTTGGTATTAAAACCTTCTTTATTATTACTAGATGAACCATTTTCGGCATTAGATGCGAAGATTCGACAACAAATGCGTGAAGAATTAAAGCGTATTCAGATAGAAGCCGGATTAACGATTATCTTTGTAACTCACGACCAGGAAGAAGCTTTGGCTATTTCCGATCGTATTGCGGTTATGAATCAAGGATGTATCGAACAATTGGACACTCCGGATCAAGTTTATGATCATCCAAGCAGCCGATTTGTTGCCGGATTCATCGGAGAAATGAATTTTGTGCAGGAAGGATCAAAAGAACTGGCAATTCGACCAGAAGATATTTTGATCGAACATGGCCAGGGAGCTGTTGTTCAAAATGTAATGCCATTGGGGCATTATACCCAACTCTTGATTGAAAATGAAAAACAGCAAACAATCAAAGCCTATATACCTAAAGGGGGAAGCGCGGACTATCAAATTGGGGATCGCGTTGCCTATAAATTTAATCGTGTGCAGGAATTTCCTGTACAAAACTAAGAAGAAGGAGAAAAAAGATGAAAAAAACAGTATCAAGTGTATTACACAAATCTTTAGCTGTATTAGCATGTGGCGCTATGGTAGCCGGATTGGCAGGCTGTGGCTCTAGTACTACAGATACTTCCAGTGAAGAAGTGCCTACAGTAACACTTTGGAGCTCAGGAGGACAGGAAGTAGGAGATGCTTTACAGGCTATTGCCGATGAGTTTAATTCGGATCCTGAGTATAGCAAGCATGCAAAGATGGAAATTCAGTTTATTACTTCCGGAACCAATGAGCAAAGTTTAACAGATCGTTTGGTGGCAGCTTATGAAGCCGGAGAAACGGACACTGATTTTGATATTGTAGCTTATGATGACACTTATATTTCAACAATTATTGCACAAACTTCAGATGACTTCTTTGAAACGATCGATACCAGTAAATTGGAAAACTATGATAATCTGATTTATACAGAAAATGTTGTAGGTGATACTTTCATTCCGTATCGAGCTACAAATATCATGTTGGCATATAATTCAGATAATGTAAAAGATGTCCCTGAAACGGCAGATGAATTGTATCAGTGGATTCATGACAATCCAGGTAAATTTACTTATTGTGATCCGACAACAGGTGGTAGTGGGTTATCTTTCTTATTGACATCGATTTACAATCAGCTTCCAGAAGAAGCGGCTACTTCTTCTGATGAAAAGTGGGAAACGGAACATCAGACAGAATGGGATAATGCGATCAATTTGTTGAAGGAATTACATCCAGATTTGTATCAAACATCTGGCTCTGTTCAATATCCAGTTAAGAATCAGGGATCTTTAGATTTATTAGCTAATGGACAAATTGATATGACACCAGCTTTTGTGAACATGGTACTTTCTCAAAAAAATATGGGTACTTTACCAGATTCTATTGAAATGACACAGATCGATCCTGCATTTGGTGGGGCATTGGCCGGTTTGTTGATTCCTTCCATCGCAAAAGATAAAGAAGCAGCTTATTATGTTATTGATTATATGCTGAGTTATGAAGCCCAGGCCATTGACTGGAATCAGATGTATGCAAGCCCTGTTGTAGATTCCAGCAAATTAGAAGGTATTGATCATCCAGAATGGTTGGAAGCAACCGAAGCCGATTCTTTGCGTTATTTCTCAGTAGGAACACTTCAAGTCGATGCACAAACACGTTGGACTGAAGAAGTTGGAATTTTAGCTCAGTAACAGGAGATCCATTATGGCTCATGTAAAAGAGTACAAATGGCTGCCTTATCTGATGGTGCTTCCTGCTGTTGCCATTATGGTTTTAGTTGTAATTTTGCCAGTTATCGATACTTTAATTCAATCGTTTCATACGGCAGATGGCGCATTTACTTTAGATAATTATGGATACTTTCTAAGTAGTGGAACGGCATTTCAATCATTGATCTTCACTGTGGAAGTGGCTTTAAGTGTCACTTTCCTCAGTGTGGCGTTTAGTTTTCTTTTAGTACTGTATATGCGGTTTTCGCATAGCCCGATCAGTCGTTTTTTAAGCAAGATTTATTTACTTCCTCGTTTTATTCTGGGGATTGCAGCGGTATATGCTGTTATGAATGTTATTAAAGATTCTGGTTTTATTAATCGGTTCTTACTTTTATTCGGAATTAATTTTCAACCGGGCCTTCTTTATGATATGAAAGGAATTATTATTTGTAATCTATGGTTTTCAATTCCTTTTGCGGCGATGATGTTATCGGCGGCTTTATCTAATGTTAATGATTCATATATTGAAAGTGCAAGAGATGCCGGAGCAGGATGGTTTACAATTTTAAAGACGATCATTTTGCCACTGGTTTATAAAGATTTGATCGTTTCAGGAACGTTTATTTTAATGGGACAAATCGGTTCTTTTACCATTCCGTATTTAACCGGTCCTAATAATCCGGATATGTTGGGTGTTCTTCTGTATCAACAAAGTGCAACGTATATGGATTATGAAAGAGCGGCTGCTCTCTCCGTGCTAATGTTCCTGTTATGTCTTGTAGGTGCTATTATCTATATTCGTGCCAATATGAAAGAAGAAGTATGGAGTCAGTGATGACTGAATTTTTAAAAGTTGCCAATAAACCTTTGGCGATAGAAACGACTTATAATTTTCGTTCTCTTGAAAATTATCCGACATATGAAAATAAAAGGACAAAAGCACATTATTATCGGTCTGACAGTTTATCAAATGTTTCTAAAGAAGGATGGAAGACTGTTTGTGATCTGAATATCGATTTGATTATTGATCTTAGATCAAAGACGGAAATTGAATCAAGTAAGTCTATATACCCATGTCCTATTCAAATTGTTCAAACGAGCTTACTAGATAATATGGCTTCTAGTGGCTTTAAAAACTCCTCTTTATCGAACCTGAGTTCTATTTATATAGGCATGCTTGAGCAACAACAAGATAAACTTGCAGATATATTCAAATTGCTTTCTGTACAAAAACACCCGACCTTATTCCATTGTACGGCAGGCAAAGATCGTACCGGTGTTGTGTCAATGTTGTTGTTGGATCTTGTGCAGGTCAAAGAAGAACATATTCTGGCAGATTATACGGTCAGTCAGTATTATATGAAGAAACCTTTTGCCAAAATTCGTCAGCAGTATCCTTCTGCCATGAATATGTTCTTCACATCACCGGTTGATGATATGATACGAACAAGGAAATGGCTAAAAAGTCAATTTGGCACAGCAGGTCATTATTTATCACATCTAGGATTATCTTTGAAAGATATAGATAACATAAAAAAGAATTTAATGGAATAAAGAAATCAAAGAACATCGACAATGATGTTCTTTTTCGTATTTAATTTTGGTATGATTAAGACATGAATAGAAACAAACGTGTATTTTTATATTTATTAGCTATCTTAGTTGTGCTGTCAGTGGGATCAAGCATTGTTTCCGGTGCTATGTATTTTATGCGCCCTAAACAAGAGACTGTGAAGCAGGAAACCGAAACAAAGTCTGAATCGAAAGAAGAAAAAGGCAGTTCATCCTTTACCTTTGCGGGCGTAGGCGATAATTTGATTCATCAGGCTATTTTTTCGCAATATGAAATGGGTGCCACCGATTATGATTTTAATGAAGACTATGCCTTGATGAAGCCTTATATTGAACCGGCCGATCTTTCTTTTATCAATCAGGAAACAATTTGTGCGGGTGAAGAGTTCGGATTAAGTCATTATCCGCAGTTTAACGGCCCGACACAAATCTTGGATGCGGTTGCCAATACAGGATTTGACTGGTTAGCTGCCAGCAGTAATCACAGTTTAGATAAAGGTAGCGATGCCTTACTGGCGGAATTAAACTATCTTCATGAAAACTATCCGGATATTTCGGTGACAGGAGCATATCGCAGTGAAGAAGAATCTAATCAATACATCGTCCGTGAAGTGAACGGTATCAAGGTAGGCCTTTTAGGCTATACCTATGGTTTGAATGGAATTCCACTGCCGGAAGATATGCCATGGTTAGTGGAATTAATCGATGAAGATCAAATTCAAAAGGATATGGAAGCATTATCGAAAATCAGCGATGTGCAGATCGTCTCCATGCATTGGGGAACGGAATATCATACAGAAATTGAAGCAGATCAACAAGCCTTGGCGCAAAAGATGAATGAGTGGGGCGTTGAAGTTATTATTGGAACACATCCGCATGTCATCAAACCGACAGAAATCATCCAAGGCGAAAAACAGGATACTTTGTGCTATTATTCTTTAGGAAACTTTTTAAGTGCACAGGATACCAATGAAGGTATGGTTGGCGGTATGGCCAGCTTTACCTTACAGTATGATTTTGATACGCAGGAAACATTATTTAAAAATGTGAAATTTACACCAACGGTGATGTATTATGATCCTGCTTTTACTACTTTTAAAGTGATGACGATCCATGATTACAACGATGATTATATTCCAACACATTATGTAGCTTCTTTGGGCTATGATATGTCTAAGGCTTGGATTCAAAATTATGTAAAAGAAATCATGGGATCACCGGAAGGAATCGAGGTGGTAGTTGAATAATGAATCAGAAATTAGTTGCGGAAAATCGTAAAGCACGTCATGAGTACGAGCTGTATGATCGATTTGAAGCCGGCCTTTGTTTAAAGGGAACGGAAATCAAAAGTATTCGAAAAGGAAAAGTACAGTTAAAAGACTCTTATATTAGTTTTTATGGCAACGAGGCTTATATCAAGGGAATGCACATTGCACCGTATGAGCACGGGAATATATTTAATCATGAGGAAACAAGAGATCGAAAACTATTGTTGCATAAAAAAGAGATTTTGAAGTTGGAGCAGTCGGCACGTATAAAAGGCTATACGGTAGTACCTACACGACTGTATTTAAGTAAAGGCTTGGCGAAATTAGAGATTGCTCTGGCTAAGGGTAAAAATCTGCATGATAAACGAGAAGCGCAGAAGAAAAAGGATGCGCAAAAAGAGATTCAGAAGGCCTTGAAGAATGATTATTAGTGCGTTATAATGGCTTTCCTGGGGATGTTTATGGTATTCGATGAGTAAACGTTTGGATATGACCACAGCCACGAAGGACACGTGTAAAAACCACTTAAAATTAATTGCTAAAACTAAACTTGCTAATGTTTTTGGTGTAAACCAGAGCATGGCTTTCGCTGCTTAATTTAATTGCCTACGTTTGGCTTGCAGCCCCAATGGTCTAGGTTCGCTTTCTTATTAGCTATTGCAGGACACATAAAGAAGATAAGATGAAGTAGTGATCCGATACTTCATACGAAAATTTTAGGATCACATCTTAAGATCTTTGTTCTTATCCAAAGCTTAGGATTATTTTGATAAGAAAAGCTGTAAACGTTGTATCGTGGGACTTTGCTTAGACAGGAGTTCGACTCTCCTCATCTCCACCAATAGCTTGTAACTCCTTTATGTAAAGGAGTTTTTTTAATTTTTTTATCAAAAATTGCGAAAAAATTGCAAAAATTTGCGAATTTTATTCAATTTTACATGTTTCATCCAATATTTTTTTCATGTTTTGTCTCATAGAATCATATATATGTGCATAAGTTTTTCTTAGCTCTGTCACTGTATGTCCTAATCTTTCGGCAATCAAAGAATCATCGATTTTGTTTTTGATCAAAAAAGAAGGTATCAGAATATGGACAGAGATAAAGTAAACCAATCTCTGCTTTTCATGGTGGATATACAAGTCCTATAGCCATTTTTACGGAAGAAGGTAGGATTGAATCTGAAATTAATTATTACAGACGAAGACTCAATGAGTGTAAACCCATTGAGCTTTTTCTTTAGCGGACCAGAATTTTTTGTTTGATTTACATTTCTTCTTTTTAAATAGTTGGAATGTAGTCGAGAAATATGGTTATTCAAGAAAAGGTTTATGGAAACATATCAGAAGTGAGATAGCAAAGCTAATTTAATGTATACGTATAAAAATACGTATTAATATATTGACATACGTATATAAAGGCGTATAATATACTTGCAGGGAGGAAAAAAGATGCCAAAAACTTTTAGAGAAATTGTGAAAATCTTGAAAAAAAGATGGGTGGTATCAAGTTGGACAGAGCGGATCTCATGTGCAATTCAAACATCCAACAAAATCAGGAAGAGTTACAGTTCCTAAACATGGCGGACGGACAATCGCTCCGGGCACTGAAAAAAGTATCTATGACCAGGCTGGACTAAATAAAAAATAGCCCGGCAGGTCATAGGTTTGGCATCTCAATTATAAAAAAGAAAGGACGGAGAAAATGCTATGAAAGGATTAACTTATTTAGCTGTCTTAGAACCATCAGGAGAAAAATCGTATAGTTTGTATTTTCCGGATATGCCTGGTTGTTATTCAGACGGAAAAAATCTAGAGGATGCTTTAAAAAAAGCAAAGGATGCGTTGGAATTACATTATTATGGCATGGTAAAAGATGGAGAAAAGGTACCCAAATCAACAGGAAAGGTATCAAAGGAAGATGCAGAGGGATGTATTGTATGTCCGGTTACAATCTATCCTGATGTTGTAGTGGAAAAGTACAATAATAAAAAAGTAAAAACAAATTGTACTTTACCGGCATGGCTAAAAGAAATAGCAGAGAATAATCATATTAATTATTCACAAGTATTAGAAGCTGCAATTAAACAAAAGCTTGGATTGAATCAGTAAGAATTATAAAGAGTACACACTGTGTACCAAAAAGAGAGTATATTAATATCATCAAGAAGTCTCAGATAAAAAGTTTGAGGCTTTTTCTTTTGGAAAGAAGTGATTTTGTGGAAAGAAATAGACATGATCAAGGTGGTACCCACCGCCTAGCCTTTGAGCGGAATAAGAAAAAGATATTTGTTATTCAAGAGGTGTGTGGATTATGTGATAAGCCTGTCGGCTTTAGCTGCAAGTATCCTCATCTTTTATCAGCATGTATTGATCATATTATTCCCGTCAATTAAGGCGGACATCCAAGCGACATAAACAACTTACAGTTGGCTCATTGGACTTGTAACTGGCAGAAGCCCGATAGATTATGAAGGAGTAAGGGATCTAAAAAAAAGCCAAGAATATTTGAAGTGGTTCCCAAGCTAAGGATAAGATAAAAACCTACTTTATAATCGTGATTTTTTTCCATTTGGTTTATGATCAGCATAAACACATGAAAAAAGTTATCAAAAAATTGCTTTAGTTCGTTATCTTCGTTTTTATTGAAAGAGGTGGAATCATCATGAATTATCAGGATATTGGAATACTGTTAAGATGTAGTTAAAGCTAATTTTGCAGTTATTTTATCTTTGTATCTATTCAATATGCTATATCAGTCTATTTAGTGGATGTGCTTGCCTGACTCATCTGTAAGTGGCTCGAGAAGAAATTAAAGAAGTAGTGTAATGAGCACAAAAAAAGAGAGTTACTCTCCCTTTTTATGTTTCAGGCACTTTGCTCATTTGACTACCTGAATTACAGCATAGTATCAAGCATGGTCAATTTGTTAATCACACTCAATTTTGTCATTAAATTTCATATGTATATCAGCAGTGTTTACAAATAAAATAAATATGCAATTTGTTATGAAACAGCGCCTTCTGGAACAGATATATGTTCTTCTATCATCGTTTCAAGTAAGCCTTTATCTATTTTATCGATTTCTTCAGCCAGGTTGACCGCATGATCATTGATTCGATCATAATCGGTTAAGATTCTGGAGAAAGCAATTCCCAGTTCACTGGAAATAGTTTTGTCTTTTAAGCCCTGGATCTGAGCCGTTCTCCATTCCTGTGTGTTTTCATCGATTTGGTTATTGTAGTTGTTTGCTTTGTTTAGATCAAAGATAAAATCATGCATTTTGAAAGTTCTTTTTTTCATCTTTCGCAAGATTGTTTTTTCGGCATCATTTGTGGTTTCTTTCGATATAATCAAAGCCTGTCGATCCATATTGATCGCATAATCACTGATACGTTCAATATCGACTAACATCGTATAATAAGCGGTAAGTGTTTTTGAAGTTTCCTGATTTAAGTTGCCATAGGCAAAGGCATCGGTAATATATTTGGAGATCGCACTGTTCAAGAAGTTAACAGCCGCTTCTCGTTTCTGAATCGATTTGGAACGATCTTCTTTATAGTTGATCAGCTGATCAAAAGCATCCGATACGTTGGTATAGGCAAGCTTCATCATACGCATTATTTCATCATTGACCTGCTGCACATTGATGGCTGATAAACCAATGATTTTATTGCTTTTGGGTAGAGGCTGTAAATACATTAAACCCTCCGAATCCACCGATAATTTCTCACTTGGAAGAACGTGCTGGGCAAAGGCAGCTAAATAAGTTCCAAACGGCAACAACAACAGGGTGGTGACCACATTAAACAACGTATGCATATTGGCAATCTGCTGGGCTGCATTATCCGGTGACCATCCGGCAACCACGGAAGTGAGCGGCGTCAACAGACAAACCGTGGTAAAGATGATCGTACCGATGATGTTGAAACTCAAGTGAATAATCGTTGTCTGCCTGGCTTCTCGACTGGTTCCAAAGGATGCCAAAATGGCTGTAATACAAGTACCGATGTTTTGTCCAAACAATACAAAGACTGCACCATCCAAACCAATCAAACCACTCCGGGCTAAAGCCTGCAAGATACCTAAGGAAGCCGAAGAACTCTGAATGAGAGCGGTGAATAAAGCGCCTACTAAAATACCGATGGCAGGATTGGAAAAGTTTGTCAACAATGAGATGAACGCTTCGGATTCTCTGAGTGGACTCATAGAAGAAGACATCATGTCCATACCAATAAACAAAATACCCAAACCGGCAATGATCGAACCAAAATAATGAAGCTTTGGATTCTTCAAGAAAACGATCAATACAACACCGGCAAAGGCGATCAGTGGTGCAATCTCACTGACATTCAGTGCCACCAGCTGTCCGGTGATGGTCGTACCGATATTGGCACCCATAATGATCCAAACAGCCTGCTGCAAAGTCATCAAACGGGCATTTACAAATCCGATGACCATGACCGTTGTAGCACTGCTGGATTGAATGGCTGCAGTAATCAAGGCACCTACGATCACGCCAAGGAAACGATTGGATGTCAGCTTTTCCAGGATGGTCTTCAACCGGTCACCGGCTGCTTTTTCCAGACCATCGGACATCATCTGCATCCCATACAAAAACAGGGCAAGACCCCCAAGTAATTTCAAAATTAAAGAAAGATCCATAGTTTTCTCCTTTAAGGTTTACTTCTACATAATAAAAGGCAATGCCTATGATTTCAATAAAAAATATAAAATAATCCTTAAAAGGATGTTACACAGCTATAATCTTTTTATAAGAGATAAACATTAAAAAGTTTAAACCCTTAAAGCAATATAAATGCATTAAGGGTCTAAACATAGATCAGGAGAGAAATATATTATATGGAGTAATACTTCGATAAAAATTTAATCATGCGTTGAATATATTGTTTTTGAGCTTTAATACCTGTTCCTCCAGAGCCATTAAGCCAACTCATAGTGAAGTTCTCATTTTCGAAGAAAAATGTAATCGTACAACGCAAAAAGTTATTCTTAATTGCGATATTTTTTATTTGTGTTAAAGGAATATGAAATTTTCCAGTTACACGGGTAACATCCAGAGGATTTAAGAGAACTATATTCAAAAATGATTTGGTGATTCCTACATAACAATAGTTATTGAGATTACCGGTTGTTGAAGGAGCATCACCTAGAATAAATGCATATAGTTTAGGTGTGGTTCTAGAAAGTGTAGCCCAACTGACGGATACATATTTTTCACTTTCGGTTAATAACGGGAGCAGTTCTTTCATCATGCTCTTTTCATTCATAGTGATGGACATCATCATTAACTCCATTTTCCAATGTTTTATATAAAATTGAAAGATTTTCTTGTAATGTATGATTTTTATTAAATAATCCGGAAGTACCACCTGTAAATAATGTTGCTCCTGCCATTGCGCAAGATAAAATAGTATTTCTGTTTATATTCCCATCCACTTCAATGGGGATAGAAATGTTTTCTTTGTCCATGCGTTTTTTCATTTCCTTTATATGCTCTAAAGCCGGTTTATAAAATTTTTGACCTGAAAAACCAGGGAACACAGTTAGTTTTAATATAGAATCTGCCTCGTTAGCATAAGTTAAAAAATCATCTGGAACATCGGTGTTGCAACAAAAGCCTAATATTGCTTGTAAACCTGCTTGTTTGATGATTTTCAGATTACTTAATACATCGCATTTCGATTCGTAATGAATTATGATTCCATCGGCTTTATTTTTAATAAATGTAGGGATATATAATGTAGGTTCTTCACAAGCTAAGTGAACAATAATGGGTTTATCAGTTAAACTTTTAAATACAGGTAACATGCGATCCCCGAACATAAAACAGTTGTTGAATCTTCCGTCAACTACATCATAATGCAGATTTGAAATACTCGAATTATTGATTTCTTGCATTGAATCTTTAATATTACATAAATTAATACATGTTAATGACGCATTGATTTTGTATTTATTTAAATTTATCATGATTGTAACATCTCCTGAATTAGAGGTTCATAAGGAGTATGACGGCAATTTTTTAATGCCGCTTTTAAATAAGATTGACTAGTTTTGACATTATGTAAATAATGGTACTGTAGACCAAGCAGATATTCATATACTCCGATTCGAACACGATTAGCTTCTTTTGTGTAAGCATCTTTTTGTGATTTGAGTTGATCCAAGCTCTTTTTAATTTCTTGAATATGATTACTTTTCTTATCGGCTAGTATATCGTACATTATTTGCATCACATGATATTCGTTTGTGTTAGGATCATCCTTGCAAACAGAGAGCATTTCATGTGCTTTTTCAAATTGACTTGTTTCCAGATAAAAGTAAAAGGCATGTTTAGCTAATGGTAATTTTTGTTTTTTGCTCATTCTAAGCTTTTGGAACATGGTTGCATATTGTTCTTCTATCTTTTTTCTGTCGCCTTGCATAGTATAGGAAGTCAATCGCATAAATTCACGGTTATATGGCTTATAAGAGAACGTGCACCAAAAACTATCTAAAATTTCATCTAATGTATCATACTCTTTGTGAGAAAGGGCATCGGTCATTTTTTTATAAATTCTTTGTTTCATGAATTTAGGGAAAATCCATAAAATACCAATTGCAATAATTACAATAATGAATACAACAGTCAAGATAATACCTCCTAATACATACTCATTTTCAAATTCTCTTCGCAAACTTTTTTGAATTCATCAAAAGAATTTACTGTTAAAATTTCCTGCTTGAATTGATTGTTAAAAAGTAGTGGAGATAAATATTCCCATGCTCTAAAGGCTTCTAAATTATTATTCTGGATGCACACCAGAAAAATAAGATTCACATAGTTTCCTTCAATATCCCATTGAGCCGGTTTTTCTAATATGATTTCTCCAATAAAAGAAGCATTCGTTGTTGAGTGCATTGGATGGAGAATCGCAATGGAGTTTCCAAAGTAGGTACTTCCTAATTCTTCGCGCAATTCAATTTCTTCTCTTAAATTTTTGCAGTCATGTAGTTTCATTGCGGTAGATACCAAGCATTCTTGAATTTCTTCTTTTCTTGTAAAGTCTTTGATAAAAAATAGATTGGGATCAAAGAGCTTCATGATATCTTCTACATTTTTAAATCCTTCGATTCGTACCTTAATTTTTTCTAGTTCATTAGCGTCAGGGAAAAAGTTTATTTTTGTCGCAAGTCCGGATTCCGTTGCACGATTATCCTCCGTTGAGAAAAATAAGTCATATCGGTCTAAATCTAAAATTTCTAAATCCTTTGTTGTCACAAATGTAATAGAAGTAATATACTTTTGAAATTTATCATATAAGTATTGCTCTAATAAGAAATATTCAGACCGTTTTAAATTTGTAATGATGCATATTCTTTTATTTCCCCTTAATGCCGATAACTCCTGAATACTTTTATTAAAATAAATGGCCAAAAAGGCTGTTTCACTTTCCTTTATTTTGATTTTATATTTTTGAGATAATAAATATGAAAAGTAAGTCGCTATATCAAAAGCATATGGGAAGCTTTGTTTAATATAATCCAACATTTCATTTTTTATTTGAACATTATTTCGTGCCCGTGAAATCATGGGAACACAATGCAAGGCTAGTTCCATTCGAAGATTTACATCGTGTCTAAAGTCAGTTGGATAGACTTCATATATTTTTTGCAGAGCTTCTAAAATAAAAGCGTTTAAATCTTCAGATATATAATCGGTATTGCTAAAATTACTATGGTTGTTGATATAGAGACCTAAGAAGTTTATCTCTGTTTGTGGAACACGAATCAAGTAATGTTTTTCAATGCGATCAAATATTGTTTTCGCAATTTCGATTTCTATGTCATAATTTTGTCCATCGCTAATATCTTCTTCATTCAGATAAAAGAAATTACTGATGCGTTTAATAGAAATATTGATCCAAATAATAATGTTTTGAAATTCAACATCGGATATGGGATATCGCTTGTCTAAGAGTTCTTCCATTAGAATTTGTCGTATAAATTCAAACTGGGCTGATTCATTTGGAGATATTAAATTGCTGGGAATCATTTGGAAATAACTGTAGTCATTTTCCATTAAGCATATTCGTTTATCTCGCTCTAAACCATCGATATATACCAGCCCTTTTGTTTGAATAAGGCGTAAAGAGAATTTATTCAGAAGTTTTTCTAATTCTTTTAAATCGGTAGTTAAGGTAGACTTCGATACATAGATATAATCTGCACATTTTGTTAATGAAATACTTTGCCTTTGGTTTAAAAGAAAATGTAGAAGCTTGAATACACGATCATCTTTATAATTTAAAGATAGTTCATCAGATTGCATTCGTATCTCATTGAGTTTTTTAGTAAATTGTTCATTATCTACAATTTTGATACGGGTACCGAAAGGAACTTTAGATTCAATTATAAAAGCATTTTTATTAACAGAAGAAAAATCTTTTATCGCTTTGATATCGTTTTGAATTGTGCGAAGACTTACATTGTATTTGCTGGAAAAATAATTTGCCTTGAACCAAGAGCCCACTTTATTAGTGAGTTCAAAAAAAATACTTGCCTGTCGTTTCGTCAACATTTGCTATGCTCCTTTCTATTTTTATGGATACAGTAAACTTTATACATTCTATAACTATAATAACGGAAGTATAAATGTGGAAAATATTGCCTTTTGCGTAATTAATATGCAATAAAAATTAAATAAAGATTGCGTAATTAATCTGAAAATGATTAAAAAAAACGCAATCTTTTCTTTTTTATAATGCCTTTAGAAAAGCATAAACAAAAAAGGAGGATTATATGAAAGCATGTGTAATCGAAAAACCACTGCATTACAAAATTGAAGATTTACCAATTCCTCAACCAAAACCGGATGAGGTATTACTGCGGGTGACGACAGCAGGAATCTGTACCAATGATGTCAGAGATTACAAAGGATCCAAGTATACCTATCCTCGCATAGGAGGACATGAATATGCCGGTATAGTTGAGAGGCTTGGAACTGACGTAGATACTTCGTTTTTTAAGCCAGGCCAGAAAGTAGTCAATTATATCATTGAAGAATGTGGAATGTGTTATAGCTGTAAGCATAATGCAGAAAATTTATGCGATGCTGCGGAATCCGGAAAAGTATTTTATAACGAAAATGGTATTTCTGGATATATGGGTTATGCCGAGTATGTTTGCGTAAAAGCCAGACATCTGTATCACTACAGCGATTCTGTTTCAAATGAAGAAATCGCATTTACTGAACCTTTGGCATGTGTCATTAACAGTATCAATAAAACGAATATTCGCATGGGTGATGATGTAGTGATTATTGGTGGTGGTGTCATGGGTTTGCTTCATGTCTTATGTGCCAAAAAACAAGGCGCTTATGTCATCGTAAGTGAGACGGATGCAAAGAGAAGAGAAATCGCATTAAAAATGGGAGCTGATAAAGTCATTGATCCTATTCATACAGATCCAGTAGAAGAAGTCAAAAAGTTGACTGGACAAAGGGGAGCACAAGTTGTATACAACACAACCGCTATTCCTGCTGTTGCCAGTCAGGCTATTGAGATGGTTGCAAAAAGTGGAACGGTAAATATGTTTAGTTCCATGCATCCGAATGATCCAATCTTAGTTGATGCAGGTAGACTACATTCTCAGGAAATCAAGGTTACTGGGACAGTTAGTCCAACGGAATGCTCTTTTGCACAGGCTGTAGATTGCATAGAAAAAGGAATCATTGATGTCAAACCTTTAATTGACAAAGTATTTGATTATAAAGATGTGACAGAAGCTATGGAATATGCAGCTAGACCAGATACATATAAAGTCATGCTTAAATTCTCAGACTAGGAGGGACAATCATGAAAATAGTCAATGGATTTGATTTAATGGATTATGCTCAAAAACGTAATGTTATGTTGCCAGCTTTTAATACAACGAATTTGGAAATGACCAAAGCCATCATTCAAGGATTGAACTCAGTACATATGCCGGGGATGATTCAAATTTCATCAAATAATCTTCATCTTTCGGATCCGGAAACGATTGCCTTTCTGGTTAATAAATTTTTAAAAGGGACGGATACACCTATTGGTTTGCACTTGGATCATGGAAAAAGTTTTGAGGATGTAAAAGCGTGTGTAGATGCAGGTTTTACTTCCATCATGGTAGATGCATCAGATCAAGATTTTGAAGGGAATATTGCGGAAGTGAAAAGAACGGTAGAATACTGTCATTTTTATAATATTCCAGTAGAAGCTGAACTAGGTGCCATTATGGGCAAAGAGGATGATCATGTCAGTGAAGCAGACTGTCATACAGATCCGGCGCTGGTAAGAGAATTTGTTGAAAGATCGGGTTGTGACTTATTGGCTGTATCTATTGGAAATGTACATGGATTTGATGTAGAACCAAAAGTTGATCTTGATTTGTTGAAGAAAATAGCCGGAGTGTCTCCGGTGCCTTTGGTTCTTCATGGTGGTTCTGGAATACCGTTTGAACAGGTCAAAGCAATGAAACAATATAAAATGTTGAAGATTAACTACGGTTCCGATTTAAGGTCAGCATATATCAAAACTTTTGGAGAAGCATATGAAAAGAATCACAAAGAAGCAAATTTGTTTGGGTTGTGTAAGAAAGCCGTAGAAAATGTGGCCAAGACAGCTAGTGATTTAGTTTTGATTATTAATGACATGAAGTAGGGATACTATGTTTGCGATTGGATTTGATATCGGGACATCTTCTTTAAAAACATTAGTATTGGATGAAAAACAACAAGTTTTATTTGAAAAAAGTTATTCATATCAATATCAGGAGTTAAAAGATGGTTATCGCCAAATTGACCCCATAGTATGGACTGATGCTGTAATGACAGGCTTAAAAGAAGCAATGGATGTAATTGGTGATAAAGGAGAAGTTGTGATTGGTGTAACCGGGCAAATGCATACGACGGTTTTTTTGGATAAAAATGGAAAACCTGTTTATCCAGCTATATTATGGAATGATTTGCGAACAGCCCATATTGTACCAGCACTAAAAAAAGAACTTTCAACGTATCCAGAAACGAAATACATTTCTAAAATCATTTCTCCTGGATCTCCGGCTGCGAATACAATATGGTTTCATAATGAGCACCCTGAACGCTTTAAAACAGTTTGCCATATTCTTACTCCTTATGATTATATTGTTTATTTTTTAACGGGTAGATATAGTCAGGACTATTGCGATGCTTCTACAAGCTCAATATATGATATTCAATCTAAAATGTGGTCGAGTATTATGATGCAGAAATGCAAAGTAACAGAAAGTATTTTGGGTAAAGTTATGCCAAGTTGTCAAATAGTCGGTAAAGTGTTACCGGAAATCTGTGATGAGTTGAAATGCAAGAATGCACCAGAAGTCATCGTAGGTACTGGAGATAACCCGGCGAATGCGGTTTCTTTACATCTTATCGAGCATAAAGATCCTGTCATTTCTTTAGGTACATCAGGCGTAGTTTTAATAGCTAAAGAAGATGGGGATTTTGAAGGAAAAGGAAAAAATGTTCTTTTTAGTAAGGATGGAAATCATATTGTGAATATCGTACAAGGGACAGTCCGTTCTGCTGGTGGAGCACAAAGATGGTGGGTGGAAAATGCAGTACAGACATCGGATTTTGGGGTAGATCAGAAAAATATCCTGGAAGATGATCTTGGCAATAATAGTGTGCTGTTTTTTCCGCATATAACAGGAGACAAACTCATTTATCAAGATTTGGATATTCGTGGAGCATTTATTGGATTAAGTGCATCAACGAAAAGAAAAGATATGACACAGGCGGTGATGGAAGGCGTAGGATACGCTTTAAAAGAAGTTATGGAGAATATGGGATTGAAAAACTGGCCACAGAAGATTCGCATTAATGGTGGAGGAACGAAAAGTGAAATATGGATGAGAATACTTTCTTCTATTTTAAATGTTCAATTAGAAGTGGTGAGGGGCAATGCATCTCCATGCTTTGGTGTTTGCCTTCTGGCTCTACAGTCAAAAATGGATTTGGAATACGCAGTAGAAGCACCACAAGCAATATTTTACCCGGATAAAAAACGTGTGCATAAATACAACGAAGGGTATCGCAAATATAAGAAGATCTATACAGCTTTGAAAGAAATTGCGTAATTAATATGAATTTCATTGTGATAAATATAACAAGGTTTTGTTTACAATTAGACCGTAAGATGTAAACGCTTTCAGTCGAATGTTTCAAAACCGTACTTAATGGAGGGAGGATAATATGAGAATTATTTTAGTATCTCATGGTTCTTTTTCGAAAGGGCTGTATCAAACGATGGAAATGGTCCTTGGCCCGCAGGAGAATTTATCCTATGTTGGACTATATCCTGAGCAAGGGGTAGACATCCTAAAAGAAAACATTGAGAAAGAATTTAAAGAGGCTAAAGAAAATGAAGAAATTTTGGTCTTAACAGATCTTTTTTACGGAAGTCCATTTAATGCCGTTGTGCAACTCATGAACAAATACGATGTCTATCATTTAACAGGGATAAACGTTCCATTGCTAATGGAGATTTTGATTATGAGAAGTAACGGTAAAAATGCAGAGGAAATTTGTGAAGAAGCAATGAAACTCGCCGGAAGCACAGTACAAGATGTCCGTAAATATCTTGCGGACATGATGAAAATGGAAGAGGAGGATGAAGAATGCGAAACATCGTTTTAGCTAGAGTTGATGACCGATTGATACATGGTGAAGTGGTTACTGCATGGACACCTAGTTTAAGCGCAAATCGAATTGTCATTGTTGACGATCAGGTAGCTGCGGACAAGTTTAATAAACGCGTATTGATGGCATTAGCTCCACAGGGAACTAAAGTAGCTGTATTGACAGTTGAAGGAGCTACAAAAGCTTTACAGAAACCAGATCCAGGTGGAGAAAGAGTTATTGTATTAACAAAAACACCTATTGTATTTGAACAACTCATTGATGGAGGAGTTGATATCAAAGAAGTTTGTCTTGGAGGAATGGGCATTCGTGGTGATAGAAAACCATTTGTAAATAATGTGTCTGCCAGTCCTGAAGAAGTCGACTCGATCCGTCGTATGCGACAAAAAGGTGTGAATGTTTATTATCAATTAGTACCTGAGCAGAAGGTTGTCGATATTTCAAATTTGTTATAGCGACAGAATCTGCAGACATAAACATAATAGGAAGAGAGGAGAAAGATTTATGTCAATTTCGGTTTTACAAGCTGTCCTTCTGGGAATCTTGTATTGGATCGGTGAAGCAAACCTTCCATTTGTTGGTTTGTGGACCATTCAGCGACCATTGGTTTGTGGTTGGATTGCCGGGATTATTTTAGGTGATCCACTAACAGGAGCTATGGTCGGAGCTTCTATCAACTTGGTTTACCTAGGATTCATTTCAGCTGGTGGATCCATGCCTGCTGATATGGCTTTAGCTGGTACTTTAGGTGCCACTTATGCCATTACTGGTGGACTGGATGCTGATACAGCATTGGCATTGGCAGTTCCAATTGGTATCTTAGGAACATTAGTTTGGTATGCTCGTATGACATTGGATTCAATTTTTGTACATGTCGGAGATAAATTTGTAGAAAAAGAACAATATAATCGTCTTTGGATCTCCAATGTATTATTACCACAGATCATGGCTGCTGTAATTTGTATCATTCCTTGTTCATTGGCTGCATATTTCGGTGCTGCTTATATCCAGGATTTTGTAACGATGCTTTCTGGAACACCATTAAAAATATTCCAGATTATCGGTGGATTAATGCCGGCACTAGGTATTGCGATTACTCTACAATATATTTTTAAAGGTGAGAGTCGCGTGTTCCTATTCTTCGGATTTGTCGTTGCAGTTTACTCTGGATTAGGATTATTACCTTTAGGTGTAATTGCTTTATTGATTGCTTTGATCTATGTCCAATTAGCTTACAAACATGGAAATGATAAAAGCTCAATTGCACAGGAAGCTGAATTAGAGGAGGATTTCTAACATGGCAGAACAAAATAAAATTAAACATGTCATTCCTAAGAAAGCCTTGTATCATGCAGCTTTCAACTGGGAAACTTGGGTACAGTGTTGTTATAACTATGAACGTATGATGGGTATGGCCTGTGGACATACATTTGTACCGGTCATCAATTATTTATATAAAGATGACCCTGATGGTGCAGCCAAACGTAAAGAAGTTATGGAACGTGAGATGGAATTCTTTAACGTTCATATTGAATTTGGTTCTTGTATTTTAGGTATGGCCATTGCATTGGAAGAGCAGAAATCTCTTGGTGAGCCGATTCCAGGTGATTTTATCACTTCTTTAAAAACTTCTTTGATGGGACCTTTGGCTGGTATCGGTGATACCATTTATCAAGGTGTATTGATTCCAATCTTATTGGCAATTTGTATTGATATCACGTTAACTGGTACTGTTTGGGGATCTATTGCATATTTAATTTTGATGCTTGCGATTTCTTATGTGTTTAGTTTTGCAAACTTCTTCTTTGGTTATCAGCAAGGTTCGGATGCCATTATGGATTTCCTTGAGAAAGGGGTATTGGACAAACTGTTGTTAGGTGCTCAAGTCATGGGATGCATGGTTATGGGTGGTTTGATTGCCAACTATGTTACTTGCTCCTGCGGTCTTGAAATTGTAACTTCTGGTTCCACCTTTAATGTACAGGAAACTTTGTTTGATGCCGTTATGCCAAAGATTCTTCCATTAGGATTTACGATGCTTGTTTACTGGTTGATGAAGAAACGCTGGACTTCCATCAAAATTATTATTCTAATTGTTATCATTGGTGTTGTTGGAGGACTTACTGGAATTTTAACAGCATAATTTGAAAGGAAGAGACTGGTGAAATATGCTGTGTCTCTTCTTTTGTTTATTTAGAGGAGGAAATAAAATGAAAGCTTGTGTATTGGTTGAACCTGGCAAATATTCTATTGAAGATATTCCAATGCCGGAGATTAAAGAAGATGAGGTTTTAGTTAGAGTTTTAACTTCAGGGATTTGTGTAAATGATGTAAGAGATTATAAGGGAAGCAAATGGTCATATCCTCGTGTGGGCGGTCATGAATACAGTGCTGTTGTCGAAAAAATAGGCAATGATGTAGATCCGTCAATGGTTCAAGTCGGAGATCATGTAATCCCATATATTATCGATGATTGTGGAATATGCTATGACTGTAAACATCATCATGAAAATATTTGCGCAAATTTCACAAAAGGAACTTCTTATTTTAATCCAGACGGACTTTCAGGGTTCTTCGGGTTCTCTGAGTATGTGGCTGTTCCAGCAAGACATTTATATGTATATCCAAAAGAAACTCCGGATGCCCAAGCGGCATTTACAGAACCGCTTGCATGTGTTATCAACAGTATCAATCGCTCTAATATTAAGATGGGTGATGATGTAGTTGTGATTGGCGGTGGAGTAATGGGTCTTTTGCATGTATTATGCGCAAAGAAACAAGGTGCTCGTGTTATCTTGAGTGAAACGGATGCAGCTCGTAGAGAATTTGGTTTGAAAATGGGAGCTGACGTGGTAATAGATCCATTGGAATCAGATCCGGTTGAACAAGTAAAAAAACTAACAGGGGGTCGCGGTGCAAACGTTGTAGAAAATACAACGGCAATTCCATCGGTTGCGGCTCAGGCAATTGAAATGACCGCAAAGAGTGGGGTATGTAACATGTTTAGTTCGATTCATCCTAATGATCCGATTTTAGTCGATGCCGGAAGATTACATTCGCAGGAAATTGTAGTGACTGGTACACAAAATGGTACCATTGAAACTTTTGCACAAGCAATTGACTGTATTTCAAAAGGAATTATTAATGTTAAGCCTTTAATTGAAGCAGTTTATCCATATCAGGAAATTAAAGAAGCTATGGAATGCGCTTGTAGACCAGATACTTATAAAGTCATGGTTCAATTTTCTAAATAAACAAGGAGGATCATCATGTTAGCTACTTTGAATGATATTTTTAAAATGGCAGAAGAGAAAAAAATCGCAATAGGTGCTTTTAATGTTGTAAATTTTGAAAACATTTTAGCGGTATTGGATACAGCAGAGAAATTGAATATGCCTACAATTCTTGCCTTTGCTCAAACTCATGAAGAAAACAACGTTATGGATTTGGATACGATTGGACCTGTTATGGTGTTAATGGCTAAACAAGCTAAAGTGCCTGTTGTTGTACATTTGGATCATGGAATTAATTTAGATTATATTGAAAAATCTTTAAAAATGGGATTTACATCCATTATGTTTGATGGTTCTGCTCTACCATATGATGAAAATGTAGAAATGACTAAAAAAGCGGTTGAAATGGCACATAAATATAATGTAAGTATTGAAGCTGAAATCGGAAAAATGGCAGGTATTACATTAAATAATGAAGGGATTACTGAAAACCGTAAATCAGATAGAAGTAATTATACAGATCCGGCAGAGGCAAAAGATTTTGTTGAAAAAACAGGGGTTGATTGCTTGGCTTGTTCTTTCGGAACAGTTCACGGAGAATATTTTTCTGAACCAAATCTAGATTTTGATCTAGTAAAAGAATTAAGTGATGCGACAGGAGTTCCTATTGTGATGCATGGCGGTAGTGGAGTAAGCCATGAGGATTATAAAAAAGTTATAGCCAACGGAGTGCGTAAAATCAATTATTTTACTTATATGGATAAAGCCGGCGGGGAAGGTGCCAGTGCAGCTTGCCCAACAAAATATTTCCATGACATCGCAAAAGCCGGCCAGGATGCGATGCAAAAAGATGTAGAATCGGCAATGCGTTGTTTTGTGAACATGAATTAGGTGATTATTATGAGAATTGATGCAGAACATTTTGAAATCAATGATTATCTAGGTCAAGTTTTTGAATGCGATTGTCAAAGAATTCATACGACAAATCTTTCTACAGTCCAAATAAAAGACAATGTAAAAGAGGATATTGCTGATTTTTTGTCGAAAAAAGGATACAAACATATCTATATAATTGAAGATGAAAATACTAAGCAAGCTTATGGGGAAGAATTAGAAAACTTTCTGGTCAAAAAGGGTTTTGCTTTAGATTCAATTGTTTTAAAAGGCGAAGTTGTTCCCAATGAGAAAGCTGTCTTTGAAATTCTTTTAGGGATGAAACAAAAATATGATTATGTTCTTGGAATAGGCTCTGGAACTCTTAACGATCTTAGCAAATTTATCTCAAAAAAAATTGGACTTGATTATGGTATTGTGGCAACTGCGCCAAGCATGGATGGTTTTGCTTCTGTAGGTGCTGCGTTAATTACTGACGATCTTAAGACAACCTATGATTGCCATGTACCTACAGCTATTTTTGGAGATTTGGAAGTCTTAAGAAATGCGCCGATTGATATGATCAAAGCAGGACTTGGTGATATTATTGGAAAATATAACTGTTTGGTTGATTGGAAAATAGCACATATCATTAATGAAGAATACTATTGTAAGACAATTGTGGATATGGTGTATAAATCAATTCAAGAAGTTGTTGATAACGCAAATGGTGTACTAACTCGAGATAAAAAAGCGATAAAAGCCATAACAGAAGCCCTTGTCGAAACGGGAATGGCTATGGGCTTTGTTGGCAATTCAAGACCAGCTTCCGGCAGCGAACATCATGTATCTCATTATTGGGAAATGAAATTTTTGTTTGAACATAGGCCTCCTGTTTTCCACGGAACAAAAGTAGGGTTGGCAACCCCGGGGGTGATAGCGCTATGGTATAAGCTGATCAATGAAGATATTGACTTTGAACAGTGTAAACAAAAAGTAAAAGCATTTGATTATGAGAAATGGGAAGCATTGGTCAAAGATAAGTTTGAAGGAGCTGCAAATGGTGTTATTGCTTTAGAAAAGAAGGCTGGAAAGAATAATATTGAAAGTGCATTGAACCGTATTGATACCATTGCAAACAAATGGGAAGATATTAAAACAGTTATACAAAATGATTTACCTAAACCTGAATATGTTGTTCAAATTTTGAAGTCAGTTGAAGCCGCATACCGTCCTGAGCAGGTAGGCATTGATGAAATGATGACCAAAGACAGCTTAATTTTGGCAAAAGAGGTACGTGTTCGTTACGGATTGTTGCAATTGCTATGGGATCTTGGGTTATTGGAAGATTACAGTAATGCATTTGTACAATATTATCGTTCGAACTAGGAAAGTTTATGTTAACAGATTTAAATGAGATCAAAGAAAGAATGAAGGGAATAAAGGCCTTTGTTCTAGATATGGACGGAACGATTTATTTGGGGAATGAACTTTTTCCTTATACCCATAAGTTTCTTGATAAAGTAGAAGAAACGGGACGTAAGTATTATTTTTTTACGAATAATTCATCGAAAGATTTAGATACGTATATTTCTAAATTATCCAAAATGAATATTCATATTACTGAAGATCAAATGATGGTTTCTACGGATGTTATACTGGAGTATCTACATGAACATCATAAAGGGGAACATCTGTATGTAGTGGGTACACCGGCCTTGTTAAGGGCATTTGAAAAAGATGGATGGATCTTAGATGATGGAAATCCGGATGTTGTTATTTTAGGTTTTGATACGACTTTAACTTATGAAAAGTTGGAGAAGATCTGCACATTTATTCGGCATGGGAAGACGTATTACGGTATTAATCCGGATCTGAACTGCCCCATAGAAGGGGGAGAGTTCATACCGGATTGTGGTAGTATCGCAAGATGTATTGAATCCAGCACTGGGGTATATCCAGAGTTTTTTGGTAAGCCTAGTCCAAGGACACTGGAATATATTCAGAAAGTGACAAAATTAGAACCGGAAGAGATTGCCATTATAGGCGATCGTATGTATACCGATATTGCTGTGGCTGAGGGAAGTGATATCGTTAGTGTTCTAGTATTAAGCGGAGAAACGAAAAAAGAAGAACTGAAGAATTATTCTACACAACCGGATATTATGGTTGATAATATTGGTCTTTTGACTAATCTTTTAGACAAGATGTAAAAATTTAAAAAATAGCTAGAGGGTTTGCATCATCTTCTAGCTATTTTTTTTAGAATTTATGTGTATTGAATAGTATTCTTTAGTTGTCTGGCAGAATATATTCATACTTTTCAATTATTTGATTTACAAGTAACGAACTATTTGCATTATCTAATTCTTTTCTAAACTCCTCGTTTTGAAATAGATTTAGGAGATGAAAAAGTGCTTTTAAATGCGTTTTATTATCTACTGCACTTAATGTTATGACATATTTTATAGGATCAACTTCAGGAGAATTAAATATAATAGGCTTTTCAAGCCTGATCATATTCATTCCTGTTTTATAGCTTCCTGATTCCAAACTTGCATGAGGAATGGCAAGGCCGGGCATTAAACAAAAATAAGGACCTAGTTCTTTAGCGTTTTCAATCATGTTCGATATATAATCCTGCTCAATATATCCATGTTCTAATAACGGCATAGCTGATTTTCTAATAGCATCTATCCAATCAGTGGCCATTATATTTAATTGAATAAAATTCGGTGATAGTAGCTGGTGTAAATAAGGTGAAGTTAGCTCTTCCTGATATGTTTTTGTATGATTAAAAAAACTACGTAGCTGCTTCTTTATTTCTTTATAAATAATTTCTGCATTATCAGGAATCATGTTATAAAGGATTGGTCTTATGACATTTGCAATATCTCCAGCTGTAATCTCCTCTTGTTGTTGGCGAATAGGTGTATGTTTTCTTGCCTGTAATTCTGCGATTTTATTTCCAATTGTCCTATAATCCTCTTCATTAAGAAGTGATGATATAACAATAAAATCTATCGGCGCATTTTGTATAGGTATGGTTGATATCAAAAAATCAGCACTATCTTTTTTTAATTTGGATATTTGATGTGAAGAAATTACAGAGGCAATATTTAGGTGATACATTTTTTTAAGTTTTGCTGCGATATATTCTGATGTTCCTACTCCTGCATTACAAATAACTACAACATCGTAAATGATTTTAGAATTCCTATATCGTTCAATGGCTGCACAAAAGTGTATGACTATATATATAATTTCTTTATTGGTTAATGTTCTGCCGAAAAAATTCTCAACTGGTTTTATGTTTTTACTTACTGCATCGACTATTTTTTTTTGCGATTTTTGTATATCAGATATGACTGGATTGTCGATATAAGTAACAATATATTGGTTATAGATTGAAGTTAAATGGTTTGATAAGTTTTCATACAACTGATAATCGCTGGTTAAATCTATGTGCATGGATTTTGATACATCGCTAATTAATTTTCGAGCACAAACCTGAATCGCGATAGATTCTTTATTATTTGTAATGGTTGATTGATATATGATTTCATTTTTAATTTTCAATGCTAATAAATACGCTTCGGCCTCAGTTGTATGTATTTTACAATATTGGCAAATATATCTTAATATATCTTTGGCTATATGATATTCTTCACCATTTACTTTTCTGTGCCTGCTAATATAGTGACAATTGGCATTTCTATCAATAAGTATAATTAAAAAATATCGAAGATCATGAAAGGATTGATCGCTGAAGTTTATCTGATATTCCATCTCAATTTCTGAAATAATGTTATCGATGATTTTAATGTTTTTATTGGATAAAATTATTCGATTATTTAATAAATAATTAGATAATTCATGATTTAAACTTTCTGGATTAAATATTTCAGTCAAAGCATTTCTGATATTTATTTCTAATCCTTCAACATGTAAGCCTTTATTGGGATATGTCTGCAAAGTCAAAGAAAAACCAGATAGGAACTTTCTAATGTCAGGAAGGTCTTTTACAATAGTTGTTCGGCTGAAATACAATGTATCAGCAATTTGAGATATGGTGATATAGTTTGGTTCTAACATTATCATAGCTGCAGCAATGATGACACGTTCATGACGTGATAATCGATAATAATAAAAATCATCAATTTTTAGAAAAGATCTGCATAGAAAAAAATCTTGACTTGGTATGATGCGTCCATCGCTTTGAATAATCAATAATTTGAAACCATAAGTATAAAGAAATTGGTTGATGGACTTCAAATCATTATATATCGTTCTAACGGTTACATTGTATTGGCTTGCGAGTTGTTTAACTGTATATGCTTTTTCATTGTCACTTAGACAGTTAATTATATCTATTATCCTTTGACTCAATTCATATTTCTTTTCCATACTAAAATACCTGCTCTAATTATCATAAGATATTTATAAAACTCATTAAAATAATAGCATATAAATTTTTGACAAATAGTATCTTTTTTTTCTTCTCATGAAATCAAAGATATTAATACACTAAGTTTCACTGTGTGGAAATAAAGAAGTCTTTTCAAAAATAGACATTTAATCAATAATGTAAGCGTATTCAAGATATCCGGAATCTAATGCATACAAGAAGGAGAGGATAATAAAATGACTGTATTACCTACAGAGACTTTAAATCAACCAGAGACACCAAGTGATTTTAAACAACAAGTCATACTGTACTCGAAAATTTTGGACCAAAAGAATTTAGTCAATTCACTAGAGGGGAATATTTCCATATATGATAGAAAGAATGATTTGTTATATATTACACCTTCTGGAACAAGGAAAATATTTTTAGACGAAGATTCGATCGCGGTATTAAAGGGAGATAATCAGATTGAAGGAAATAGAAAAAGATCAAGTGAATATCTTCTTCATAAAGTAGCTTTAGAAGCTAGGCAAGATTGCAATGCAGTAGTTCATGTTCATGCACCGTTTCTTACAGCTTACGCCTATTGCCAAATGAGCATCGAAATGAAATGTTCAACTACATTTACAATATTACATGATGATATTCCATGTATTCCATATGGCGAACCAGGAAGCTTAGATATTACTAATGGATTAACGGAGGCACTTCAAAATCATAATCTTGTCCTATTGGGCAACCATGGTTTGGTCTGTGTGGGTAAGGATTTAGAACAAGCTTGCTCTATTGTTGAAGCAACGGAAGAAGTAATGAAAATATACTATTTAGCAAAACAAATGCAATTACATAATCTTAGTGATAAAGAGTTAGAATCAATGAAATTGGCAAAGAGACCGGGAGGAAATAAATAAAATGAAAGCAGCTTTAATGTATGGACCAAATGATATTCGTGTCGAAGAAATAGAAAAACCAACATGTCCTAATGATGGTTTACTGATTAATGTTAGAGCTATTGGTTTGTGCGGATCCGATATCAGAAATTTAACTAGTGATTCGTTACCGGGTAAATATCCTCATGTATTTGGACATGAAGTAGTAGGTGAAATCGTTGAAGTTGGAAGCAATGTAGTTGGATATGATGTAGGTGAAAATATTTATGTTTATCCAGTTGCCCATTGTGGTCAATGTGAACCCTGTCGATCAGGCCATTCGGAGATGTGCGAAAATGCCACAGACTATATAGGAAGACAAGGTGGTTTTGCCGATTATTATGTTGTCACCCAGGAACAGTTGAGTAGAGATGCTGTATTTAAAATACCCGCTAATCAGGATATTGTGGCTGCCACATTAGCTGAGCCGCTATCATCCGTCTATGCATGCCAAGATAATATTGATGTTCGATACGGTGACACAGTAGTCGTTATAGGAGCAGGTCCTATTGGCTGTTTCCATGTTCAATTAGCTCATTTAAGAGGAGCTACTACCGTCATATTAATTGATATTAATGAAACAAGATTGAATATTGCGAAAAGATTTGAACCAGATTATATCATTAACAGTTCTGTACAAGACCCTGTAAAAGAAGTATTAAAAATCACGAATGGAAAAGGGGCTGACAAAGTAATTTCAGCAAATCCATCTACACAATCACAAAATCAAGCCCTTTATATGACAAAGAAGAGTGGTATTACTGTATGGTTTGGAGGAGTTCCTAAAGGTTCAATGGCTGAAGTAGATTCAAATTATGTGCATTACAATGGTTTATGGATTTATGGTCATTATGGAGCGAATAGTATTCAGGTGGAACAATCCTTTCATCTAGCCCTTTCCGATGCGTTTGAAGCCAAAAAGTTTATTACTCATGTTCTTCCCTTAAGTAAGATAAATGAGGGCATTCGTTTAACAAAAACAGGAGAAGCTATTAAAGTTGTATTAATACCAAACGAGGAGGTCAACAAAGATTTATTATGAAAAAACCAGTTGAAATATTAGTTGCTTGTGGCAGTGGGATTGCTTCGAGTTCCGTTGCAGCTGAAGAAGTTAAAAAAATTTGTGGAGAAGCAGGCATACCGGTAAATGTGCACAAAGGTACTGTTCAGACAATTCAATCGTCTGCAAAAAATATGGATATTGTAATGACCACATCAAATTATCGAGGCCACTTGGATTGTCCGTTAATTAAAGTTTTTGGATTAATCAGTGGTATTGGCAAAGATCAAGTATCAAAGACAATTATAGATACATGCAATGAAATATTAGCTAAAAGAGATGAATAAATAATAGAGGAGAAGAATTTATGGATTGGTTATTAAACGCTGTGCAAACTTTATTAAATATGGGAGCTGTTGCCATATTGCCAGTAATGATATTAATCATTGGCTTAATCTTTAGAATGAAGTTTGGGGAAGCACTTAAAGCAGGCTTACTGGTTGGAATTGGATTCCAAGGTTTATCATTAGTAATTAGTTTGTTATTTACGACAATTGACCCAGCTGTTTCCTATTATCAGGCAATGGGTTCAGGTTTTACAGTTACAGATATGGGTTGGGCTTCTGTTGGTGCCGCTAGTTGGTCTGTACCATTTGCACCATTTGTAGTTCCAGTTATATTTTTGATTAACGTAATCATGATTCGTTTAAAATTAACTAAAGTTATTAATGTAGATATTTGGAATTTCATTCATATGTTGATTCCAGGAGCATTAGCTTATGCGATTTTTAATAACATTTGGATTGGAATAGTCATTACATTAATCATGGCTATTGTCGCAATTAAGTTTGGTGAAAAAGTTGCTCCAGCCTGGCAAGAATATTATGGATTAGAAGGCACAACTTGTTCTACTGCATCATTTGTTTTAATGTATCCATTGTTCAGAGCTCTGGATAAGCTGTATGATCATATCCCGGGATTTAATAAGATTGATATTAATATTGATCATTTAAGCTCAAAGCTTGGTGTATTTGGTGAATCTAGTTTTATTGGCCTTATTATTGGGGTTATCTTAGGATTGTTAACTCAACAACCTATAACAACTATTTTTACCATGGCGATTGGTTTTGCCTCCGTGCTTGTTTTAATTCCAAAAATGGTTGCTGTAATGATGGAAGGGATAACTCCTATTGGTACAGCCGCAAATGAGTTTATGAAACGCTGGACCGGAGATAGTACACAATTGCTTGTAGGTATGGATGTTTGTCTAGGATTGGGGGATCCAACATGTATCACCGCAACAGCTTTATGTATTCCATTTACAATTCTTTGTGCATTTATTATTCCAGATATGAGCTATTTTCCTGTAGGAATTTTAAGTGTAATTTGTTATACAACAGTTATGCCTACCTTAGCTCACAGAGGAAATTTTATTCGCACAATGATTAGTTGTTTGATTATGGTATACTTTATTGCTTTCATGACAAATTTATTAGCACCGGAGGCAACAATGATGATGCATGTAACTGGAATTGAAGTTTCAGGAACAGTGACAGATTCATTCTTTGGTTATAATTTAATGAATGTCTTGTTAGGAATGATTCATCATTTCTTTATGGTCTAGTGGTTTGATAAGGAAGGAAATAAATGAAATATTTTGCAATAAAAGGTCATGCGGATACAGATAGTGAGGCCATTGAATTATGCGCAAATAAATTATTTACAGAAGGCTGTGTAAATCAATCCTTTAAAATGAATTGTATTGCTCGCGAAAAGGAATTTCCCACTGGACTTCCCAGTGAAATTCCAGTCGCAATGCCTCATTCAGAGATATCAGGAGTAATACAGAATGCTGTTTGTATGCTGATTCTAGATGAGCCGGTAAAGTTTAGAAGAATGGATGATGATTCCCAAATAATTGAAACACAAATGATATTCAATTTAGCTCTTACAGGATCTCAGGAACATATGAACACATTAAAAAATTTAATGTCTGTTTTTTATAACTATGATCAGTTATCTGACCTTTATCATTCAAAATTAGAGGATTTACCAGATAAGTTAAGTAAATATTTAGACTAAGATAGTATGAAAAAGATTAAGAGTGAATACATCAACAAAGAAGAATATATATTAGAAATTACTAGCGCTTTACATCCACAAAATTTCAAAATGAATATATTTGTTTTGATCTTATCGTCCTACATGATTTTATATAGTGGTGCCTATATGAGAAATCTTGACACATCAATTCTTTGGTTTTGTATCACTCTTCTTTTACTTTTTGGTTTCTATTTTGCAGATACTAAAAGTATTTATAAGAGGACTTTAAAAAAATATTTAAAAGATTATGGAAAAACAGATGTTCATGTTGTGATTCACATTTCCAAAGATATTGAATATACCATTGAAAAGCGAAAAATAAACTTGAAATTTAAAAATCTAAAGCGAATCAAGAATACAAAAAACTTTCTTATTTTATGTTTTCAAAATGAAATAGTACCTATTAAAAAAGAAGAGAATATAAATGATCAAGAACTATGTGCCTACCTTTTAAGAAAGAGGGATGAAAGATGAAAATAAATTTAAAAAAAATAGAAAAAATGGGGGATCCTACTAGAAACCAGAAAATATTACTAGATGATATTCTCATTGAGAAAAATGCTTTAAGTAAGTTGCCAGAAATCATGAATACATATTACAAAGATTATCAATCTATAGTAATGATTTGTGATGAAAATACATATAATATCGCCGGAAAGAAGGTTGAATCTAAACTTCCTAATATTAATACGATTGTTCTGGATCCAAATCATCTTCATGCTGATGAACATGGTGTTGAGCAGGCTAATATTCACTTGAAAAAAATTGGGAAAATTGATTTTTTGATTGCTTGCGGTTCAGGAACAGTACATGATATTACTCGATATCATGCATATAATCTAGGAATCGATTTTATGTCAATTCCTACAGCTGCAAGTGTGGATGGATTTGTTTCTACCATGGCCGCTATGACGTGGAAAGGAATGAAAAAAACTTTTACAGCCGTAAGCCCAAGATTTGTTTTAGCAGATACTGAAATTTTTTCAAAAGCCCCTGCACGCTTAACTGCAAGTGGTGTAGGAGACTTGTTGGGGAAATATACAGCTCTTTGTGATTGGAAGATTGCCCATGCCGTGACAGGAGAGTATATTAATTGGGATATTGTTAACTGGGAATATGATATTTTGGAAGAATTAGTTCAAACGCTAGATGGCTTATCAAAAAATGATGAAAAAGCCTATGAGAACCTAATGTATGGCTTATTAATGAGCGGGTTAGCAATGCAGCTTATGGGATATTCTAGACCTGCATCTTGTTGTGAACATCATTGCTCCCATTTATGGGAAGAAGCAGCTATTAATGAACCCATTGATTTTTACCATGGTGAAAAAGTAGGTGTTGGGATGATTATCTGTACGCAAGTATATAAAAAAGCTCTAAGTTATTTGAAACGTGGTGATTATACATTACATGCTTCTGTAGACGTTGAATTTGATTTAATTAAAGATAATTTTAAAAATGAAATTTTACAAGAAGAAATACTTAAAGAAAATGAACCTAATATCATGGAAAATATAACAGGAAAAATGCTGAAGGATAGAGAAAGTGATATCATTTCAATCTTGGAAACTTTACCTAATGTTACTACCATGATGGAATGGATAAACAAAGTGAATGGTTGTACTTCTATGAATGACATTGGGTTATCTGAAGATTTAAGACCTTTGACATTAAAACTTAGCCCCTATGTAAGGAAGAGGCTATCTTTTATGAGATTATTAAAGTTTTATGATTTCTATAATGCAGTGATAGAATAATATGTTAACAGATTTAAATGAAATCAGAGAAAGAATGAAGGGAATAAAGGCCGTTGTTCTAGATATGGACGGAACGATTTATTTGGGGAATGAACTTTTTCCTTATACCCATAAGTTTCTTGATAAAGTAGAAGAAACGGGGCGTAAGTATTATTTTTTTACGAATAATTCATCGAAAGATTTAGATACGTATATTTCTAAATTATCCAAAATGAATATTCATATTACTGAAGATCAAATGATGGTTTCTACGGATGTTATACTGGAGTATCTACATGAACATCATAAAGGGGAACATCTGTATGTAGTGGGTACACCGGCCTTGTTAAGGGCATTTGAAAAAGATGGATGGATCTTAGATGATGGAAATCCGGATGTTGTTATTTTAGGTTTTGATACGACTTTAACTTATGAAAAGTTGGAGAAGATCTGCACATTTATTCGGCATGGGAAGACGTATTACGGTATTAATCCGGATCTGAACTGCCCCATAGAAGGGGGAGAGTTCATACCGGATTGTGGTAGTATCGCAAGATGTATTGAATCCAGCACTGGGGTATATCCAGAGTTTTTTGGTAAGCCTAGTCCAAGGACACTGGAATATATTCAGAAAGTGACAAAATTAGAACCGGAAGAGATTGCCATTATAGGCGATCGTATGTATACCGATATTGCTGTGGCTGAGGGAAGTGATATCGTTAGTGTTCTAGTATTAAGCGGAGAAACGAAAAAAGAAGAACTGAAGAATTATTCTACACAACCGGATATTATGGTTGATAATATTGGCGTATTAAGTGATTTATTAGACTAATAAGAAGCTCTGAGGTCAATAAGACTCAGGGCTTTTATTGTATAGTGGATTTATTGATAATGATTTCTAACTTTTATATTTGTTCCAATTAAAAGAATTGGTTAAGTGGTACTTGATTGCTAATTAATGATCATGAAAAAAGGTAGAAATTTTAAATGTAGACGGCGATAGGACAACCCTCTCTTATCCAAGTTCTGTATGTTTATACGTAACCCTTTTCATGTTACAATATTAACATCAGGGAGGTGTTCTTCATGATTCAAAAAGAACAAGTTTATATAACACCTTTTTCAACTTATCGAACTTTGCACATTCATCTTCCACAAGACTACAAAAACAGTACAGAACGATATCCTGTCATGTATATGTTTGACGGGCATAACCTATTTAATGATGCAGATGCGACCTATGGAACTTCTTGGGGCCTGGAAACATTTTTAAATTCTTATGATAAACCATTTATCATTGTAGGCTTGGAATGTAATCACGAGGGAAATCAACGATTGTCAGAATTTAGTCCTTATACATTTTCAACGCCGTATTTAGGCCATGTTTACGGTAAAGGCGATCAGCTGATGGATTGGATGGTCAATGAACTAAAGCCTTATATTGACTCTCGGTATCGTACGATGCCTTTACGTGAATGTACCGGCATTGGTGGAAGCAGTATGGGAGGTCTTATGGCTTTATATGGTATTCTTCATTACAATTCGATTTTCTCAAAAGCCGCTTGTCTTTCCAGTGCCGTGTTTGGCTGTAAAGAAAAGATCCTTTCTGAATTTCAGAAAACCAGTCTTTCACCGGATACAAGAGTATATTTAAGCTGGGGAACGAAGGAACTGGCTAAAAGTGTGTTTCAAGATCAAAGAATCAATGATATGAAGATGCTTGTCAATGAATTTACGGCACGAAATGCATCTGGTATTTTTCGTCTGATCGAAAACGGTCAACATAATGAAGCGACATGGAGACAACAAAATAAAGCTGTCTTTGATTATTTGTGGCGCTCCTAAAACATCTCAAAAGAACGAACAAATTTTAATTCGATATTCAATTGATCAATAAAGGTTGGAAAGCTTCCGACAGGAGGCTTTTTTCCTTTCTTTTCATTCATCAAAGAATGAATAAGTTTATCTTGTAAAAAGTCATAAATCTTTTCTCTCTGTATGTCGTACTTGTGCTAAAATAAATGACAAAAGAGGAAATAGGTTATGAAGAGAAGAAACGGTGAAAAATACATAGATCATGTCATAAGAATTAAGGGGGAATTTTGATGAAGTATGGTTTATGGGCCGCCAAAGGTGTTGTGTTTCTTTTATTGATCATACTCATGTTGAATGTCTTTAGCGGTCCAAAGATGAGTAAAGAGGATTTTGGTGTTGTGTTATCCAAAGTACAGGAGAATTTAGATTTAAGCACTCTGTTACAGCAGGATAATCAGGCGATACGAAAAAATTTGGGATTAGATCCGGAAGCGTATGAAAGAATCGTATATTTTAAGATTGATGATGTCATGCAGGCCAATGAATATGTATTGGTGCAGTTTAAGGATACGGATCAAAAAAATGCGTTTCAACAAGCCATCGAAAGCCGTATTGCCGAGCAGACAAACTTATATGACGGCTATGCGCCGGATCAGGTGCAGTTATTAAAGCAGGCTGTTGTGGATATACAGGCGAATTATGCATTGTATGTGGTCGATACGAATGCCAAAACAATGGATGAACAGTTCTTGGAAAGCTTATAAGGGGGTGCGTGTATGGTATTTAATTCTTTGATTTTTATATTTTGTTTCTTACCGATATCCGTGCTTCTTTATCGCTTCCTGCCGTCACAGTTTTTAAAAAATATTGTGTTGTTTGTGCTGAGTTTGTTGTTCTATGCATGGAATGAGCCGTATTATGTTTTATTGTTGTTGCTGAGCATCGCATGGAATTATATCAGTGGTCTGCAGTTGATGCAGGAAGAAGATGAGCGGCAAAGAAAGATAAACTTTTGGTTATCCGTTGCCGTTAATCTTTTGATTTTGGGTGCTTTTAAATATACGAATTTTTTATTGGGCATAGTAGGGCTGGAAGGCTTTGATATCACATTGCCGGTAGGGCTCTCCTTCTTTACTTTTAGTGCTTTGTCTTATCTGGCTGATGTATATAAAGGTACCAGCCCGGCACAGAAAAATCCATTGTATTTAGGATTGTATATTGCGTTCTTTGGAAAGATCACCAGTGGCCCGATTGCCTTTTATCATGATATGGAACATCAGTTTTCGTATCATCCTTTCCAAAGAGAAATGTTTTATTCCGGCACCTTGTTGTTTGTCAAAGGCTTGATCAAAAAAGCGCTTCTGGCAGATCAGTTTGCTCTGGTATTTTCCAGTCTGTCACAAAATACAAGTATGTTGGGAGCCTGGCTTTATGCCCTTAGCTATATGTTGGAAATCTATTTCGATTTTAGTGGTTATAGTGATATGGCCATTGGAATTTCACGCATGTTTGGCTTTGATCTAAAACCAAACTTTGATCATCCGTATGTGGCAGTCAGCGTACAGGATTTCTGGCGAAGATGGCATATCAGCTTATCAAGATGGTTTCGTGATTATGTCTATATTCCATTAGGTGGGAATCGTCATGACTATGTACGAAATATCTTGATCGTATGGTTTTTGACCGGTTTATGGCATGGAGCCAACTGGACATTTATATTCTGGGGACTTTATTATGGTGCTTTTATCTTGCTGGAGAAGTTTGTGCTTCGTCCTATTTTGGAAAAACTGCCACGCATCGTAGGTCATCTTTATACTTTAGTTGTCGTATTGATCGGTTGGGTATTTTTCTGTAGTCCAAGTATTATGAATGCGTTTGGAACGATTGGTCGTATGTTCCACTTCGCAGAGTTGGTTAACACGGAAGCCTTATTTGTGCTGACCGGGCATTTAGTATTATTTATAATCGGTATCCTGCTTTCAGGTACACTGTTTGATCGCATCGAAGAAAGATTGATGCAGGTCAAAGGAAATCGAATGGTATTAGCCTTTACGGTTTTATATCTGGTTTTCTTTGGTATCAGTATCGCTTTTGTGGTAGGTAGCACATACCAGAGCTTTTTGTATTTTGCGTTCTAGATAGGGGATGGGATGAATATGAAAGATAAAATGACAAAATTATCGAAAAAAATGAGTCCGATTCTTGCGGTTTGTGTCGTGATCGTATGTGTATTGAATTTGTTGTGGCCCGATGCCAAGACATCTTCGATGGAGAACCGTTCGCTGCAGCAGTTTCCGGCCATCAGCTTGTCTTCTATCAATGATGGTCAATTTTTTAAAGATGTCAATAACTGGTATTCGGATCAGTTTGTAGGACGAGATCAATGGATTCAGTTAAAGTATCTCATCAGTAAGATGACAGGTGTTAAAAAGATCGATGATGTATATTTGGGTAAAGGCGCATTGATTGAAGATACCAGCGCTGTCAACGAAGAACAAAAGGAAAGAAATATTCAGGCAATCAATCAGTTTTGCACAAGCTCCGGTAAAGCATCGTATTTTCTGTTAGCACCGAATGCGGTTAGTGTGCAATCGGATAAGCTGCCTTCTTTTGCGACACCATTGGATCAGAATGCACAGATCGACGATTATCTATCTAAATTAGATGTATCGATTCAAAAGGTGGATGTTCGTGATTCCTTTAAAGAGCATAAGAATGAGTATTTATATTATAAGACTGATCATCACTGGACTTCTTTAGGTAGCTATTATGCGTATCAAGCCTTGTCTTCCAGCATGGATCTTGGACAAACGGAGATCTCCGATTACCATGTGTATCCGGTTTCCACAGATTTTAAAGGGACTTTATCCGGTAAGGTCGGAAGTGCCTTTATGGAAGATCAAATTGATATTTATGTGCCAAAAGAAAACAGTGAATATATCATGACCGATGAAACAAGCAGGGACTCTTCACGCTCTATTTATTCTATGGATGCCTTACATACCAAAGATCAATATACGGTCTTTTTGTCAGGGAACACCGGAAGAATTTCATTGGAAATGGATAATGACAGTGATCGGCATCTGTTGTTGATCAAGGATTCCTATGCCAATTCGATGATACAGTTTTTAATTCCGCATTTTAGAACGATTGATATCATCGACCCCCGTTACTACTTTGAAGATGTATCAAAGCTGTTGGATTCTCAATTGATTACCGATATCTTGTTTCTATATAATTCAAATACATTGATGCAGGATACATCCATCGCGGATTGTCTAAATGTTTCTGCAGAGGAATAATCAAAACTTTAAAAGCTCTTATCAAACTTTATGTATAGTTTCATATACATTGATTTGAATAAGAGCTTTTTTGAATTTATACAAAATTTTATGTCATAGATGAAATTTATTTATATGATCTAACCGCATATATATATTTTGAGGTTAAAATGAACTGCTTATTAACATAAATAATATCATCATCCGGTGAAGATACAGTTTGCGTGACTAATAATAGAGGCGTTCCAACGGTAGTGTGAAGTAGGTCTGAAAACTCTTTATTTGAAAAAGAAATTTGAAACTTATCTTCAAATTTAGAAAGAACGACACCACTTTTCTCGGTTAAAAGTTGAATTAAAGAAGTATTTTCTATAGGTGTTTCTAGTAAAAAATCAAAATGTATAGGGAAATAATCAATTTCTATAATACATGGAATGGAATCAACGTATCGTACTCTTTTTATAATGATGGCTTCTTGTTCGTTATTTAGTAGCTCGCTGACTTCTAAGTCTATTTTATTTCTTTCAATAGAAATGATGCGCGTATAGGGTGTAGCATTCATTTTGATACAAGTCTCTGTAAAACTTCCACCACAAAAATAATTTTCAGTATAAATTCTAGATTTTACAAAAGTACCTTTTCCATGTCTTTTAATAAGAATGTTTTCATCTACTAGTTGTTGTATTGCATTTCTAACGGTTACTCTGCTTACATTGTAGATTTTTACTAATTGTGGCTCGGATGGTATTTTATCACCAGGCAGATATTTTCCACTTTTTATTTTATTGGTTATTTCTAGTTTAATTTGATCTTGAAGAGTTAAAGGTATTTTTTCTGTATTTTTTGACATAATTTACTCCTTTTCCATATTATAAACTAAATTTTAATATAGGGGTACTTTAAAATAATATCTTAAATTATTCAACGGGAAAACACAGAAAAAGAATCTATATGCTTTATATAAAGCACTCTCATAAATTGTATTAACTTGTATTATTATATCATTGACACCGCTTACATTAGGGTGTATCATTGTTTTGTAAATACAAGATAATACAAGTTAAAGAGGAGGGAATATGTCTAGAAAAATAATAGTTGCTTCACATGGAGGACTTGCCAAAGGGATTGTAGATAGTTCTTCAATGATTATTGGAATTCCTTCATATCCAATTGAAGTTTATACTTTGTGCCCAGGTGAAGTGGCAGACGATTTTGCGAAAGAGATTGAAAAAGAAATACAAGCAAATTTGGATGTCCAATATATTGTCTTGACAGATTTGTTTGGGGCAAGTGTTTTTAATGCTATGTACTCACTATTAAAATTTGAAAATGTGAAACTTTGTACGGGGATAAATTTGAATCTTCTTTTACAAATATGTATGGAAAGTAAGGATTGGTTGACGGATCAAGATATGTCTAGAATTGTCTTAGAATCTAAAGAAGGAATTCAGTTTATTGAAAATACAGTAATCGAACAGGAGGATTTTTAAAAAATATGAAAAGTGATTTTTTAAATTTATTTAGTAATAAGAAACCAATATTGGGAATGATTCATTTAAAGGGAGAGGATGATAATGAAATTTTCGAAAGAATGAAAAAAGAAATTAAGATTTATTTAGAAAATGAGATTGATTGCATTATTTTAGAAAATTATTTTGGCGAGTTTCATAATTTAAAAGATGCATTGAAATATGTAAAGGATTTAAACTTGCCAATACCATATGGTGTCAATTGTTTAAACGTGGATACTATGGGATTTGAATTAGCTGCACAGTATGGTGCAAGATTTGTTCAATTGGATTCAGTGGTAGGACATGTAAAACCAAGAGATGAGGATACATTAAGTGCTTTTTTTCAGATGTATAAAGAACGATACAATATACCGGTATTGGGAGGGGTTCGCTTTAAGTATCAACCTGTACTTTCTAAGAATAGTGTGGAGGAAGACTTACAAATTGCAATGAATCGATGTGATGCAATCTGTGTTACTCAGGATGTGACAGGGCAAGAAACCTCATTAGAGAAGATAAAACAGTTTAGAAATGCCATAGGTGATTTTCCGTTGATTGTAGGAGCCGGTGTTACACCGGAAAATATGGAAAAACAATTTAAATACGCAGATGGAGCTATTGTTGGAAGTTATTTTAAGGAAAATCATATTGATGTTGGTGAAGTGTCTGACGAAAACGTTAAAGAAATAATGACAACCGTAAAACATATCAGGAGGGAATTAATATGATCAAATTAACAAGAGTGGATCATCGTTTGTTACATGGACAGGTAGCATTTTCATGGACTAAGTTTCTAGATACGGACTGTATTTTAATTGTATCCGATTCTTTAGTTAAAGATGAATTAAAAATGAATGCTATGCGTATGGCTAAACCGACGGGTGTAAAACTCGTTATGAAAAGCATAGAGGATTCAATTTCAGCTATTAACAGTGGGGTTACTGATAAATATAATTTGTTTATTATTGTGGAAAGTGTAGAAGATGCTTATAAATTAGCTCAATCATGTTCGACTATAAAGCAAATCAATTTGGGTGGTATGAAAGCTAGTGAAGAACGACATCAAATTTCAAAAGCTGTATTTGTCAGTGCTCATGATGAAGTTCTTCTAAAAGAGTTAAATGGTAAAGGGATTGAAGTCTTTACTCAATTGGTGCCGAATGACTCTAAACAAGACGCAATCAGCTTATTGCATACAAAATAAAGGGTGAAAGATATGTCAGATAATTTATTAATACAATCATTATTAATAACTTTGGTGGCTTTTATAGCTTACATGCACTGTTATTGGGGATCTACAATGAACAATAGGCCAATTATCGTTGCGCCTATGGTTGGATTGGTTTTAGGTGATATTACGACAGGAATTATAGTTGGAGCAACATTAGAATTAATTTTCTTAGGAGCAGTACCTATCGGCGCAAGTAATCCACCAGACATTACTTCCGGTTCTATTATAGGAACAGCGTTTGTTATATTGACTGGCCAGGAAGTAGGATCTGCTGTTGCACTGGCTGTACCAGTTGCTACTTTGGTTTTATTGTTTGATAACCTTCAAATGATGTTTTTATTAACTTGGAGTACTCATTTAGCTGATAAATACGCCAAAGAAGGTGATTATAAAAAAGTAGAATGGGTGGCTAGATTATCGGGTATAGGTAACAAGGTAGTTTTGTCTGTAGTTGTAGGTATTGCTTTTTATTTAGGTGTGCCTGTTATTAAAGATGTCTTGGATGTAATTCCAGAATTTATCACTGATGGAATGAATGTTGCTGCTGGTTTATTGCCGGCCGTTGGGTTTGCAATGTTAGCACGAATGATACTCACAAAAGAATTATCTCCATTCTTGTTGGCTGGTTTCTTATTGGCGGCATATGTGCAAGTTCCTGTTTTTGGAGTAGCATTGACAGGGCTGGTAATCGCATCCTTAACTTATTTTTCGGATATGAAGAAACAGAAAGAGCAGGTATTTATAGATGATAACGAATTCTAGTATTACAAAGTCAGACTTAAGAAAGGTTTTTACACGATCTTGTACTTTGGATAGCGCTTGGAATTATGAGAGACAGCAAAATCTAATGTATTGTTATTCTATGATTCCAATTTTAAAACGTTTATATGGTGATGATAAAGAAAAAATGGCTGAAGCACTACAACGGCATTTGGAATTTATGTCATGTACTCCACATATAGTCACATTGTTAATGGGAATCACTAGTGCTATGGAAGAGGAAAACAAAAATACTGAATCCTTTGATGCATCTAGTATAAGTGCAGTAAAAACATCTTTAATGGGACCGATGGCAGGTATAGGTGATTCATTTTTTTGGGGAACATTGTTAACGATTGCCATTGGAGTTGCTGTTTCTTTTAGTCAGCAAGGAAGTATAATTGGTCCTATATCATTCCTATTAATTATTAATATTCCTGGGTTCTTGGCAAGATTTTACTGCTTAAAAACAGGATTTAAATTTGGCGTTAAATTCTTTGGAGATGCTAAGAACCAACAGATTATTGAAAACATAACCAAAGCTGCTTCTATATTGGGATTGATGGTTATTGGCGCGATGATTGCTACAACGGTGAATATTACCATTCCATTGGAGATAGGTGTTGAAGGTGCAACACAGCCATTGCAGACATATTTAGATCAGATTATGCCTTGTCTATTACCATGCATAACATTTGGATTAATGTATTGGTTATTGGGCAAAAATGTAAAGCCGACAATGATCTTAATGGGTTTGATTATAATTTCTTGTATAGGAACTTTTATTGGAATCTTTTAAGTAATTTGAGTTCACGAAATAAAGTGAACTCTTTTTCTATACAATTTTGAAAAAACGAGTATAATACGGCCTGTGAAAGAAGGATGTTTATGAAGCACGCAAGACAAATGGATATGATACAAGGGCCGATCTTTTCCAAATTGATCGTCTTTTCTATACCAGTTATACTGTCCGGTGTCTTACAGCTTTTATTTAATGCGGCTGATGTCATTGTGGTAGGACGATTTACCGGCAGCAGGGCTTTGGCAGCGGTTGGCTCGACATCCAGTCTGATCAATTTACTGATCAATCTGTTTTTAGGAATTTCTATTGGCGCCAATGTGTTGGTTGGACAATATATCGGTGCCAGAGATGTAGAGAATGCGCAAAAAGCTATTCATACCGGCATTTTATTTGCCTTGTTTGGCGGATTGTTTATGGGTGTATTTGGCTTTTTTGCGGCCGGGACTTTGTTGAGCTGGATGGCTACTCCGGAAGATGTATTGCCATTATCGACAATTTATATGCAAATCTATTTTATCGGTTTGCCTTCTTTACTTATTTATGACTTTGGGACTGCCTTATTAAGAGCTGTCGGTGACACGAAAAGACCACTCTATTTTTTAATGATCTCAGGTATGGTCAACGTTGTTTTGAATTTGATCTTTGTCATCGTGTTTGACTGGGGCGTAGCCGGTGTAGCTACCGCAACGATCGTTGCCGAAATAATCAGTGCCATTTTAGTGCTGCTTTGCCTGCATGCCCATGAAGGGCCTATTCGCCTGCAGAGAAAGAGTCTTCATTTTTCTTTGGATAAAGGAATCAAGATGGTAAAGATCGGTGTTCCGGCCGGTGTACAGGGAATGTTATTTAGTATATCGAATGTATTGATTCAATCCAGTGTCAACAGTTTTGGATCGATCGTCATGGCAGGAAATACCGCCAGTTTGAACATAGAAAACTTTGTGTATATTTCGATGAATGCGATCTATCAAACCAATTTAAGTTTTACCTCGCAAAATATGGGTGCCAGACAATTTAAAAGAATCGATAAAATTCTTCTGGAATGTTTGGGAATTGTGGTTTGTGTGGGACTGATTCTGGGCTGGGGTGCTTATTTAGGCGGTAACTTTTTACTGCATATTTATTCAGCCGACCCTGAGGTCATCCGGATCGGTTTGATTCGATTGTCATTTATTTGTACCACGTATTTTTTGTGCGGCATCATGGACGTATTTGTGGGTAGCTTACGAGGAATGGGGTATTCGATTTTGCCTATGCTCGTATCTATGATGGGGGTCTGTGTATTTCGTATCTTTTGGATCTTTACCATCTTCCAGGCACATCGAGAATTGTCAACGTTATACATATCCTATCCAATCTCCTGGGTATTGACGATTGCCGTAGATATTGTTTGTTATATTTATATTCGAAGAACGATTGAAAGGAAGACAAGATGAAAACTGTAGATTTGCGTATAGAAGATGAAAACCGAAAGGCGGAAGGAAAACGGACAAAAGCGTTGTTGTTTGAATGGAATCAATGTGATCCATCATCGCCTAGATACAAAGAAATTCCAAAAGAACTGTTTGGTGAATTCGAAGAAGGCTCTAAGGTACATACGCCTTTTTACTGTAATTTAGCTAAAAACATCCATATTGGAAAGAATGTAACGATCATGCCGTATTTTAAATGTATGAGTGCAGGGCAGGTCTATATGGAAGACGATGTTCGTATTGCCTTGGATGTAAAGGTGATCACAAACAATCATGATTTTTACGATCGAGATATCTTAACAGTGGAAGATGTGCGGATTTGTAAAAATGCCTGGATCGGAGCCGGTGCCACGATCTTGCCAGGCGTGACGATTGGAGAAAATGCCATTGTCGGTGCCGGAAGTGTTGTGACCAAGGATGTGGAAGCCGATACGATCGTTGTGGGGAACCCGGCCAAACCCATCAAAAAATTAGATTCAAATCGGTTTTAGTATGTTATACTTTTTAAAAAAGTGAGGAAATGTATGGAGTATCAGGCTGTATTATTTGATTTAGACGGAACATTGCTTCCAATGGACCAGGAACAATTTGTGAAAACATATTTTGGATTATTGGTTCAAAAGGTTGCCCCTTTAGGGTATGATGCCAAACAACTGATCGATTCGATCTGGAAGGGAACCTATGCGATGATTCAAAACGATGGTTCGTGTATGAATTACGATCGTTTCTGGGAAGTGTTTGTTTCGATTTACGGAGAAGAAAAACTGAAGGACAAAGAAGTATTTGACTCTTTTTATGCCCATGAATTTCAAGCGGCCAAACAAGTCTGTGGGTTTAATCCATTATCGAAAAAGATCGTGGATGCCTGTAAGAAAAAGGGAAGAGTGGTATTGGCAACCAATCCTATCTTTCCACAGGTGGCCACACATTCAAGGATTCGCTGGGCAGGGTTAGAACCGGATGATTTTGAATACATCACAACGTATGAGAACTCCCGTTTCTGTAAGCCGAATCCATATTATTATCGGGAAATCCTGGAGCAAAGGAATCTGGATCCTCAGAAATGTTTAATGGTAGGCAATGATGTACAGGAAGATATGATCACCATGGAACTGGGAATGGATACGTATTTGATTACGGATTGTCTGATCAATTCTAAAAATAAGGATTTAAATGTGTATAAAAAAGGGAATATGGAAGATTTTCTACAGTTTATAGCGTCTTAAAGGCGCTTTTTTCATGAAAAAAGGATCGCGAAGATCCTAAAGTATTTGAATATTGTTTTTGTAACATTCTTCGATCATATCTTCCGGCCAGATGCTTGCCTGTACTTCACCGATATGAGCTTTCTTCAATAATAACATGCACAATCGAGATTGACCGATACCGCCTCCGATCGTATAAGGCAATCTTTGTTCTAAGATGGCTCTATGGAAAGGAAGCTGTAATCGTTCTTCTTTTCCTTCTTTACGAAGCTGTTCCACCAGACTGTTTTCATCGACACGAATTCCCATGCTGGAGATTTCTAAAGCACACTGTAAAGGTTCATACCAGAATAAGATATCCCCGTTTAACCGCCAGTCATCATAGTCCGGTGCACGACCATCGTGCTTTTCACCGTTAGATAGCTTGTCGCCAATCTTCATGATAAAGACACAGCCCAGTTCTTTGGTGATGGCATTTTCACGTTCTTTAGCCGTATAGGCTGGATATTTATCTAAAAGCTCCTGCGTTGTGATGAAGTGAATTTTATCCGGTAAATGGTTAACCGCTTCTGGATACTTATACCAGACTTCATGCTCCATATGTTTGATGACTTTAAAAATCGTGCGAACATGTTGCTTGAGAACATTTTCTGTTCTTTCTTCTTTTGTCAGTATTTTTTCCCAGTCCCATTGATCTACATAGGCAGAATGCAGGTTATCTAATTCTTCATCTTTACGAATCGCATTCATGTTGGTATATAAGCCTTCATGCAGTTGAAAGCCATATTTCTTTAAAGCCATACGTTTCCATTTAGCTAAAGAATGTACGACTTCTATACGTTCATCACCAATATCCTTCATTGTAAAATGAACCGGTTCTTCAATGCCGTTAAGATCATCGTTTAACCCGGAACGTTTTTCAACGAATAACGGGGCGGAAATACGAAGCAGATTCATCTCTTTTCCAAATTCGTGTTGAAAAGTATCGCGAATATATTTAATGGCTTCCTGTGTCTGACGAACGGATAGAACAGGATTGTAATGCTCTGGAATTGTTAATTTCATAGTCTTTCTCCTTAAAATATGAACTATTATATCATATCAAATGTAAAAATATATGAAAAGTTTCATCGTGTTACATTGACTTACATCTTTTGAAAGAATACAATGTAACCATGACTTATAAACGCGGAGGATGAGATTATGAAAAACTTATTAAAATGTGGTCTTGCGCTGGCGGCGGCTTTCTCTTTGGCAGCTTGTTCAGGTGGAGGCCAATCCGAAGACACAACGAAAATTGGAATCATTCAGCTGGCCGAGCATCCGGCTTTGGACCAGGCCTATGAAGGCTTTATGGATGGTTTAAAGGAAGCCGGATATACAGAAGAGAATACGACATTTGATTATCAAAATGCTTCAAACGATCAGTCAAACTGTGCTACGATCGTGGATAAGTTTGTGAATGATGGTGATGATCTGATTTATGCGATTGCGACACCATCAGCGCAAACAGCAGCTAAAAAAACAAGCGATATTCCTATCATTGTCAATGCCGTGACCGATCCGGCAGCTTCAGGAATCGTTAAGGATAATGAAGAACCGGGAGGAAATGTAACAGGCGTTAGTGATTTAACACCGGTGGAAAAACAAATTGAGCTATTGACACAGATTGTACCGGATGCCAAAAAGGTAGCGGTTATGTACTGCAGCAGCGAGGATAACTCCAAGATTCAGGCTGAAATGGCCGAAAAGGCATTGGACGCTGCTGGATTGGAATGGCAGGAAGCTACTGTAGCGGATTCCAGCTCTATTCAGCAGGTGACAGAATCTTTAATTGGTAAAGTCGATGCGATCTATATTCCAACCGATAATTTATTAGCGGAAGGTATGTCTGCAGTAGCTCAGGTTTCCAATGCGAATGGAATTCCATGTATTGTCGGAGAAAGTGGCATGGTAGAAAACGGTGGTTTGGCAACTTATGGTATTGATTATCATAAACTGGGTGAAATGGCAGCTAAACAGGCTGTAGAAATTTTAAAGGATGGAAAATCACCAGCTGAAATGCCGATTGAATATCTAGATCCGAAAGACTGTGTTTTGACGATCAATAAGAGTGCTGCAGAAGAACTTGGTATCACTATTCCGGATGATTTAGCGGCAAAAGCAGAAATGGTAGAAACGGCAGCATAATCATGAGTATTTTATTGGCTATGCAGGGTGCCTTGAGCCAGGGGATCCTATGGGGATTGATGGCTTTAGGTGTCTATATCACGTTTCGATTATTAGATATTGCCGATTTGACGGTAGATGGCTCTTTTGCGACTGGCGGAGCTGTCTGTGCTGTCTGTCTGGTCAATGGTGTAGATCCGGTCTTGTCTTTGATTTTAAGTACGATTGCCGGATTTATCGCCGGCTTTGTGACAGGTTTTTTACATACAAAATGTCAGATTCCGGCTATTTTGGCAGGAATACTTACGCAAATTGGTTTATATTCGATCAACTTACGAATCATGGGGCGCTCCAACACGCCGTTACTTCAATATGATAATATTTTTGAGGGATTGGAAAACCTGACAGGTCTTTCCAATAACTGGATTGTTTTGATTATTGGATTGATCGTTACGATTTTGGTGATCGTAATCTTATATTGGTATTTTGGAACAGAGATTGGCTCCAGCATTCGTGCGACCGGAAATAATGAGCAGATGGTACGTGCCTTAGGCGTGAATACCAATGTTACTAAAACTTTGGGCTTGATGATCTCCAATGGTTTGATTGCCTTATCCGGTGCTTTGGTCACACAACAACAAGGCTATGCGGATGTGCGTATGGGAATCGGTGCTATCGTTATCGGGCTGGCTTCTATCGTAATCGGTGAAGTAATCTTTGGTTATAAAGGTGCATTTGGAACGCGTCTAACTTCCATCGTTGTCGGCTCTGTAATCTATCGTATCATTGTGGCGGTTGTTTTACAGTTAGGGCTAAATACGGATGATTTAAAGCTTTTGACGGCAATTTTAGTCGCAATAGCCCTGACTGTTCCAATCGTTATGAATAAACACAAACAGCTTTCTATGTATAAGAAGCTGACCGGAAAGGAGCGTTAACATGCTGGAGATCAATAAGGTATCGAAGACGTTCAATCCGGGAACCGTCAATGAAAAGAAGGCTTTGAATGCGATTGATTTAGTGGTAAATGAAGGTGATTTTATTACGATCATCGGTGGAAACGGTGCTGGAAAAAGTACGATGATGAACATGGTTGCCGGTGTATATCCAATCGATTGTGGAACTATTTATTTGGATGGAAAAAATATTTCGCTTTTGGCAGAATACCAGAGAGCGCAAATGATCGGACGTGTTTTTCAAGACCCTATGTTGGGAACAGCTGCCGATATGGCCATTCAGGAAAATCTGGCAATGGCGAATCGTCGAGGCAAGAAAAGAGGCCTGCGCTGGGGTATCACACCTAAGGAAAAGGAAAATTTCCATGAACAGCTAAAGCGCTTAGGATTAGGTTTGGAAGATCGTATGACATCAAAGGTAGGTTTGTTGTCCGGTGGGCAAAGACAGGCTTTAACGTTATTGATGGCTACATTGATCAAACCAAAGCTGTTATTGTTGGATGAACACACAGCGGCATTAGATCCAAGGACGGCGAAAAAAGTATTGGATTTGACGCAGGAAATCGTCAGTGAACAAAACCTGACAACTTTGATGGTTACGCATAACATGCAGGATGCGATTCATATTGGCAATCGTTTGATTATGATGCATGAAGGGCAGATCATTTATGATGTTAAAGGAGAAGAAAAGAAGAAATTAAAAGTTTCGGATCTTTTAAGAAAATTTGAAGAAGCCAGTGGTGAAGAATTTGCCAATGACCGTATGATGTTAGGATAGGAGGAATCGAAATGAAAATTCGTTTTGAAGAAAGAAAAGATCTAAAAGAGAAACCAACCGGAAATCTGGGATTTGGCAAGTATCAGACCGACTATATGTTTGTCATGGATTATGAAGAAGGACAAGGTTGGCATGATGCGCGTATCGTACCTTATGGACCGATTGAATTTGATCCGGCCAGTATGGTCTTACATTATGCGCAGGAAACCTTTGAAGGAATGAAAGCGTACAAAGCCAAAGATGGACGTATCCTGTTGTTTCGCCCGGAAATGAATGCACGACGCTTTATCAATTCCAATAAACGTTTAAGCATGCCGATCATTGAAGAAGATGATTTTGTACAGGCTGTAGAAGAAATCGTTCGTGTGGAAAAAGACTGGATTCCAACAGGTGAAGGCGAATCTCTGTATATTCGTCCATATATGTTTGCGACGGAAAAGGCTATCGGCGTACATCCTTCGCACTCTTACAAGTTTATCATTATTTGTTCACCGGTAGGTGCATATTATCCGGAAGGTGTCAATCCGGTTAAGATTTATGTAGAAGATGAATTTGTTCGTGCGACAGTGGGTGGAACCGGATTCACAAAATGTGGTGGAAACTATGCCGGTTCTTTAGCGGCACAGGTCAAAGCCGAAGCTTTAGGCTATACACAGGTATTATGGTTAGATGGTGTAGAACGTAAATATGTGGAAGAAGTAGGTTCTATGAACGTAATGTTTGAAATCAATGATACGATCATTACAGCACCGACCGAAGGAACGGTTTTACCGGGTGTTACACGTGATTCTATCTTACACATCTTGCGTGACTGGGGTTACAAAGTCGAAGAAAGACATTTGGCCATCGATGATCTGATGAAAGCCGGACATGATGGTACATTACAGGAAGCCTGGGGAACCGGAACCGCTGCTGTTATCAGTCCGATTGGGGAATTGTATTATAAGGGTGATGTCGTGCAGATCAACGACTTTAAAACCGGTGCTTTGACACAAAAGATTTATGATACATTAACTGGTATTCAGTGGGGTGATCTGGAAGATACCTACGGTTGGACACATGAAGTAAAATAGAAAGAAGAAGTTCTGTGCAGGCACGGAACTTTTTTTCTACGGGAGAATGTATGGATTATAAAAAGAGGATTCAAAGCAAAGACGGTTATGTAGCGCACTTTACTAAAACACCATTTACCTTACAGGAAAAGACAAGAAAGCTTTGTCAGTCACATGATCAAGATCCTGACAACAAAGAAATCTTACAGACTTTATTTGGTACTTGTTGTGATCATGTCAATATTGCACCGGGATTTCATTGTGATTATGGCTTTAATATTCATTTTGATGGATTTTGTGTCATTAATTATAATTGTGTGATATTGGATACATCACCGGTACATATTGGAAATGGCGTTTTTATTGGGCCGAATGTCACAATAACTTGTGCCGGGCATGGCGTGTTTCCAGCACAGCGAAAAGAAGGAATGAATACGTCCCAACCCATTACCATTGGTGAAAATGTGTGGATCGGAGCTAATTGTGTCATCTGTCCGGGGGTAACGATCGGAAAGGATTCTATCATCGGTGCTGGAAGCATCGTAACCAAAGATATTCCGGAAGGTGTTATTGCCTTTGGCAATCCATGTCGGGTGCAACGCAAGATTACGCAGGAAGATCGCCTGGCATACAGTGAAGGAATGGAAAAAGAATAAATTGAAAATTTCTTTCATAAAAATGTTGCGTTCTTTTCATTTATGGAGTATCCTATAGTAAACCAAGGCGGAAGAGATCAAACAGAAAGATGTGCGCCAAGCGAGTCAGGGGTGGTGAAAGCCTGATCGTAACAGTTCTGCAAATGGACTTCCAAGGGCAAGGTGAAAACGAGTGAGTAGCCAAGACGTGACTTGTACGTTACAACAAGAGAAATGTGATAGCATTTTATATGAGTGGGTATTTTTACCAATACAGGTGGTACCGCAGATCAAGAAACGATTTGTCCTGTGTCAAAGTATTTTGACATGGGACTTTTTTCTTTTATACCCGCGAATTGCTATCCAAACAATGATAAAGAAAAGGAGAAGACAAAATGAAAACTTTATCAAAATTGGCAGCTGCCGCATTGACTTGCAGCGTATTGTTTGGATGTTCTTCATCCGGTTCGGATATTCCGACAGTCGGTGTTTCTCAGTTAGTGAGCCATACTTCACTCAACACGATTCGCGATGCGTTTGTAGAACAGATGGAAACGCTGGGGTATAAAGACGGAGAGACGATAAAATATGATTTTACCGATGCTTCCGGACAGACAAGTAACTTGACTTCGATCATGTCACAATATCAGGATGAAAAGGTTGATGCGATCGTTGCCATTGCCACACCGACAGCGCAGGCAGCGGCTAATGTATCCGATGAGATTCCGGTCGTATTCAGTGCCGTCAGTGACCCGGTTGGGGCAGGATTAGTCAAAGATATGGATAAACCATCCGGCAATATTACAGGAACCAGCGATGAAGTACAGATCGATCAGATCTTAGACCTGGCTAAAGAAATCAATCCTGAAGTCAAGACAGTTGGATTCTTGTACAATGCCAGTGAAGCCAATTCCAAGGCAAACTTAGAAAAGGCAAAGAAATACTGTGAAGAAAACGGATTGACATTACAGGAAGGTACCGGCTCTAACTTAACCGAGCTGCAGAGTGCTGCCAGTGTTCTATGTGAACAAGTGGATATCTTATTAGCACCAAATGATAATACGGTTGCCAGTGGTATGGCAGCTCTATCACAAATTGCACTCGATGCCGGTGTTCCATTCTATACCGGAGCTGATTCCATGGTGCAGGACGGTGGTTTTGCGACGGTTGGTATCGATTATGAAAATTTAGGTAAAGAAACAGCCAATATGGTGGATGAAATTTTAAAAGGTAAAAGTCCTGCCGATATACCGGTAAAGGTCTTTAAAGATGATTTGAATATTTATGTGAACCAAAAGGTATTAGATACTTTAGGAATTATCTTACCGGAAGATATTCAAAATAACGAACATTTAGTGATGATGTAAGATAGGAGTGAGCTTTGTGTCCTTGGCAATACTTGAAAGAGCGTTAGAGTTAGGATTGATCTTTTCCATCCTTTCTCTGGGCGTATATATTTCGTTTCGAATTTTAAATATTCCCGATCTGACAGTAGATGGAAGCTTTACGACCGGTGCGGCTACATGTGCGGTATGTACGGTACAGGGACATCCGATACTGGGACTTTTGTTAGGTTTTTTGGCGGGCTGTGTGTGTGGCTTGATCACAGCATTCTTACAGACAAAAATGAAAATTCATGCGTTATTGGCCGGAATCTTGACCATGACCGCTCTTTATTCCATCAATCTTAGGATCATGTCCGGCTCTCCCAATATTGCCTTGTTGAATACGGATTCCGTGTTTACGATGATTCCGTTTACTTTGTTGGTCCTGGTAGTAATCAGTGTTTGTGTGGGGCTATTCTTATTTGCCTTCTTTAAGACCAATACTGGTTTGATGTTGCGGGCGACCGGCGATAATGAAACGATGGTCAAATCCAGCAGTATCAATGTAGATACCATGAAATTTTTAGGCATGTCTCTATCCAATGGACTAGTTGCCTTATCCGGTGCTTTACTGGCCCAATACCAAAACTTTGCCGATGTGACCGGAGGAACCGGGATGATGGTATTAGGATTGGCTGGTATCATTATCGGAGAAGCGATTCTGCGCAAAAAGACGATTGGTTTTGGCCTTGCCAGTGCCATCGTGGGGGCCTGTATTTATAGGGTGCTTTACACGATTGCCCTGCAGTTTGGCATTCCGGCAACCGATATGAATATGATGTCTGCCATTTTAGTTGCCTTGACTATTTCCATTCCGTATCTAAAGAAAGTGAGGGAAAAAGAAAATGCTTAAATTAGAAAATATATCGGTCATTTTCAATAAAGGCACTTCTTTAGAGAAAGTCGCATTGGAGGATTTCAGCGCTACGATCCAGGATGGTGATTTTATCACGATGCTGGGCAGTAATGGGGCCGGAAAAAGTACATTGTTTAATGTGATTACAGGTGCATTAAAACCGGCGAAAGGAAAGATTTTTCTAGATTCGGAAGATATTACACGACAGAAGGAGCATGTACGGGCTCGCTATATCGGTCGCTTGTTTCAAAACCCGGAGCATGGAACAGCCCCGCATCTAACGGTGGAAGAAAATCTTGCTTTGGCGTATTCTTCCGGGAAATATGGAAAGTTTTCTCTGGCGGTGCATAAACAGGATCGTGCCTATTTTCAGGAAAAGCTGAAAACCTTGGACATGGGCTTGGAAGATCGTTTAAAGACACCGATCGGACTTTTATCCGGTGGGCAAAGACAGGCGGTAGCTTTGATGATGGCTGTGTTAAATCCGCCAAAGATCTTATTATTGGATGAGCATACAGCGGCTCTAGATCCTAAAAGTGCGCAAAAGATTCTGGAAATTACCAATGAACTGATTCAAAAAGAGCATATGACAGCGTTAATGATCACGCATAATATTCAGGATGCTTTGGATAATGGAAATCGTCTGTTTATCTTAAATGAAGGGAAATTGATTCAGGATATGGATTTTGCCCAAAAAAGTCAGTTAAAGCCGGCAGACATTCTAAATTACTATGCGGTTTGACAAACGGTAAAAAACAGATTAGACTAAAAGCACGAGGTATATGAATATGAGTGCAATTGATGAATTGAAATCTATTTCTACAAAAAAACATGTTGTGACCAGTATTGAGTATGACTGTCCATCTCAGGAAAAAGAAGATGAGGTTTTTGATACGGTACAAGGTATCTTAAAACATCATTTGGATGAAGTCGCAAAGATCACATATGATCTGGAAGCAGAAAACAAAGTAAAAGTTGAAGTGACACAAAACTTATAAAATTTTATTGAATTCGTTGAACGATGACAATTCCTGAGAGGGAATTGTCATTTTCTTTAAGAAGATTTTTTATTCATCCGAGAGTAAATAACGGCGATGATCAAAATGATACATCCTGCCAGAACGGTCGGTGTCTTAATAAATACATAAAGCAGAAATAATAGAGCGGCTAAAAAATAAAGAAGCATCGCAATGATATTTTTATTCATACAGACCTCCATTTCTTTTTATCCATTATAAAAAAGGGACTTTGTAAATACAAGCGTATTGTATCTATACGAAATATTAATTTGTAGATAATGTCTTTCTATGATATATTTCATACATGGTTTTTTAAGGAGGTACCTATGATAAAGATGATTCTTCAGGGAATGATTGTTGGTATTGCCAACATTATTCCGGGAGTAAGTGGTGGCACGATGATGGTGGCCATGGGATTGTATGATAAGTTGATTCACTCTATTACTCATTTAAAGAGTGAATTTAAAAGTAGTATGAAGTTATTATTGCCAATTTTCTTTGGTGCTGCTTTGGCTATTGTTATTTTATCCCGCCTGTTTGAATTTCTCTTACAGAACTATCCCATTCCGACGAATTTTGCGTTTTGCGGCTTGATTGTCGGAAGCCTGCCATTTATTTTAAAAAAGGTAAAAGGATCAAATCCCGTAAAATCAAGTAATTGGATTCCTTTGTTGATTTTCTTTGCTATTGTGGTTGGTATGGCTGTTATAGGAGAAGATAGTGGTTCAGCACAAAGGCTTCAAGTGGATCTTTTACAATTTCTTGTTTTGCTGTTTGTGGGAATCATTGCAGCGGCTACCATGGTTATTCCTGGCGTGAGCGGGTCTATGATGTTGATGCTTTTAGGTTATTATGAAACGATTTTATCTTATGTAAATCAAACTGTAGATGCTATTACAAGTTTTGATATACCGGCTTTCATCAACTGCTGTATGGTGATGATTCCGTTCGGTGTTGGCGTTGTTTTTGGTATTTTTGCGATTGCTAAGCTAATTGAATGGATTTTAATGCGTTGGGAAATATCAGCGTATTATGCTATCATTGGTTTGATAACGGCCAGTCCTGTAGCAATCCTATTAAAAACGGACTGGAGTCAATCCTCGATTATGATGATCGTTATAGGTCTGATTACTTTTATTGCAGGATGGTTTGTCGCCAGCAAACTGGGGGATGAATAATCGATAGTAAATGAACTTGCATGTTGAATTTTAGACATGCAAGTTTTTTTATATAAAGAATCGATGAGATTTACTAATATCAGAAATTAGTCCTTAACATATTCAAATTGAATGGGAAAGACTTTCTTTACCAATCAGACAAAAACAATCGGTTTATGGTATAGTGGTTCAAACGAATAAACGAAAGGAATGTAACGATGAAAAAGATACTGATCGTAGAAACCAATATACGCACATATGGAGCAATTGATAAGCCGACCGGTTTATGGTTGGGAGAACTGATTCATTTTTATGATGAAATGGTCAAGATGAACTATGAGGTGGATTTTGTCAGTCCGGCAGGTGGCTATGTGCCTATTGATCCGGTTTCCATAAAATATGCTGATTCTATCGATTATAAATGGTATAAAGATAGAGATTTTATCGATCGAGCTTTGGCAAAGACCCAAAAGCCGCAAGAGATCGATCCCTGTGCCTATCAGGCAATCTATTATACCGGAGGACATGGTGTCCTGTGGGATTTTGTAGAGAATACAGAACTGAAACAGATTGCGGAAACGATTTATGAACAAAAAGGATATATCAGTGCCGTATGCCATGGTGTAGTTGGTTTATGCCTCTAAGTGATGGTAACGGGCACCTCTACTAAAAAATAAACATGTGACAGGCTTTACCAACACAGAAGAGTTGTTAAGCCGGAAACGAAATCTGGTTCCTTTTTCTACGGAAGATGCTCTTAAAGAAAAGGGAGCATTTTATTCAAAGAAAAGATTCTTTACAAGCTATGCGATTGAGGATCAAAGACTGATTACCGGGCAAAATCCATGGTCACCCAGAACTGTCGCAAAGCTGTTGATTCAAAAACTGGAGGAAGTAGTATGAAACATGACATAAAGATTGATGTGCAAAAATGTATAGGATGCAGACAATGTATCAAAGATTGTCCGGAGCAAAATATCAGGCTGATACAAAACAAAGCACAAATTCAATCGCAGGACTGTATGAAATGTGGTCATTGTGTGGCAATCTGTCCACAAAATGCGGTAACGATGACAGGCTTTGATCAAGAACCCATTCAATGCGATCAAAAGGAAATGGATCCTAAAGAACTTTTATACACTATTCAAACAAATCGTTCTGTACGCCAATTTCAGAAAAAAGAGATTCCAAACGATGTGATACAAGATCTCCTGGAAGCAGCTCGTTATATGCCTACTGCCAGAAATATGCGAGATGTGGAACTGATCTTGTTGCAGAAAGAGCGGGAGCAGGCAGAAAAGATTGCCGTACATTTGTTTCGAAAACTTTTAAAAGGGCTGAATTTATTTAGTAAAAGATATAGAGAATTTCTAATTGATGATCATTTCTTTTTCAAAAAGGCACCTTTGGTAATCGTTGTTGTCGGTAAGGATAAAACGAATGCGGTATTGGCGGCTTCGGCCATGGCACTCATGGCCAAAGCACATGGTCTTGGCGTTTTATACAGTAGCTTTTTTACACTGGCAGCTCATACTTCTATAAAGTTGAAGCGAATGTTGAAAATTCCTAAAGGTAAAAAAGTACAGACAACGCTTGTGATAGGGTATCCTTCTATAAAGTATGCACGTGGTGTACAAAGAGAGGCGCTTCATGTCCAAAGTCGATAATTCGTTGCAGGAAGCGTGTCAAAAAAGGATCAAAGATCTCCGTAAAGATTTTTTAAGTTTGCGCACAGTCTTTTTAGCTTTGGGAGATGAAACCAGACAGCTCATCCTTTTAACATTGTTGGAACAAGAGCCAAAGGAACTTCGTGTTAATGAGCTTGCACAACATACCTATCTATCAAGACCGGCTGTATCGCATCATTTACAAATCTTAAAGAATGCCGGTCTTCTTGAATTGCGAAAAGAAGGAACAAAGAACTACTATTCTATAAAGAAAGAAACAATGATTTTTTATCAAATGAAAGAAATGTTCTCTAAAATTGAATGTACTATCAGGGAGAAACAAAACCAAGATCAATAAAATTAGAGTTAATATATAGTTTTTATAGGTATATTCGTATACAATAGATAAAAATCAACAACAAGGAGAATTTTAATGAACCAAAGAAAAGTTGCCTTATTTACTCTATGTACAGGAATTATGATATGTGGTGTTGTTCTATGGATCTTGATCAATAAGCAACAGGAAACAAAGACTGAGACTCCGAAAGGTTGTGAGGAGCACTCCGCCTGCAGTATTGATGAAACGGATAATCAAAAAGACGATTGGTTTATAGCATTAACGATGGAAGATGTGTTACAAAAACTAGAGGATCAGGAAGATGGCGTATATTATTTTGGCTATGAAGATTGTCCATGGTGCCAGGATGCTGCACCGGTTTTAAAAGAAGTGGCACAGGAACATCAGAAAGAGGTTTACTATATTAAGACCAGAGATGAAGATCATAATCTTTTGTATGATGATGAACAAAAGGAAAGAATCATCAATTATTTGGGTGAGTATATGGAAACGAATGAAGATGGTCAGCTTACCTTGTATGTACCGATGGTCGTAGAGATGAAAGATGGAAAAGTAAAGAATTCTCATATTGGAACAGTAGATAGCTATGATCCTAATGAAAGAGAAATGACAGAAGAAGAAACCAAGCAACTAAAAGATATTTATGAAGCATTCTTTAAGGAGTAAAAAAATATCAGCCGATTATAATGGAGTTAGTCGGCTGATTCTATTTATTGGATAGAAAGTGAAATATGGTTTGTATTGAATTTGTCATGAACAGGAAAAAAATAAAAAAGCCTTCATCTAAAGGCTTTCGAGACAATGTGGAGCAGGTGATGAGAATCGAACTCACGTAGTCAGCTTGGAAGGCTGAAGTTCTACCATTGAACTACACCTGCAAAGTGGTGACCCGTGGGCGATTCGAACGCCCGACCCTTTGATTAAAAGTCAAATGCTCTACCAGCTGAGCTAACGGGTCAAAAATAATGGTGCCGACTATAGGAATCGAACCCACAACCTACTGATTACAAGTCAGTTGCTCTACCAATTGAGCTAAGTCGGCACAAAATAATAATGGTGGAGGCTAACGGGCTCGAACCGCTGACCCTCTGCTTGTAAGGCAGATGCTCTCCCAACTGAGCTAAGCCTCCAATTGCCATACAATAATAGCAGATGTTTTTAGGGCAGTCAAGCATAAAATACACTGGAGCAGGTGAGGAGAATCGAACTCCCGTATACAGCATGGCAAGCTGTTGTTCTACCATTGAACTACACCTGCATTTAGTGGCTGGGGTAACTGGATTCGAACCAGTGAAATGCAGGAGTCAAAGTCCTGTGCCTTACCGCTTGGCTATACCCCAAGAAATGGTGGAGGAGGACAGATTCGAACTGCCGAACCCGAAGGAACAGATTTACAGTCTGCCGCGTTTAGCCACTTCGCTACTCCTCCATGTTTAATTGTTGGGGCTAAAAAATGGTGGAGGCTAACGGGCTCGAACCGCTGACCCTCTGCTTGTAAGGCAGATGCTCTCCCAACTGAGCTAAGCCTCCATTCATTTAGCGCTTTCTTATACTAACAAATTCTTTTTTGGATGTCAATTTTTTTCTGAAATTTTCCACAAAATTTTTATATTGGATATCCAGTCCTTTTAAATAAGCCTCTCCAATAGCTTTGTTGTGGGTACGAATCGACTTATAAACAAGCGTATCCTGATAAAAAAGATAAATCGCCGGATCTAAGATCGTATAAGTTTTTCCAAAAACAAATTTTTGACGAATACAGCCAAGTTGATCAAATAAATCTTTATTTGTACTTTTTCCTACTTGAAGACTGGTGGCATACGTATTCAAAAAATTCTGTATGGTTGTGCTTTCATCTTGCGTGAGAATCCATATGGGCAAATGAATTTGGGTAAATAATTCTTCCCAATCCAACCAATAATCCAGATATTGTTTTCCTTTTTCCGTTTCCAAATGCTCTACGATCGTCAAAAGTGTAAAGTCGGTTGGAATTTCCATTTTTTTATTCTCTGAAGAAATGATTTCTATTTTCATGATTTATACATGAATGCGCACTTATAGTATAACATAGAGTCTGACTTTTAACTATGCTATACTTATATTATATATAGAAAGTGATGAAGATTATGATTCGAGTAGGTATTGATTTAGGAGCCGATAAAATTCGACTGGTCATGGAAAACGAAGGTTTGCTCTTTGATGAGGCTTGCATGGTCGCATTAGATCAAAAAGGCAATGTACTTGCCATCGGTGATGAGGCAAAGGAAATGAAAGAATCTTTAGATCAAAAAATCCGTGTCATTTCGCCTTTATCACAAAACAAGATTGACTTTGATGCCTTACATGCTTTGTTGGAACAGCTGATCTATGACTATAAAGTTTTTCGAATGTTTAAGAAGACGGTTCTATTGTTTAGTTATCCGATGGCGCTAAATCGTCAACAAAGAGAAGAATTGAAACAGCATTTATTAGAGTTTGGAGCCTATCGTGTTTATTTTGAACAGGAAATCTGGGTGGCGGCTATCGGTGCGCAGTTAAATCTGTTTATTCCTGTTGCCAGCTGTGTATTAAATCTGGGTTCTTCTAATTGTGATATTGCCGTATTCAGTAACGGGCAGATGCAAAGAAGCAGTCAGTATAAAGTAGCGGGAAGGCATGTTAATTTGCTGATCCAAAAATGGCTGCGTCAAAGTTGTCATATGCAGATCAGCGATTCCATGGCTGAAAAGATCAAAATCAACATCGGGCAGACACAGATGCAGAAACAACCGAAAACCATGTTGGTGCAGGGTGTGAATATGCAAAGTCAAAAATTGATGTCTTTGCAGTTGGATGAAAATATGCTGGTTCCGGTGTTATATCCATTGTGTGAACAATGGGCCAGATGGATCTATCATTTTTTGTCCGGCTTGAGTCCTGAACAACAGGAAGATGTACGCATGCGAGGAATCATTTGTTGCGGCGGGACCATGTTGTTAAAGGGATTGAAGGAAAACCTGCAGAGTTTAGTCAACTGTCCGGTCTATGTAACGGATGATCCACAAAGTACCGTATCACAGGGCTTGGAAATCTTATTGGAGCGTATGGGAGAAAACGATGCTGGAAGATGAGATCTTTAAAAAATATACGGTAGATTGGAACTTGCTTGTATCTTATGGCTTTATCAAAGAAGAAAAGGGATATCGTTATGTCAGAAATCAGGTTCCCGGTTTTAAAGCGATTGTATTTGTGTTTAAGGATGGTCATGTAAAGGGGACGATATGGGATACGGCCTTGGATGAAGAATATGTTAACTATCGAATCGAAAGTCAAAACGGGGCCTTTGTTTCCGAGATTCGGGAAGCATATATCGCATTGTTAAAGGATATACGAGCACACTGTTTTAAGGAAACGCCTTTTGTATCCAGACAGGCCAATCGAATTGCACAAAGGATATTGGAGGAATATCAGGTTAGTCCGGAATTTTTATGGAAGAGAGATCCGCTTAGTGGTGTATTTCGCCATCCTAAGAATGGAAAATGGTTTGGAATCATACAACATATCAAAGCCGATAAATTAAAAGAAAAAGCACCGGGCTTTATCGATATACTGAATGTGAAGCTGGATGAACAATGTGCTGTAAAGATACTGGAACCCGGCTTTTATCCCGCCTATCATATGAATAAAAAGAGTTGGATCTCAGTTTGTCTGGATGATACGCTCAGTGATGAAGAAATCATGGATGTGGTTAAACAAAGCTATATGATCAATAGTCCGGATCCGTACTGGCTGATTCCCGCCAATGCCAATTATTATGATATGATCCATATTTTTGATAATACGGATGCCACGCTTTGGAAACAGTCGGTACCTATGTATGAAAAGGATATTGTTTTCTTATACGTATCAAGTCCTTATTCCAGTATCTTCTATCAATGTGAGATCATAGAAGCAATCTGGATCATGTATTTGAGGATGAAAATATTCATATGCAGAAAGCTATGCGTTTAAAGCTGAAAAAGCGTTATGATATTTCAGAATTTACTTTGGAACGCTTAAAAGAATATGGGATCAAATCGGTGCGAGGGCCTCGTCATGTGCCAAAAGCACTGGTAAAATTGTTGAAAGAATAAAAAAGTCAGGAAAAAGTGCATGTTTTCTTGGCTTTTTTTGATTTTGTTTGGTAGAATGATAGATGGCTATTTATGCCAAGTCATTTCATTATTCAGTAAGGAGGCGTTGTAGAATTCATGTCGAAGCAGGATAAGATCGAGATCGATGGGATCGTTGTTGACACATTACCTAATGCTGCTTTTAAGGTGAAATTGGAAAACGGACACGAAATCATGGCTCACGTTTCTGGTAAAATCCGTATGCACCACATTCGCATTTTACCAGGTGATCGTGTAACTGTGGAAATTTCACCCTATGATTTAACACGTGGGCGTATAACATTCAGAAGAAAGTAGGAGGGATTAGACAAATGAAAGTAAGACCATCCGTAAAACCGATGTGCGACAAGTGCCGAGTAATACGACGCAAGGGTCGCGTCATGGTAATTTGTGAAAACCCAAAACACAAAC
>NZ_JBQKEP010000008.1:0-85712 GCF_052121255.1 Faecalicoccus sp. LCP19S3_E2 | reverse complement strand
ATCGTTAGAGATCATGGAGAAGGCAATCGATCTGGCCTATGATCTGGGGATCCGGATCATCCAGCTGGCCGGTTATGATGTGTATTATGAAACAGGGGATGAAACGACCCGAAAGCTCTTTGAAAAGAATCTGAAGAAGAGTGTGGAAATGGCAGCCCGCAAAGGTGTGGTCCTGGGCTTTGAGACGATGGAGACACCGTTCATGGATACGGTGGAAAAGGCGATGGACTATGTGGACCGGATCGACAATGCGTATCTGGGGATCTATCCGGATATCGGGAATCTAAAGAATGCCTCACTGCTTTATGGAACAAGTGTGAATGAGGATCTGAAGAAGGGAAAGGGCCATCTTTTTGCGGCGCATCTCAAGGAGACGGTACCGGGCAAATACCGGGAGATCCCGTTTGGGACGGGACATACGGAATTTAAAGAAAACATCCGATGCCTGTATGAGATGGGAGTGTACCGGTTTGTGGGAGAATTCTGGTACACGGGTAATCCGAACTGGAAAGAAGATCTGTGCTTTGCCTCCCGCTTTTTAAGGGATAAATTAGATGGATAAACTAAAAAATATGCAGTTGATCTTATGTGATCTGGATGGAACATTACTAGATGATCAAAAAAGATTTGATCCTTACCTAAAAGATATTTTGGAAAAAAAACAGATTCCTTTGACCTTTGTTTCCGGTAGAAATTATCATATCATTCAAGATTTGATTAAAAAATATGAAATCAACCTGCCTTATATCACAAACAATGGGGCCAATATCTTCTTAAATGATCAATGTATTTATGAAAAAAGCATTGTATCCGAAGAATTAGTAAGAGCTTTGAAAATCTTGGAGGCATCCAATATTCCTTATTTGGCATATTCAAACTTCAAGATATTTTGTAAAGGAAATCAGCCGGAATTGGAAGTTTTTAAACAACGTTTGATCGATAAATGCGAAATCATTTATGACTTTGATACTGATTCTTTACGACAGGAAGAAATTTTCAAGGTTGTGATCATAAATACGAATGTCCAATTTATGAAGTCTATACAAAATGAGATACATATGAATTGTCTTCATACGCATTGTGTACAATCCGAAGGATATGTATATACCCTATCGCATCGTAAAGTTTCTAAAGGGGCTGCGGTACAATGGCTGCTTAAATATTTGAATGTGAATCCAGAGAAGGTAGTAGCATTTGGAGATAACTACAATGATGTTTCCATGTTTAAAGCAGTAGGCATCAGTGTAGCGGTTGATAATGCGCTGCAGGATATAAAGAAGCAGGCAACGTATGTGACAAAATCAAATCAGAATCATGGAGTTTCCTGGTTCGTTTCGAAGTATGTGGAATAAAGGAGGACTTATGAGAGATATAGAAAAACATGCCCGGCATGTAAGACAGAACATCATCAAGATGGTGTATGCGGCACAAAGCGGGCATCCGGGCGGCTCTTTATCCGGGGCCGATCTGCTGACGGATCTGTATTTCAGAGAAATGGATATCAACAAAGATAATGTGGATACGATCGAAAGGGATCGTTTCGTACTGAGCAAGGGACATGCCTCCCCACTGCTGTATGCCGTACTGTGTGAAAAGGGATTTCTGCCGGAAGACCAGCTGCAGGGATTCAGACAGGTGGATTCCAAACTTCAGGGGCATCCCAACATGAACTATGTGTCCGGTGTGGATATGTCCACCGGTTCTCTGGGACAGGGGATCTCGGCAGCGGTGGGTATGGCCATCGCCAATAAACATATCGACAAGAATGAACACCGAATCTATTGCCTGCTGGGCGATGGAGAAAGCGAGGAAGGACAGGTATGGGAAGCCTGTATGGCAGCCTCCCATTACAAGCTGGACAACCTCTGTGTGATTTTAGACTACAACCATCTGCAGATCGATGGCAACATCGACGATGTGATCGGACCGGAACCGTTCAAATCCAAGTTTGAAGCATTCGGTTTCCATACGATCGAGATCAACGGTCATAACTTTAATGAAATCGAGGCAGCCTTTCAGGAAGCCAGAGAAACCAAGGGACAGCCGACAGCCATCATCGCCCATACGATCAAGGGAAAGGGCGTATCGTTTATGGAAAACAACTATGCATGGCATGGAAGTGCGCCAAACAAGGAACAGTATGAAGAAGCCATGAAGGAACTGGGTGGTGAATAATATGGCAACAGCAACAAGAGAAGCGTATGGAAAGGCCCTGGCCAAACTGGTACAGGAAAGAGAAGATATCGTGGTCCTGGATGCGGACCTGACCAAATCCACAAAAACGATCGAAGCTAAGAAGGCGTGCCCGGAAAGACATTTCAATATGGGGATCGCCGAAGGCAACATGATGGGTGTGGCAGCGGGACTGGCAGCCAGTCATAAGATTGTCTATGCATCGAGCTTTGCGATGTTTGCGGCAGGAAGAGCATTCGAACAGATCATCAAGGCCGTGGCCGATATCGAAGGCCCATGTTATGTACGTTTAGGACGACTGGGCGTAGAGGATGTGTATGATGACAGCTATACATGGGAATACGGCAAAGGGCAGGTGCTTAAAAAAGGAAGTAAAGTGGCCATCGTTGCGACAGGACTTATGGTACAGGAGTCTTTAAAAGCTATCGAACAGCTAAAAGACATCGAACCGACACTGATCAATATTTCCACGATCAAACCGATCGATAAGGATTTGATCTTAGAAACGGCGAAAACACACGATGTGATTGTAACAATTGAAGAGCACAATGTGATCGGCGGCCTGGGCGGAGCGGTAGCGGAAACCCTGGCACCGTATGGACTGGCATGTCGTCAGTACATGATGGGGATGCAGGACAGTTTTGGACGAAGCGGCAAACCAAAAGACTTGTTAGCCCATTATCATTTGGATGCTTCAAGCATTGCCCAAAAGATCAAAGAAATTATGAAGTAAAAATTATATCGCAAACAAGCAGTGATGATCATCGAATCGTTGCTGCTTTTTTATGTAGAAATGAATGGTGTATAATAGAAGCCGATGAAAAGGAAAAGAAAAGCCAAAAAGTTACGTATATTGATTTTGATGATGGTCTTGCTTGGTGTACTGACTTTTGTCGTTCATTCACTTTTTTCACAAGCGGAAACAATGCTCTCATCCTACTATGATTTAGATCGTTTTGAAAATGCGAGCACAGGCTTTAAGTTTTATAACGATCCGGATTATGAAAGTAAGATTGGAATTGATGTCAGTGAGCACAATGGTACGATTGACTGGACTGCAGTTACAGGTACCGGCATTGATTTTGCGTTTATACGAGCAGGTTATAGAGGCGGTATTGAAGGAAAGATTCATGAGGATGCCACATTCGCATACAACATGGAACAGGCACAAGATAAAGGCGTAAAACTAGGTGTTTATTGGTATTCCAGCGCCATCAACACTACTGAACTTCAGGAGGAAATCGATTTTGTGCTGTCTTTAGTTTCTTCCTACTCTATTGATTTGCCTATCGTTTTTGATATGGAATTTTTCGATGAGCAGGAAGGGCGAATCAATACACTAAGTGTCGAAGAAAAAACAGATTTGGCCTTGATGTTTTGTGATGCGATGGAAGAACATGGGTATGAATCCATGATTTATGGGAACTTAGACTGGTTCTATAATCAACTTGATTTCAGTCGGATCCAGGATAGAAATCTTTGGTATGCGGCTTATCAAAATAAACCGGCCATGCAGGATCGATTCATGATTTGGCAATATTCTCATACAGGAACACTTCCCGGAATATCGACCAATGTGGATATGAACATCATGCCGGTGAAAAATAAATAGGGGGATTTTCATGAAAAAGGGCAATAGAAATGCATTGTTGAGTTTGTGTGTTGTAGTATGTATTTGTATCGTGTGTTTTGTCGTATATATGTCACTAAAAGAAGATGAAAATGATGATGAAATATCCTTAGATACACTTCCGGAATATAGTCAAAATGCTTATGTCACGATCAATGATAATGAACCGGATTTTGAAGAATATGAGATTACAGAAGCACAGACATCCTTTGAAACCTATAATCAACTCGATGAATTAGGGCGGTGTACGATGGCGAAAGCCAGTGTCGGAAAAGAGACGATGCCAAAGACAGATCGAGAAAGCATCAGCTCCGTCAAACCAAGTGGATGGCAGAATGAACGTTATGATTTCGTGCCGGGTGGCTGGGTGTATAACCGGTGTCATTTGATCGGATATCAATTAACCGGTGAAAATGCCAATGCGAGAAACCTGATTACGGGTACCCGCTATATGAATACGGAAGGAATGCTTCCTTTTGAGAACGAGATTGCCGAGTATGTGAAAGCTACCGGTGAAAATGTTCTTTATGAAGTGACACCGATTTATGAAGGTGAAAATCTGGTTGCCAGCGGTGTACATATGCAGGCTTGTTCAGTGGATGATGATTGTGAAAGCCTGGCGTTTAATGTGTATGCCTACAATGTACAACCCGGTGTAGAGATTGATTATGCGACTGGAGAAAACGAGAAAGAATAAAACGAACAAGGAGGAAACGATATGTCTTGTACAACAATTTTAGTTGGTAAAAAAGCTAGTTTTGATGGTTCAACGATCATCGCTCGTAACGATGATTCCGGAGCCGGACAATTTACGGAAAAGAAACTGGTGGTCGTAGAGCCTGATCAGCAGCCAAAGAATTATAAAAGTGTGATCTCACATGTAGAAATCGAATTGCCGGATCAGCCTATGCGATATACGGCAGCACCCAATGCGGTAGAAGGAGAAGGAATTTGGGCTGCTTTTGGTGTCAATGAAGCCGGTGTTGGTATGACAGCTACAGAAACGATCACTTCCAATGCCCGTGTTTTAGGAGCCGATCCTTTAGTTGTCTATGATGAAAAGACACAGACACCCGGCGGTATTGGAGAAGAAGATTTAGTTACGATTGTTTTACCGTATATCCATACTGCCAGAGAAGGTGTGCTTCGTCTGGGGAAGTTATTAGAAGAATATGGCACCTATGAAATGAATGGTATTGCCTTTTCAGACAGAGATGAAATCTGGTGGTTGGAGACAATTGGTGGACATCATTGGATGGCTAAACGAGTTCCGGATGATGTCTATGTCGCAATGCCAAATCAGTTAGGGATTGATTCCTTTGATTTAGAAGATGCCTATACAGATAAGAAAGCTCATTTATGTTCAAGTGATTTAAAAGAATTTATCGAACAAAATCATTTAGATTTATCTTTGAAACCTGTATTTGATCCAAGAGCAGCCTTTGGTTCCCATGATGATGCCGATCATGTATATAACACACCTAGAGCCTGGTATATTGAAAAAACATTAAATCCGCACACGAAAAAATGGGAAGGCCGGAAGGCGGACTATACACCGGAATCCGATGATATTCCGTGGTGCATGGTGCCGGAGAAAAAGATCACGATCGAAGATGTGAAGTATTTATTGTCTTCGACATTTCAGGGAACGGATTATGATCCATATAAAAGCTATGGCGATCGATCAAAATCCGGCATGTATCGTTCCATCGGTGTCAATCGTACCAGTGTACTTGGATTGATCCATCAACGTCCGGACAAAGAAGTCTTGGAATGGATTGCCTTTGCGGCCAACAACATGAATGTGATGATACCTTTCTATCCTCATGTGGATATGGTGCCTGACTATTTGTCCAATACTACCGGCAAGGTTTCTACGGATAACTTTTACTGGACAAGTCGCCTGATTGCCGCTATGGCCGATGCCAGCTTTAAACAATCTCGAAACCTGATGGAACGTTATCAAAATAAAGTGGCTGCCAAAGCTCATGAAATTATTCACAAAACCGATGCGCTGTTAGCACAGGAAGAAACAGAAGAGCGCAAAAAAGAAATCCGCACACAAGCCAATCAAGCTATTGCCGATATGGCAAAAGAAGCAGCGGATGAAACCTTGTCTAAAGTTTTGTTTGAATTAAGTTCAATCATGAAAAACGCGTATGCCCGCAGTGATGCCTAGTACAGAAAGGATTAAATAAAATGATGTATAGAACAAGCTACGATGGTCCCTTTAGTAAGATTTATATGTCCAGTGATGGCCAGGTTTTGACTGGATTGTGGTTTGAAGGTTCCAGAGATGAAATTAAACATGGAAAAGATTTTATCAAGAAAGATTTATCCATTTTCAATCAGACAAAAGAATGGCTGGATATCTATTTTTCAGGGAAAGAGCCTTCCTTTTTACCACCGTATAAACTGAATCAGGTAACACCATTTCGTCAGCTTGTGATTGATCAAATGCTTCAGATTCCTTTTGGAAAAGTAGTGACGTATAAGGATATTGCTCAAAATATCGCAAAGATCAAAGGAATGGATAAAATGTCAACGCAGGCGGTAGGTGGTGCTGTGGGCTGGAATCCAATCTGTATTTTGATTCCCTGTCATCGTGTGGTCGGCTCGAATGGAAGCTTGACCGGTTATGGTGGTGGCATAGCCAATAAAATCAAACTCTTAGAAAACGAAGGACACGATCTATCAAAATTTATTGTCCCTACAAAAGGAACTGCTTTATGAAACGCTGCAGCTGGTGTAATATGAATAACCCATTATATATTCGTTATCACGATGAAGAATGGGGAAAGCCTAATTTTGATGAGCGATATTTATTGGAGATGTTGATTTTAGAATCCTTTCAGGCTGGTCTATCCTGGGAATGCGTATTAAATAAGCGAGAAGCTTTTCGCCAGGCTTATGATCAGTTTGATCTGGATAAAATTTGTGCGTATGACGAAGATAAGCTGCAGGAACTTGCCCAAAATAAAGGAATCATACGCAATCGTTTAAAAATCAAAGCGAGTGTGGTAAATGCCAGGGTTTTTAAAGCCATTCAAAAAGAACAGGGAAGTTTTTATGCTTACTTAATGACTTTTACCAATGGGAAAATTTATAAAGAAGTTGGTTTGACTAGCTCGAAGTTATCGGATGAAATTTCTAAGGATCTGAAAAAGCGTGGTATGAAATTTGTCGGTACGACCATCATCTACTCGTATCTACAGGCGATCGGAGTCATTAATTCTCACGATGAAAACTGTGATTTGTACAATTTATAAGATCCAGAGGTTCTTTTTCTATGGCCTTTAGTGCTGTAGATTTGATTTTGACCAGATGCTTATAAGCGGTACTGGATGTGTAAAGTTGTCTTTTTTAAAGATAATACAATTTTGTTTTTACTTTTTTGTGTTTTTTTGAACTGAATTGACATAGGGTCATATTCTTTGTTATCTTGGCTAAAGGAATGAAAGGAATTGATATGAAAAAATTAACGAGTAAACAGTATCGTTTGACATCACTTTTATTATTTTCAATGTTTTTCGGTGCTGGTAATTTGATTTTCCCACCTCTTGTTGGACGTTTGGCTGGCCATGAGACGTGGTGGACGATGCTGGCCTTTGGGATTACAGCCGTTGTTTTGCCTGTATTAGGGGTTGTAGCTGTCAGTAAATCAAAGGGACTGATGAATCTTGCGGGCCGTGTTCATCCGGTGTTTGCGGTTTTCTTTACGATTGTCATCTATATGTCCATCGGGCCCTTCTTGGGTATCCCGCGTGCGGGAAGTTTGCCTTTTGTGATGGCGGTGCAACCTTATCTGCCAAAATCGGTTCCGATGGATCTTGCTTTGCTGGCTTATACGGTGATCTTTTTTCTTGTCGCTTTTTGGCTCTGCGTTACACCAAGCAAGCTGCTTGATCGTGTTGGTAAAGTCTTAACGCCGACTTTACTGATGTTGATGTTGATTTTATTTGTTGCCAGTTTAATTCATCCTTTAGGAAGCTATCAGGCAGCAACAGGATCCTATGCATCAAGCCCTTTGCTACAAGGCTTTGTAGACGGATATCAAACCATGGATGCTGTGGCGGCCTTAAACTTTGGATTGGTAATTACACAAGTCATTGAGGGGTTTGGCATCAGCCAGCAAGATAGTCCGAAAGTGACGCTTCGTGCGGGATTAGGTGCAGGAACTATACTAATGTTGATTTACTTAATGCTGGCTCACCTTGGTGCCAGTTCAGCAGGTGTTTTGTCGGCAGAGAATGGAGCTGAAATTCTTCGTGGTGTGGCCAATCAACTTTTTGGTGGTCTGGGGGCCATCCTCATGGCTTTGATCTTTACCTTAGCTTGTTTGACCACCTGCGTGGGGCTACTTTCAAGTATTTCACAATACTTTTATAGTCTTACAAAAAAAGGTTCTTATAAGGCGTGGCTAGTGATGTGGGCTGTGATTTCAACCATTTTAGCCAACTTTGGTTTAAATCAAATCTTAGCTTATTCAGTAGCTGTTCTAGTAGCCATTTATCCAGTGGCCATCATTTTGATTTTATTAGGTAATTCACCAATTGAATCGAAACTGACTTATCGCTTAACTGTTGGTGTAGCCGGTGCGATTAGTTTGGTGCAAATGCTGGCGAGCTTGAATTTGCCTATTCCTGTTCTATATAATCTTTACCTACAATTGCCACTTGCGAATTTAGGTCTGGCATGGGCATTACCCAGTGTTATTGCGTTTGGACTGGGTATGGCTATCGACTGGCTAAAAAAGGCTTGATTTCTTTTCTGCTTTTCACAGCTAATTTAAAGTGGCTTAGAGATTTTATTTACATACTTTTAGCCACTGTTTTGCTACGTGGTGATTTATCGCGTGTTTACTTTTCTTTTGCTATTTAGCTGTATAGATATGAGTAGAGTAAATGAAGTAAGATTTATCATTTATAGTTTTGTAGATAGAGTGTGCATAGTAAAATCACTACCACTATTAAACATTGTAGAATATGACCTTTACAATGAAGTAACCAGGCAAAAGTAGTAAGTAAAAAGTACCTGTTAAGGCATTGAAATGACTTTGTTGATGCAAACCATTCTTCAACTTTCAAGCATTTCTATCTTTCCTTGGGTAATAGCTACCCCAACACATACAAACTGATAATAGAGCTTGAAAAGAGTCTATTATCATGATATGATGCTTACGCACTTACTTTAAGCTCGAATGTGGCTTAAGGCGGAAGGAGGATACGATATGAAAAAGGGAATTCATCCGGAATACCATCGTGTTAAATGTATCTGTACATCTTGTGGCGCAGAATTTGAAACAGGAAGTACGATCAAAAAAGACGAATTGCGTGTAGATACTTGCAGTAACTGTCACCCATTCTTCACTGGTCGTCAGCGTTTCGCAGCTGCTCAGGGACGTATTGAGAAATTTAACAAGAAATATGGTCTGAAAAGCGGACAATAAGTGATACAATAGAAACAGCGTTAAACGCTGTTTTTTTCATATATAGGAGATACATATGCAGATCAAATCAAAACGAATGGAAGTATTTAAACCATCTGTCTTTACAGGTTTAAAATATTTGAAACAAGACTATACAAAGAAAACGGGAAAAGATACGATTGATTTTTCCATCGGTTCACCCAATATTGCCCCGGAGCCATCGATTATGAAGGTCATGCAGGAATCTGTGATGGTGCCTGAAAATTATAAGTATGCCATTACGGATCTTCCCCAGATGAAAGAGGCCATTCATGACTGGTATAAAAATCGTTATGATGTAGAATTAGAACCGAATGAAATGGTTTGCCTGCAAGGTTCACAGGAAGCTCTAAGCACTTTGTTTTTGGCGACTTGTGATCAAGGCGATATTGTCTTAGTGCCGGATCCTTATTATCCTATTTTCAGTGATGGACCTAAGATTGCCGGTGCGACTGTGGAGTATATGCCTTTACTGGAAGAAAATGGATATTTGATTGATTTTGATGCGATGGATCCGGAAATAGCGAAAAAGGCAAAAATGATGATCGTATCGTATCCAAACAATCCTACTTGTGCAATTGCTCCGGATTCTTTCTATGAAGAGCTGATCGCCTTTGCGAAAAAATATGACATCATGGTACTCCATGATAATGCCTATAGTGAACTTGTCTTTGATGGAAAGATCGGTAAAAGCTTTTTATCGTTTGAAGGTGCCAAAGAGATTGGAATCGAATTAAATTCATTCTCTAAAACATTTGGTATGGCCGGTGCCCGCTTAGGTGTTTGTGTAGGCAACAAAGATATTATCGAAGTTTACAGTACATTAAAATCCAATATGGATTATGGTATCTTTTTGCCGGTTCAATATGCCGGTATTGAAGCTTTACGTCATGGTGGTCAGGGCATTCATTCTACATGCCAGGCTTATCAGGATCGAAGAGATGTGCTTGTCAAAGAGTTTGCCGAAGCCGGCTGGATCATTCCTAAAAGTCCGGCAACGATGTTTTCCTGGGCAAAAATCCCGGAAAAGTATGAAGACTCCAAAGCCTTTGTATTAGATTTGTTGGAGAAAACCGGCATTGTCGTAACACCGGGTCAGGCTTTTGGTAAGCAGGGAGAACGCTATGTCCGATTAGCTTTGGTGCAGGATGAAAGTGCCATCAAAGAAGCGGCCAGACGATTAAAAGAAACACATTTCTTTAAATAAAGTAGAAAAGTCATTCAGGAAAAAATTTTCTTGAATGATTTTTTTGTCTTTTTTGGACTTTTTATCGTAATGAATAGTAAATGTCCTAGATGTAAGAATGAAGATCCAAGATTATTTGGTTATGACAATGGTGTTTATTATTGTCGAAGGTGTATTCCTTTTTCCAGAATGAATATAGGGGATACTATTTTGCCTTGTACTTTATCTAAGAAGGTCTGGAAGGGAAAACCAGAACTAGATTATGAATTGACCAATGCACAAAAAAAGGCATCTCATAAGACGCTTTCGTATTTAAAACAAGGAAAGGATGTGTTTGTGTATGCCGCAACCGGTGCCGGTAAAACGGAGATTACGTTTGAAAGTATTTGTTATTACCTGGCATTGGGAAAGAAAGTAGCCTTTGCGATCAGTCGCAGGCAGGTGGTTTTAGAAATTGCCCAACGTTTGCGCAAAGCCTTTAAAGACTTATCTGTTGTAGGAGTGGCACAGGATTATACATCAATCACAGATGGCGATCTGATTGTCTGTACGATGCATCAGTTATATCGCTACCCCTATGGATTTGATTTGTTGATACTAGATGAAGTGGATGCCTTTCCTTATGCCGGGAATCAACTTTTAGAACAGATCGTGCAGCTTTCCTGCAAAGGACAGAAAATGTATCTCAGTGCCACACCATCAAAAGAAATACTTCTTCAGATCCAACAAAAAAAGATGGAAATGGTAGAGTTGTTTGTACGACCTCACGGATATCCTTTGATCATCCCCAAAGTAATCCAGGCAGCCCTATGGAGGCAAGTTTTAGTTCTTGTTCGCTTTTGCAGACGCTGTAAGAAAGAAAACAAACAAGTTTTAGTATTTGTACCACGCCGCAACGATTGCCTTTGGATGACAGTTTTATTGAACTTTTTTGTCAAGACGAAGGGAATTCATTCCCAGACAGAAGATAAAGATCAGATTTTAGAAGATTACCGACAAAAGAAAATTGATGTTTTAGTATGCACAACTTTGTTAGAAAGAGGAATTACAATTCCCAGTGTGCAGGTTGCGGTGTTTGAAGGACAACACGCGGTTTATACCGCAGCCAGTTTGATTCAGATTTTCGGACGTATCGGAAGATCTATGAAAGATCCCTCCGGGAAAGGAATTTGTTTATGTCAATACGCCAGTTCATCCATTCGAGAGTGCGTTCGTATTTTGAAGCAAATGAACGCTTCTGTCTAATTTGTAATGAGTCTTTGGACTCCATACAGAGTGTAGATTTACTTTCTTTTTGTCTTTGTAAAAAATGTCGCAATCAATTTCGAGTGTGTAAAAAGATTTATAAAATCAATCAAATGGAATGGCATGTATTGTATGAATATGATGATTTTTTAGAGCGCTTATTTTTCCGTTATAAAGAACAATGTGATCGCATGTTGGCACCAGTCTTTTTAGAACCAATTCATTCGTATTTACATAAAATGAAAAAGTATACAGTTTGTTCGCTTTGCTCCAGTGACAAAAAGCGTATGCAAAGAGGGTTTGATCCATTATCCGATATTTTTACCTTTTATGATGTACCGGTCGCATCTCCTTTATATAAAAAGAAAGAGCATAAACAAAGCAAGCTTTCTAAAAAAGAGCGAGAAAAGGTAAACGATGTGATTTTCAGAAAAGAACAATATACGCTTGCCGATAAGCCGATTTTACTGGTTGATGATGTCTGTACGACCGGCTCCAGTTTACAAAGAGGAATTGAATTATTGTCTCCAAACAAAGTTTTTGTGATTGCCGCTCATCCGTTATGGCTTTCTAAACATCAAGAAATGATTGTAGAAAAAAAGAGCCTCTTTTGGTAGAATGAAGCAAAAGGGGAGTTGTTATGACCGCAAGAAAACCGAAAGACGAAATTTCCAGACTGTTGGATTCTTTTCAGGAAGAAGAAGTACTGGAAGAAAAAATGGAAGGTTTTACCGCACAGAAAAGAAGACAGGATCGCATGCAGCGAGCTTCCAGACAGACGGTAGAGCCAGAACCGGTTCAAAATGAAACGAATGATACGATCGTTTTGCGTCCGGAACCAAAGAAAACAGAATCGGCTGGAACCACTGTTATGTTTGATCCGGAAAAGATCGAGGAAGAAGATACAGATACCAATAAAACCGTTGTGATCAACGATAATGAGATTCAATCTCTACTGGATGAGGATAAACCACCAAAATTACGGCGAGAGGTTGTATCGCATGGTGGTTCTTCGCATCGAAAAGAGCCTATGCCGCATAAAAAGCCAACGAAGAAAAAAGGGTTATCACCGGCTGCTATTGTGGGAATCGTGGTTGCTGCTCTTATGGTAGTGGGAATCCTTGGATTTGGTGTTTATACGTTGATGAATTCAGGAAAAGAAGATAAAACTGAAGAAGTCACCAAGAAACAGAAACGGGCTTATGATTCGATTGTGGATTGGCTGGATTCTTTAACCGGCGATGATTATGATGGAATTGAAGATTGGGAAGAAGACTATGACTCTTTGACAAAAGAGCAGAAGAAAAAGTTAAATGATTACTTTGAGAAGATCACCGGTTCTACTTTTGATGAGCTTTTGGCAAAGGCAAAATCGGACAGTAAAAAAGACTCTTCGAACAATAATGCCAAAATCGCAGAGTTAAAAGCGCAATTAAAAAGTTTACAGTCTCAATTATCGGATGCACAGTCGGATTTGAATGATGCGAATTCTCGTTTATCAAGCGCACAAAATGATTATGATAACTGGAATAATAAGCTTTCGACCTGGCAAAATACAAATGCGCAATTGGAGCAGAAACAAACGGAACTCAGTACTTTGGAAGCACGTATGAAGGAACTCCAGAATATTCCGGCTGATCAGATTTCAGAAGAGGAATTGACAGAGCTTACACAGTCATATAAGAAACAAGCTTCCTTACAGCAGGAGATTTCTAATCTGCAGTGGAAATTAAATGGAATTGGGGATTATTCTTCCATTCAGTCACATGTGAATTCTGCATCCTCTGAAGTTTCACAGGCACAGTCGGATGTGGATTCGGCACAAAGCACGATTGATCAGTTAACGTCGCAAATTCAGGAAGTACAAGATCGAATCGATGCGTTAGAGTCATGATTTTACAAAGGGTTTAAAAACCCTTTCTTTTTCTTTAACTGTGAATTGATTTTTGTTATGATGTTAAGGGTAAAACGTTAAGGACGGTGATTGCATGCGCAATGCGATTATAATGGCAGCGGGCAAAGGAACCCGAATGAAGTCAACACTCAGTAAGGTCATGCACCCTATCATTGACAGACCAATGTTGGGTTATATTGTCGATGCACTAAGAGCGGTACATGTTGAAAGAATTCTGATTGTTGTCGGCTATCAGGCACAAAGCATTCAAGATGCGTTCAGTGATTGTGAATTTGCTTTACAGGAACCACAGTTGGGTACCGGCCATGCGATCATGCAGTGTAAGCAGTTGGCAGATGCAAAGGGAGATACGTTGATCATCAACGGAGATGGTCCTTGTATTCAGCCGGAAACATTGGAAAAGCTGTTTCAGGCCAATCAGGATGCCTCATTAACGTTACTCAGTGCTGTGTTGGAAGATGGCGCCCATTACGGACGTATCGTTCGAGATGAAAACGGCAATGTCTTATCCATCGTAGAGGCCAAAGATTGTACGCCGGAACAAAGAGAAATTCGTGAAATCAATGCAGGCATGTATTGTTTTAAAAACGAGGATCTTTTCGCTCATATTGATGATCTTCAGCCAAACAATGCACAAAATGAATATTATTTAACGGATATGGTCAGTATTCTGGCGAATCTGGGAAAGAAAGTCAATGCGTGTGTGATCGAAGATCGAGATGAAGTGATGGGAATCAACGATTGTGTAGAGTTAAATAAAGCGTATGTATGGATGCGAAATCACATCAATACAGGATGGATGAAGCAAGGCGTGCAGATCGTAGATCCGCTAAGAACCGTCATCGGAAAAGATGTAAAGATCGGACACGATGTGATCATTCATCCCAACGTAGAAATATTAGGAGAAACGGAAATCGGAGATTTTGTGGAAATTCTTCCGGGTTCGTATATAAAGGATGCAGTCATCGGCGATCATGTCATGATTGATTCCAGTAAGGTCGTCAGCACCAGGGTAGAAGCTAATCAAAGTGTAGGCCCGATGGCGTACCTTCATTCAGGATAAAACTATCGCGTATCAAAAACAGACAAAATAGTATCAGGGAAGAGGAAAGGAACAATCATGGAAAACACTATTGTATTTGGATTATCATCCAGCAAGAATTTGGCAGAACATATCTGCGAAGAATTAGGAATGGAATTAGGAAAAAGCAAGGTGAATCACTTTGCGGACGGAGAAGTTTTAGTGGAACTGGGAGAAAGTGTGCGTGGAAAACACGTATATTTCGTACAGAGTACCAACTGCCCGGTCAATGATAATTTAATGGAAATCTTGATCGGAATCGATGCTTGTAAGCGAGCCAGTGCCGCCAGCATCAACTGTATCATTCCTTATTTTGGTTATGCACGTCAGGATCGTAAGGCAAAACCTCGTCAGCCGATTTCGGCAAAGCTGGTTGCCAGTCTTTTGGAAAGAGCCGGAGCTACGCGTGTCGTGACAGTCGATCTGCATGCCAATCAGATTCAGGGATTCTTCGATATCCCGGCGGATGACATCACAAGTATGGGATTGATCGGAGATTATTTTAACCACAAGGAAGGCTTAGGTGAAGTGGTTGTCGTAAGTCCGGATCATGGAGGAACAGTCAGAGCCCGTAATTTGGCTGATATTTTAGGTGCGCCGGTGGCAATCATCGATAAACGTCGTCCAAAACCAAATGTGGCAGTTGCGATGAACTTGTTGGGAGATGTCAAAGATAAAACAGCGATCTTGATCGATGATATGGTCGATACGGCAGGAACGCTTGTTTCCGGTGTGGAAATGTTGAAAAAACAGGGTGCCAGGGAAGTGTATGCGGCTTGCAGCCATGGTGTTTTATCCGGGCCGGCTGTAGAACGCTTGAAAAACAGTGGATTGAAAGAATTTGTTTGTACGGATACGATCGATCAGACGGAAAACCAGAAAAATCTTCCGAACCTGGTTGTATTGTCAATTGCACCGTTGATTGCCGCCTTGATTCATGCGGTGGAAACGAACTCTTCGCTAAGTGTAGCCCTGTCACATGCTTTTGAATAATGAAGACGTTATTTATAGGATATCCTAAATGTTCCACATGTCAGAAAGCGTATAAGGTATTGGAAGAGCTTGGCATTCATGCCGAGTATCGTAACATCAAAGAAGAAAATCCAACCAAAGAAGAGATTCAGTCATGGATCGACCAGGGTGTTGCGCTTTCCAAGCTTTTTAATACCAGCGGCATGTTGTATAGAGAATTAAATCTCAAGGAAAAACGAAAGACATATTCTGACCAACAGTTGGTGGAGCTTTTGGCAACCGATGGTATGTTGGTTAAAAGACCGATCGTTATACAGGGCAATACGATCATTGTCGGTAAAAAAGAAGACGAATATGCTCGTTTGGAAAAAGACTAAAGACTGATCCCGAAGATGTGTGGTCCTCGGGATTTTTCTTGTTTATTGAATACTGTATAATGGGTAGGACAAAAAGGGGGTCTTTATGCGAATTCGAATCGGAACCAGAAAATCAAAGCTTGCGATCTTACAGACAAAGCTTGTAATCGATCAAATCAAAGGGATAGAACCAGATGCGAAGACAGAAATTGTAATGTTGACGACAAAAGGTGATAATGATCGCCAAACACCGCTCTATGCGATGGAATCAACCGGTGTATTTGTTAAGGATATTGAACAGGCACTATTGGATAGAAGTATTGATATGGCGGTTCATTCTTTAAAGGATGTCAGTTCTGTCATGGATGAGCGTTTAATGTTGTTGCCGTTTATGGTGTTTGAAGATAAAAGGGATTGTTTGATCACTAAAGAACATAAAACATTGGATACGTTAAAATCCAATGCGATATTGGCCACCGGCAGTATGCGAAGAATGGCTTGTATTCATCGTGTTCGACCGGATATTCAGTTTGTATCGATTCGCGGTAATGTGAATACACGCCTTGAAAAACTGCAAACGGAAAATATCGATGGATTGGTGTTGGCAGCCGCCGGCTTAAAAAGACTGCATTTAGAATCCTATATCGATGAGATCTTTTCCCCGGATGTGATTGTACCGGCCTGCGGGCAGGGAACGATTGCGGTGCAGATTCGTAAGGAAGACTATCCTCTTTTCGAAACATGGGTAAAACCATCGATTGCTCTGCAGGAAGTACAGATTGAAAGAGAATTCCTGGCTTTATGTAAAGCCGGCTGTCATTATCCGGTAGGATGTATGGCGACTATTAAAGAAAAAACGGTCGATGTCTATGCTTGTTTGGGGACAACGATCGAAGATACAGCCTTTGTTCATGAAACATATTCTGTCAAAGAGTTGGATCAGGTGGCTGGAAAAATCTATCGAAAAGTAGGTGAGAAACGAAGATGATCTGGTTTGTAGGAGCCGGATGTTATCATCCGGATATGTTGACCATAGGGGCTAAAAAGCTTTTGGAACAGGCGGATTGTGTATTGTATGATCATTTGGTCAATATTGAATTTTTAGAATATACCAAAGAAGAATGTGAATGTATCTGTGTGGGAAAACGCGGACATCATGATTCTTTTTTACAGGAGGATATCTTTACATTACTGGTGAAAAAGGATCAGAAATATTCACAAGTAGTTCGTTTAAAAGGTGGTGATCCGTTTCTGTTTGCCAGAGGCAGCGAGGAAATGCGCTATGTTTTAGAACATGGATGCGATTGCCAATATGTACCGGGCATCAGCAGTGCGATTGGGGCTTTGGGGTATGCCGGCATACCGGTGACACAGCGCCATACGGCTACCGGTTTTATCGTACATACGATGCATTATCAAGATGGAAAAGATCATTTGAATTATGATGCGATTGCCCATGAAAAGAATACCCAAATCTTTTTTATGGGATCGCACAAGATCAGGCATTTAGTGCAGGAGTGTCTTCAACATGGAATGAAAGAGGATACACCGATTGCACTGGGTTCGCATTTAACTTATCCGCATCAAAAGATGTTGTGTTCAACATTAAAAGAAATCCTTCACCAGGATTTAAGCAGCTTTGATGCGCCTTTATTGATTGTGATCGGTGATGTGGTCAAAGAACAGTCTCTGCTTAATAACACATCCAGACTGTCCTGTTTTTCAAAACAAGTTTTGTTTTGTAGTGTGGATACGACACCATGGCCTATCGATGATTTATTGTTGAAAAAAGGAATCTTTACGCATGTCAGGCAAGTGGCACAACCTATCTATGAATATGATCCGGATTGGAATTTGGAAAACTATGATATTCTTGTATTCAGTTCTCGGCATGCTGTAAAAGGCTTTTTTAAAGCTTTGAAAGAAAAAAGAATCGATGTACGTTCTTTATCGCAAAAGCTGTATTGTATCGGCCAAAAGACAATGGAAGAACTGGAGGAAAAAGGAGTATTTTGTCAACGGGTATTTTCCTGTTATCAGGAGTTGATGGACCAGGTCAAAGAACCGGAAAGAATTTGTTACATCAAGGCTAAAGAGGTCGAAACAAAATTTCCTTCTTTTAGTTGTTATAGAATGGAAGAAAAGAAATTTCATCTGCCTGCTCAGCCATTTGATGCGATGGCCGTGACTTGTCCACAGGCCTTGGAAATCTTGAATAAAAGAGGTGTAGATAAACATATACCGGTGTTCTGCTTTGGACATAAATCTAAGGATAGGGCAAAGGAACTGGGCTTTTCATCCATTCATGTCTGCCCTTCTTCTAAAGAAGCTGTCGTTCAGGAAATTGTATCGTATTTTGAGGGATAATATGCGGATTTGTTTGGATATTGAATTTGAAAAAGAAATTGTCTGTATCTTAGGTGGTGGAAAGCTGGCTTTGCGAAAGGCAAAACAGTTTTTAGAAGCCGGTTCGATCATTTATATCAGTGCATTGGCTTATGAAGAAGAATTTGATGCTTTACCGGTGCATAAAGTGGATCGTGATCAACTGTATCAGGCTTTAAAAGAGGCTAAACTGGCTATTGCCTGCACCGATGATGAACAGGAAAACCGAGCGTTTTTAAAATTGGCAAAAACGCATAAAGTATTGACGATGGCTGCTCGAAAAGAGCAGGGACAGGATACATTGAGTTTAACGCAGCTTCGCTTGCCGCAAATGGTGCTGGCCAGTTCTACACAGGGAGCCTTTCCAGCGGCAAATCGCTATCTTTTGCAGGACTGGCAAAGAAGGCTTTCTATCTTAGGGATGATTCGTGAAAAGCTAAGTGATCATTCGTTGTGTAAAGCTTTATTGGATTTAACCGAAGAACAATTATTCTTTTTACAGGGGGCTTTGCAGCATGGTCGTGCCATTGTTTATTTGTTACATGGAAATGGGTCATTTAAAGCGCACAGGCAGTGTGAGAATCTGGTACGGTCGGCCAAAGAAAAATGGAATCATTATGCAGTGACTACTTTCTTTCTGGCCAGGAAATATAAGAATATGGATTTAGAAACATGGTGTGCCATCTTAAAAGATCTAAATATTCAAACCCATTTTGTGCTACTGTTCTGGCAAAGAGGAAGCTATGTGAATCGAGCGGAAAATGTGTTGAAATCCTATTCGTTTCAAGGACAATGCATCTTTATTCAACCGGATACATTGGTTCAAGAAAATCAAAAATACATTCTTCATACTCAATCAAAAAAGGTTGAAAAAGACTGCATTGTTTTGAGTATTCTGGATTCTCCGTATATGCGAAAACTTTATCCCGACCATCGTTTTATTGCGGCTTTGGACCAGGATAAACAAATAGAAAGGATCGTACATGAAACCCATCCAGCTTTTTAGTCGTATGGCTTTGTTTCTGGCGTTGATGATTGTATCAGCATATTTACAGATCACATTGCCAACGCCCTTTTTTTCCATGCATATTACCATGCAGCTGTTTACCAGTATCGTATGTGGTTTCTGTTTACCGGTTTCCTACAGTGCGCTATGTATAGGCGTCTATATCTTGATTGGATTGGCCGGCCTTCCGGTATTTGCCAGTGGCGGTGGAATTCAGTATTTGATGAAGCCTACATTCGGTTTTGTGCTGGGATTCCTTTTTTGTACCATAGCCTGTTCGTATTTTCGACAAAGAAAAAATCCGACAAGTCAGAAAGATTATTTTCTAATAGGTCTTATCGGATTGTTTCTGTTTTACTTGATTGGAAATGTTTACTATTACTTTTCATTTCCGATATTGATGCAGACAAGAATTCCTTTATGGCTTTCCTTGTTTAATGGAGTAGTCGTATCGATCCTACCCGATCTTTGCATCTGTTTTTTTGCCTGTCGTGTTTCAAAAGCTTTACAAGTACTTATCTAATAACGCCTGCCACTGGTCGGCGTTTTCTTTTTGCCACTTATCAAATGTACTGTTTGCCTGTGAGACCATTTGTCCAAGCTCGGTAAAGAAAGGAAGAATATCTGTCTGAAGGATAACGCCAGCTTCCTTACCAAAACAAGTATCTGTCAATGTGGCATTCCCATGAATACTCATTTTAAAGGCAGGGTATGGCTTTTTGTCAATGACTTTTGTGAAACCTTGTAAACCAATGGAGCCAACCTGGTTCGTACCACAGGAGCTTGGGCATCCGGAGATATAGATTCGTGGCAGCACATGGTCTTTAAACTGGTACGGACGCAAGTCTTGAATCAGCTGTTCTAAGACATGATTGGAATCACGCAAGCCTACCTGACATGTGGTGGCACCGATACAAGATACACTGGTTTCAAAGGTTGTTTTGGCACCATCGTTTGTGTGCTCTAAAACCATTTTTGCTTCTTCCATGGTTAAGTTGACGATATACATATCTTCCTGTGGGGTCAAGCGAATTTCCACATCATCCATATCCTTTAAAACTTCATAAAGCTCCTGCCATTTGGCAGCCGATACGTTTCCGCAGATAGGATGATAATACACCGCATATAAGCCCTTTTGTTTCTGTGCCAGTACACGATCTGGAAGCTCATTGGCAAAAGGACCTGTTTTTTGGATTTCACAAGGGGTAATGACAACGTCATGCTCCAGATATTTTTTGGCCAGTTCTACTTTTTCTTTGAACTCTTCCTGAAGTCTTTCTACGCCTAAGGTTTCCTGCATATAGCGTGATCTTGCCTTGGCACGGTTGGTATAGTCGCCATGTTCCATAAACATCAAAACCATGGTATTGACATAATATAAGATATCTTTTGGATTAACGTGGCTGCCTACCTGTACACCCATCTTCGGATTGTTTCCCAGTCCTCCGCAACAATAGATATCAAAGGTATGATCGTCATTGGCGATAAAGCCCAGATCACGGAAATTGGCATGCACTTCATTGGCTTCTGAATTTGAGAACGCGACCTTTAATTTTCTAGGCAGTGAGTATTTATTGATGATCTTCAATAAATATTCCCCGGCAGCTTTGGCATAAGGGTAAACATCAAAAGCTTCCTTTGGATCAATACCGGATAAAGGTGAACACATTACATTACGTGGATAATCACCGCCTCCACCGCGGATCACGATATTATTTTCCAAAGCTTCTTTCATGATGGCTGTTAGATCTTCCGGTTTTAAATCGTGAAATTGTACGGTTTGACAAGTCGTACAATGCGTTCTTTGCACCTGATGTTTTTGGCATTGATTAACGATAAAGGCCAGTTTTTCTTTGGTGATGCGCCCCTGGCTCATGCGAAGACGTAACATAAACGCTTCACCACCACGTTGGGCATAGGAACCAAATCCGCCACTATAGCCTTTATAATCTTTTACAGACATTTCTTTATGGTAGAAAAGCTGTGTCCTTTTTTCAAATTCAGGAAGTTCCTGAAGCAGTTCCTGTTGTAAAGTATCCATACGTTCCTCCCTTTTTCAACTCTTTTTATTTTAACATAGACGCAAAGCTTTCGGTATGAAAAGCTTGTGTTTTGATAAGCTGACCATTCTATGATAAAATGGAGTGGTCAGTTAGGAGGACTCTATGAAACAAGAGGCAAGATATCATCGATTGGCAGTAGAGATTGCCAATCAGATTGCGGAAGGAAAATATACGATCAATGATAAGATTCGCTCTCGTTCCACGATTGCATCCTCTTTTCAGGTATCGGCCGAAACAGCTCGTAAGGCTTTGCAGGTTTTGGTGGAATCGAATGTGATCGAGGCAAGAGCCGGCAGTGGTTTTTACGTGGCATCCATTGAGCATGCCCAGCAATTTGTCGATCTCTACAGTAAAACAAGATCGATTCGTGAGCTTCGTCAGGATATGCTGGCATCGATTCTAAGGCAGAAACAAGAGCTGGAACACTTTGATAAGATTATCAGGGAATTGGAGGAGCATACGAAAAATACCCCACAGGAATTAGCATTTTCTCCTTATAAATGCACGGTTCCTCAAGGTTGTATTCATATAGGAAAGCAGTTGCAGGAGCTGCAGATATGGCAAAGGACACATGCGACGATCGTTGCGATTGTTCATGAAGGCGACTATATCGTTTCTCCCGGTCCTTTTGCCCGTATTAATCAACACGATGTTTTGTATTTTGTAGGCGATTTTTCCAGTAAGGAAGCGATGCATCGTCTATTAATGGAAGGAGGCACGAATTGAAAAAAGAAAGTATTCAGGTTGCACTTGCGTATGTAGGCGTTCTGGTAGGAGCCGGATTATCTTCCGGGCAGGACTTACTGCAGTATTTTTTAAGCTTTGGTTTTCCGGGGTTGATAGGTGTGATTGCCCTGGGTGTTTTAAATATCATTTTCGGAAAAATCTTACTGACGTTGGGATGTTATTATCAGTCTAAGAATCATCAGGAGGTATTAAAGAAAATTTCCTCACCCATCGTGAATAAGATCATTGATTTGACATTAATTATCGCCAGTTTCGTGATTGGTTTTGTCATGGTGGCCGGTGCCGGCGCCAATCTGGAACAACAGTTTGCCATTCCAGCCTGGGCAGGATCGGCCCTTTGCAGCATTTTGATCTTACTGACGGCATTTTTAGATTTTGATAAGATCACAAAAGTATTAGGAATTTTTACGCCTGTGATGATCGTATTACTGACATTGATCATGATCTACAGCTTATGGACCAGACCGTTGGATATGATGTACTATCATCAACACGCTCTACACATCCAGTCTGCTTTACCAAACTTATGGATGTCGGTGTTAAATTATTTTTCCTTATGTGTGATCACCGGTGTCTCCATGGCTTTTGTTCTGGGAGGTTCACTCGTTCGCATCGGAGTGGCAGAAAAAGGCGGCTTGTTAGGAGGTGCATTGGTTGGCTTGATCTTATTGAGTGCCTCTATCAGTCTTTATTTTCATATCGATGTCGTTTCTCAATCTGAGATTCCTATGTTGATGATCGTTAAGCAGATCCATCCGTGGTTGGCTACAATCTATGCCTTTATGATTTTTGGCTTGATCTTTAATACCGCCTTTTCTCTTTATTATTCTTTGGCAAAACGTTTTTTTAATCATTCGGTAAAGAAGACAAGAATCTGTCTTTTTATCATTGTAATCCTAGGCTATCTTTGCAGCTTTGTGGGATTTAAAGAACTGATCGGATATATGTATCCTATTTTAGGCTATGTTGGATTTGTTTTGATCGCCAGTGTATTATGGGCCTGGATTCGTCATAAAGAGGATGTCAGTGTGGAAAAAAGACGTCGACGAAAGATCATATCTTTATTGCACAAAAAGCAGGATCGTAAACAATATTATTCACAGAAGGATAAAGATCTTTTGATGATGTTGGATCAAAACTCATCCGTGAAACAAGAAGATGTACTGCGCTATTTAAAAAGTGCTCAAATGAGCGAATAAAAAGATCGAATGTTTGGATTCGATCTAAAAAAGCGATAAGAAATTTTTCTCGATTTGTGTACAAACCTCTTTTTCGAAAAGTCCTTTGATTTCGGCAACCTTTTGAGCAACGTACTTTACATACATTGGTTCGTTTTGTTTGCCTCGATGTGGAACTGGTGTCAAATACGGAGAATCTGTTTCCGTTAACAACCGATCTAGAGGACATGTCTGTACACATTCTGGGGCATGACGGGCATTTTTAAAGGTCAACGGCCCCGCAAAGGAAATCAGAGAATCCATTTTCAGGCATTCGTTCATCGTTTCTTTGGTTCCACTGAAACAATGGAAGATGATTTTTGTCTTTGCGTATTGTCTAAGTATATCCAGACAATCTTTGGTTGATTCACGCATGTGAATAGAAATGGGAAGTTTTGTGGCATTGGCAATCTCAATTTGGCGAATAAAAAGTTCCTTTTGAAGATCATTAAAGGAAGTATCCCAATAGTAGTCCAATCCAATTTCACCTAAACAATCGATCTGACCGGCAAAGGCAATGTCTTTTAATTGTTCTAATTTTGATGAATCGATTTCTTTGGCATCACCTGGAAACCAACCAAAGGCCACTTTAAATCGAGAGTCTCTCTTTTTGAGCTTTAAAGCGCGTTTAAATTCTTCTATATTGGTGCACATGATCATACAATGAGATAACTCGTTCATATTTTGAATGACTTCATCAATTCGAGTATATAAATCATCACAGGTGATGTGCGCATGACTGTCTGTGTACATAGTGTTTCTCCTTGTCTTTACGTATAATTGTGAACAAAATAAAAGAAGAAATCAAGTCTAGTGTTTTAGGATGATTGACAATAATTTTGAGTTTTGATAAACTTTGCTCAAGATGAATAGCACAGAAGACCCGAGTCGAAGTTGCTGCGGGATGAATAAATAGAGAAGATAAAGACATATTCTGGAAACAGATTATGTCTTTTTGTGCTTTTTTGGAGGAGTAGTAATGATTTTTGCGTTATTGTTACAGATTATATTGATTTGCGTCAATGCGGTTTTTGCCGGTGCGGAGATTGCGGTGGTGTCTATGAATGGTGCTACCTTGCAGGCAAGAGCCGAAGAAGGTAATCGCAAGGCAAAAGTTTTGATGCGTTTGGTGGAAAACCCATCACGCTTTTTGGCCACGATTCAGGTTGCAATCACTTTGGCCGGTTATTTAGGTAGTGCTTATGCGACAGATAGCTTTGCCGATCCATTAGTGGATTTGCTGCATTCATGGAATGTACCGATTTCGGAAGGAACATTGCGTTCTTTTTGTCCGCTGGTCATCACTTTGATCATGTCCTTTTTCTCCATTGTTTTTGGAGAACTTGTACCAAAGCGTATTGCCATGCAGAATAAAGAAAAGGTATCGTATGCCTTATCAGGAACACTTTCTTTTATTTCAAAGGCTTTTGCCCCTTTAGTTTGGTTGTTGACAAACAGTACAAACCTTGTGTTGCGTTTGTGCCGCATCGATCCGGAAGAGGAAGAGGAAGTTACCGAAGAAGAAATTCGTATGATGGTTTCGCAAAGCTTGTCACAGGGACAGATCGAACAAGATGAAAATGCGATGATTCAAAACATCTTTGATTTTAATGATGTGACATTGGATGAAATCTGTACACATCGAAAAGACGTAACAGGCTTGGATTTGGAAGATGATTTGGATGTTTGGGATGAAAAGATCAATCAAACCTCATATGACTGTTATCCGGTATATAAGGAAAGTCAGGATCAGATCATCGGCGTATTGGATGCCAAAAAATATTTGCGTATGGCTGATCGTACCAAAGAAGAAGTATTGAAGAAAACTGTATTGAAGCCTTTGTTTGTGTTGGAAGGCATGAAGGCTGATCATTTGTTGTTGAAGATGAAGCAGACAAAGACAACCTTTGCGATCGTGTTGGATGAGTACGGTGGATTTGTCGGGGTTGTCACGTTAAAAGATTTGCTTGTGCTGCTGGTTGAGGATCTGGAAGAAGAGGGCCAATCCAATGAATCAGAAGGCATCGTTTTACTGGAAGATCATACTTGGCGGATTCAAGGGGATGCGATGGTAGAAGATGTCAATAAGATTCTGGGCTTGCAGCTCAGTGATGAAGAGTATGATACCTTTAGTGGTTATGTCTTAGATGCTCTGGGAGGAACATTGCCTGACTCGAATGCGTGTTTTGATATCAAAACCGAAGATATGCTGATCAAAGCACGGATGGGTAACGATCATCGAGTAGAAGAAGCCATTGTGCAGATTCTTGAAAAAGAACAACAAGAATAATCAAAGAGAAAACACCCTGTCTTTCTGAAACAAGTTTTATAGTAAGACAGGGATCTTTTTATTGTTTAAAAAAGTCGTTTTAACGGATGATAAGAAGGAAAAATAAAAAATCTCTGGTTATACCAAAGATTTATTGAGCAAGGTGAAATGTAAAAGAATTAGTATCTCCTCTGTATTTGGAAATGGAGTATTCAATGGGAGTTCCCTCGTCATCATAGCCATAGGAATGAAAATAAAATAATGGATTTCCTGTTTGAACTTGTAAAAGATCGGCTAAAGTTTCATCTGCGGTTGTCACTTCCAGATGACGAGTGATGGATGTAATAGGATGTCCGCTTTTTTTACATTGTTCATAGAAAGATTCTTTTGAAAAATCAATGGTGTCAAAATGGGAGAATAGTGCATACGGCATATAAGTTGTGACAAACACATTGGGAATATCATCAATCGAGCGAAGACGTACCAGTTTGAAAACCTGCTCGCAATGTAGCGCGCGTTTGACTTCATCGGATGCATCTTCTTTATAAAAGGCTAAAACCTGTGTTTGGCTGGTGTGTCCTTTCTGGTGCATTTCCGAATCAAAGCTGTTGATCCTTTGTGTAAAAGATTGATCGATTTTTGGAGGGCAGACAATCGTTCCTCTTTTTCTTTTTCTTTCTAAAATTCCCTGCTCTACTAAAAGCGAAATGGCCTGTCGTACAGTGGGACGGCTGACTTGATATTCTTTTGCCAGTATGGTTTCGGCAGGAATCGTATCTCCGATCGGATATACACCGGTTTTGATCTTATGTAAAAGGTCTTTTTGTATCTGTAAATAAATAGCGGACATAGTTAGACTCTCTTTCTATACATAATATAAACATTTTATGAAATTATGTCAATTTATATTGACATAAACTTTACATAATGATACATTTTCCTTGACATAGAAGGAGGATCTACATATGGATTCATCAAAATTGACAAAAGAATCATTGGCAAAATTATTTGATCATACGTTTTTAAAGGCGTATGCCACTAATGAAGATTTAAAAACTCTTTGTGATCAGGCAAAAACTATGAATACGGCTATGGTGGCTATCAACACCGCATGGACTGCCTTCTGTAAAAAGGAATTGGCCGGTACAGATGTGCATGTAGGGGCCGCTATCGGGTTTCCATTAGGACAGTGTGGATTGGAAACGAAGCTTTTTGAGTGTAAGTATGCGATTGAACAAGGCGCTGATGAAATCGATTATGTAATCGATGTAGGACAGGCAAAAATGCATAACTGGGATTATATCCGTGAAGAAATGGAAAAGATGACAGCAATTTGTAAAGAAAAGAATATCTTGATCAAAGTCATTTTTGAAAACTGTTATTTAGAAAAAGAAGAAATTAAAAAGTTAAGCGAGATTGCCAAAGAAGTGAAACCCGATTTCATTAAGACAAGTACAGGGTTTGGAACTGGTGGAGCAACCGTAGAAGATGTAAAACTGATGAAAGAAACCGTACAGGATGCTGTCCAAGTCAAAGCTGCCGGGGGAATTCGTGACTGGAAGACATGTAAGGCGATGATTGATGCCGGAGCCACTCGTATTGGAACTAGTTCCAGTATTCAGATTTTAAAAGAATTTGAAGAGGCCACAAAATGAAAAAGATTTTAGTGACAGGTGCCAATGGATATTTGGCAAGCTACATTCGAAAGGAAAACCAAGATGCGTTTGAATGGATCTGCATGACAAGAAAAGATGCAGATTTAAATGATCCGGAAAGTGTAGAAGCATTTTTAAAAGCACAGGATTTTGAACTTTGTTTCCATACAGCAGCCAATGCGACAACGGCAGTCTGTGAAGAAAATCCGGAAATGGCACATCGCATCAATGTAGAATCCACGCAAAAAGTAATCGATGCCTGTAAAAGAAATAAGGCGCGGTTGATCTTTTGTGGAACAGAACAATCCTTTAATGGAAAAGAAGAGCATGGTCCGTTCAAAGAAGAAGATTCTTTAAAGGCTGTAACGGTATATGGACAAAATAAAATGGAATGCGAAAAGATGATTCAGGAGCAGTTAGAGGACTATATCATTTTACGTTATACATGGATGATGGGATTATCTTTTGATGGTATCAAAGCCAGTCCAAGCATCGTAAAGAATGTCATGAATGCCTTGTTGCATCAAAAACCGACTTTATTTACATGCAATGAAAAACGAGGAATGACTTATGCCAAGTATTTGGCAAAGCAGTTCAAACAAATTTCAGAGTTGGAAACAGGCATTTATCATGTTGCCGCCAGCAATGATAAGACCACTTATGAAAGCGCTGTTTATATTGCCAAAGAATTAGGTGCCAGCCCGGAAGCTATTGAGAAATACATACTCCCAAATACAGAGAGATATAGCGATCGCTTTAGAGATTATCGTCTTGATGCATCAAAACTGGCATCTAAAGGAATTACATTTGGAACCTTTGAATCAAACGTGGATGAAATACTAAAAGATTTTGGATGGAAGTAAGGATGAATTCCGAGGGTATAATTTAAAACATATTGTGCTTGTATGTTTTAAGATGCATGTTATAATAGACATGTAAAAGGACAGGCAACAAGGAGTCCTGGATTTAGTGATTCATAAGAGAACTACCTAATTTGCCAAGACGAGGTAGTTCTTTTATTTGTCATTTACTACGATTGATTTCAATCAGAAGTATCACGACTATATGAAACATCATTAACATTAGATACAATGTTTCAAATGATGTCATAGCGCTCACCTCCTTATAGGCCGTTAAAACAGGCCATCTATGTTAACGAGGTTTAACGCTTCCCCGGTCTAAGCGACCAGGACTACCTGTGTTGATCTGTCCAGATTTATTTTATTAAATATCCTATATGCAAACTATGAATTTAAAATTCAATAGAGTTAATCTCATAAAATACCCGTAATCAGTTTAGAGATTACGGGTTTTCTGTTTAATAGCGTCTTTTAAAACGTCCGGTAAGTTGGTTGAGTTGTTGATAAGCCTCTTCCAATTTTTGTTGTGCTTGTTTTAACTGTTCAGAATTGAAATTAGCACGGAATTTTTGATGCAATAGATTTCGACATTCCTTTTGTGCGGCTTTGTAATCTTTTTTAAGTTTTTTGTATTTCTTTGTCAAGTGGGAAGGAAGTACCTTAAATTCCGGATATGCCTGATAGATCCGTCGTAATAATAAGTTCTTATTTTGCAGCATCGCATGCACTTGTATTGAAATTTCTTCGGTATTATCTCCATCTGTTGTATCAATTTCCTTTTTGACAATATTCATTAAGAAATGAGAAATTGTATAATCAAAAAGCATACAAGCAAGAATAGCCCATGCGAATACTCCTAGAAGAAAAGGATTCCATGTTTCTATGAAATCAAAGTAGTGTGGTGCTATCCATTTCACAATAATTACAGAAGCAAGGCCAAATAAGATCAGGTTGCCGATCCATATCCTGCCGTTAAGATTCATAGGCTTGGAAGAATAATCCCACCATCGAGCATGGAACATTTTTTCCATATAGAAACTGGTCATATATTCAAGAAATCCACAAATCACAAAGCCTGCCATAAAAGTTTCGGCGTAGGTTCCTTCTCGGCCAATCAAACCACCAACCAGAATGGTTACACCGACCACACCAAAGCCGTAGATGGGACAATAAGGCCCAATTAAAAAGCCACGGTTGATGAAACGATGATATTGTATAAATTTTAAGGAAACTTCCATGATCCATCCAAGGATAGAAAAAATAAATGCCATAATTACAAACTCATAAAATAATGTCATATCTGCACCTTTCCTATTTGAAAACTATGTTTATTGTATCATGAATGGAAGTCTCCCTAAATGAAAGTTTTAAATTCATTAAAATTGTTTGTTTTGCATACTGTCATGATGGCTATGATGAAGCTGAAAAGAATGCGGATCATCATTTTCTATTAAATATATTACTGTATGTTTTAAAATCAAAAAACACTAGTAAGCGTTAGTGATGCCTGTTGATACAAAATTTGTTGATCCTTATGATCTTGATCGTGAAAGAAAAATATTTTGACATTCAAAATAAAAATTTTTATAATATAAACTATTGAAATATACCAGGGGTAGATTATATGACAATTAAAGATATAACATACGGTGGCTTATCAATTACTTTAATGGCAATTTGTTCCTGGATCTCTATTCCATTTGCTGTTCCTTTTACGATGCAGACCTTTGCGATCTTCTTCATTTGTGTTTTATTTGGTGCCAAAAGAGGTTCAATTTATGTATTCTGTTATATTTTATGTGGCTTGTTGGGAATGCCGGTGTTTTCTGGATTTCAAGGCGGAGTACACGTGATTTTTGGATTAACGGGCGGCTATATTGTCGGCTTTCTTTTGAGTGCTCTTCTTTTATGGGGTACACAACGGGTATGGAGTCCTTGTAAGAAGATCAGCCTTTTATTTGCTTTGATGGGTCTAGTCATTTGTTATGGATTTGGGACAACCTGGTTTTTGCTTGTCAGTCAGCAACAAGACTCGATTTTGACAATTGGCAGTGTTCTTATGACGTGCGTGGTTCCGTTTATCCTACCGGATTGTATTAAAATTTTTCTGGCTTATACATTGGCAAGACGTTTAAAGCCTTATATTTAAGCATTATAGATTGTATCAGAAGCTTACTTGTGATATATTGAATCCGGTGATAGCATGAAGATGATCAGACGAGAGGATACTTTACGATAAACAACGAAAAACAGAACCTTTTTTTTGTGATGGAAGAGTGTATTTTTAGTCTGATAGTCGATGCATAAACCAAGTTAAAACAAAATCTATGAAAACATTCGGTACTGTTTCAGTGCCGTTTTTTTATGCAAAGGGGGAATTTTGTTATGTCTATGATTCAGGTAGAACATTTAAGTTTTTCGTATGACAGCCAACAGGAAATGTTGTTTGATGATGTCAGTTTTTCTATGGATACCGATTGGAAGCTGGGACTGGTGGGAAGAAACGGTCGCGGTAAAACAACGTTTTTATCGTTATTGATGAAGAAATATCCTTATCAAGGAAAGATTCATTCCTCTGTATCTTTTGATTATTTCCCTTTTGTCGTTGAGAATAAAGAACAATGGACGATCGATGTAGTGCGATCGATCTATCCCCTTGTCGAGGATTGGCAAATACAAAGAGAGCTTTCCTATCTGCAGGTAGAGGATGATGTTTTATGGAGGGAATTTTCTACTCTGTCCCAGGGAGAACAGACCAAAGTTTTATTAGTAATCCTATTCTTGAAGCCGGGTAACTTTTTATTGATTGATGAGCCCACCAATCATTTAGATGTCAAAGCCAGAGTCGTATTGATGAATTACCTGCAAAGAAAAAAAGGTTTTATTTTAGTATCACACGATCGAAAGGTTTTAGACGGTTGTGTCGATCATATTCTTGCGATCAATCGTCATACGATCGAGGTACAGTCCGGTAATTATTCTTCCTGGTTTGCTCGATTTGAAACACAACAGGAAAAGGAAATGCAGGAAGATAAACGATTACGCAAGGATATTCGTCGATTAAAATCTTCGGCCTTTCGTACTTCGATGTGGTCTGACAAAGTGGAGGCTTCCAAGATTGGGGCAGCCGATAAAGGATTTGTAGGGCATAAATCAGCTAAGATGATGAAACGAAGTAAAAATATCGCAAAGCGACAACAGGCAGCGATCGAACAAAAGGAAGATCTCTTAAAAAACGTGGAAGAGATGGAAAACTTGCAGATGAAGCCTTTACCTCATCCTGCTTCTGTTCTGGTATCATTTGATGAAGTTTGTCCACTCTATGATGGTAGAATTGTTGGAAAACCACAAAGCTTTCAGATAGAAAAAGGACAACGTGTATTTTTGGATGGGAAAAACGGATGTGGAAAGAGCAGTTTATTGAAGCTGCTGGTGGATCTAAAAAGAAGTCATAACGGCAAGATTGATTGTGCATCGAATTTGATCGTATCGTATGTATCCCAAGATACATCATTTCTACAAGGAACATTGGCACAATATGCGAAACAGTATGGTATCGATGAAACTTTATATAAGACATTATTACGGAAAATGGGATTTGAGCGTTGGCTGTTTGATCAAGAGATTCAATCGTATTCTGATGGTCAGAAGAAAAAGGTCATGCTCGCAAGAAGTCTTTGTGAGCAGGCACATTTATATATATGGGATGAACCCTTGAACTTTATCGATATTTATACACGAATGCAGATTGAAAAGATGATCTTGTCAAGCCAGGCCACAATGTTGATCGTAGAACACGATATAGCGTTTCGCGAAAATGTAGCCACAAAAGTCGTAGTCCTTTGATCTTTCGTGTACAATAAGAACAGGTGGTTATATGTTAGCAAGTGAACGTTTTGAAAAAATAGTGGAGATCGTAAACCAGAAAGGCTTTATCAGCACAAAAGAATTATCCGTTGCGATGCAGGTGACGGAAACCACGATTCGCCGAGACTGTGAAGAACTGGAAAAACAAGGGCTGTTGTTAAGAGTGCATGGAGGGGCTAAAAGTGTTCGCCCGAAAGTGATCTTATCGACAAAAGATGAAAAGACGATGAAAGAGCGTAAAGAGTTCTTTTATGAAAAAGATATCGTCTGTAAGAAAGCTGCAACACTTGTCAAAGATGGCGATTGTATCTTTTTAGATGGAGGAACGAGCATTGGACCGATCCTTCCGTATATTCAAGATAAGAAAATCAAAATCGTTACGCATTCTCATTTGATCGTAGATGCGTTTTCCGGTACAGAATCGGAATTGTTTGTGATCGGTGGGCGTTATATTCCTGAATATGCCATGAGTGTGGGGCCGATTACGATCAGTGAACTGGATCGTTTTAACTTTGATTTGGCATTTTTGAGCTGTGCAGGTATCGATTTGGATCGTAAGCTGGTTTATACGGCTGAAATGGATACGATGGCTGTAAAACAAAAGGCCATGTCTTTATCGGCACAAAAGTATTTGCTGATCGACAGTTCAAAAATTGCTATCAGAGGTTTTTGCAGCTTTATTGACAGTGATGATTTTGATGCCATTATCTGTAACCAAAGCAGGAAACTGGATGTAGAAAGTTTACCGGAGAATTATATTCTTGTATAAAACGAACAAAAACGAAAAAATAAATACAAAAACAAACATCAAATGTTTACAAACAAAGAAAAGAATGCTAGAGTGAAATCAGGAGGAAAGCATTCTTTTTGAATGCATGATAACGTATGAAACACCCAAATAAAAAAGCAAGTGAAATGAGTTTAAAGGAATTGGCTTCCTACATCGATTATTCGGTTTTAAAGCCTGAATTTACGGAAGATCAGATTGTCGAGTTGACAAAGGATGGTGTTGAGCTGGGTTGTGCAACGATCTGTATCAATCCGGGTTATATGGAGCTTTGTAAACCATATGTTGAAGGGTCTGAAACAAAGCTTTGTCCGGTATGTGATTTTCCATTTGGAACAAGCTCTACAGAGTCTAAAGTAGCACAGGCTAAGATTTTGGTCGATCACTATGCCGATGTGATTGGAGAATTGGATATTGTGGCAAACTTTGGCTGGATTCGCAGTGGAAAATATGATGCGGTAACGCAGGATATCAAGGCTGTCGTGGATGTATGTCATGAAAAGAATATTCCGGTCAAGGTGATTTTTGAAACCGATGCCTTAAATGAAGAACAGGTTCGAAAAGCTTGCCATTGTGCAATGGATGCCAAAGCCGATTTTGTTAAGACAAGTACAGGGTTCCTGACTGGCTTTGAAGCCCATGGGGCCACACCGGAAATCATTAAAGTGATGCAGGAAGAAGTTGGCGATGCATGCAAAGTCAAAGGAAGTGGCTGCATTCGTACCAGAGAACACTTCTTACAGCTGATCGATATGGGTATCGATCGTATGGGAGTCGGTTATAAATCTGTACCGGTCGTATTGGATTTAAAGCGTTAAGGATAAAACAGTATAATGAAAAGATCGAGAACCATTTTGGATATCTCGATCTTTTTTCGTTATGCTAAAAAGCTAATCTCTTTGAAACAGACTTAAAATTTCATCTTTGGACATCTTCGATAAAGATCCATCATTGCCCTCGACAAAGGTATCGGCCAGATCTTTCTTTCGTTCCTGCATTTTGACAATCTTTTCCTCGATTGAATCTTTCATGATGAGTCGATACACTTGTACATTGGCATTCTGTCCGATACGGTGGGCTCTGTCGGTCGCCTGATTTTGTGCCGAGATATTCCACCAGGGATCAATATGGATCACGGCTTCAGCTGCCGTCAGATTCAATCCTGTACCACCGGCTTTTAAGGAGATCAGGAAGACTTGTGTGTTATCGGTTTGAAACGCATGAACTAATTGTCGTCTTTCTTCTTTTGATGTACTGCCGGTTAAAACATAGTGTGAAATCTGATTTTGTTCTAACTCTTGTGTTAATAAATCAATCAAAGAAGTAAATGCGGAAAACAATAAGACTTTTTTGTTGTGTTCGGTCAAGATTTGTACTAATTCAATACAAGCCTGTACTTTGGAAGAAGGCTTTTGTATATTGTCATATAAAAGTCTTGGATCACAACAAAGCTGTCGAAGTCTGGTCAAGGCTGCCAGAATCGCAATATGATCGATATGAGGCTCGTTCATTTTTGCCTGCAATTCTTTACTGGCCTGTGTTAAGTTGGCAAGGTATAGCTTTTGTTCTTCTTTTGAGAAATCAATCAAGTATTGATGATCCACTTTATCCGGCAATTCTTTCAATACTTCTTTTTTGGTTCGTCTTAAAATAAAGGGTGATATAAAAGAACGTAGTTTTTTGGTCACATCTTCGTTTTGATTTAGCACGATTGGACTTTCATACTGTGTTTTAAAATAATGATAAGAGAATAAATAGCCTGGCATCAAAAAGTCAAAGATCGACCAAAGTTCAGCCAATGAATTTTCAATAGGGGTACCACTTAAAGCCAATCGATGTCTGGAATGCAGTTCCTTTACACTGGTTGCATTTTTCGTCTTCTGGTTTTTGATGTTCTGCGCTTCATCCAAGACTACATATTCAAAAGTGATATCCTGATATTCCTCAATATCTCTGCGTAAATAGTCATAAGAAGTGATGAGAATATCATATTTGGAAATGTCATGAATTCTCTTCTTTCGCTGTTCTTTTGTACCCGTAATACTGATACAGGAAAGAGTGTCAGAAAAGCGGCGAATCTCATCTTCCCAGTTATAAATCAAAGAGGCCGGACAAACGATCAATGTGTGTTTCTCTTTATCTCGTATAGAGTCTAAAAGCGCAATGACTTGCAGAGTCTTTCCCAATCCCATCTCATCGGCAAGAATTCCATTTAAGTTGTATTGATACAACATTAAAAGCCATTCAACTCCTCTTTTCTGGTAGTCTCTTAAAATGGATGCATAATGGGGATCGCATGCAATCTTAGATTTTCGTTCTTCAAAGCCTTGGATGTATTCTGTCAAAGAATCTTCTTTGTAAACTTGCAGGGACTCTGCATGATTCAGTCTTTCATTCATTCCCAAGGTTCGATAGAGTTCTAACTGCAGCTTACCATCCTTGATTTCATCTTCGTGAATATCAAAGTCCTGCATGAGTTCGTCAAGCTCTTGCAATTGATCAGATTCCAGATGTAAGAGCTGTCCGTTTTTAAGCTTAAAATAACGTTTCTTACGATGATAAGCTTGTAAGATGTTAGGCACTTCATTGACATCAAAATCTGTGGATTCCAATTGAATCTCTAATAAACCGTTGTCAATGCGAATACCGGTTTGAAGATTATATTTTGTTCTTTTGCCCAGCTTTTTTAGTGCATCGCTGATATATACATCGCAATATTTCTGCAACTGTGTGATGCCTTGTTGAAGAAAGTCAAGGGTTCGCTCATCTTCCAATCCCATATAGATCGTATGTGTTTCCTGATCGATCCATGTCGCATAGTTTTCTAAAAACTTTTGAATGAGTTCGATTGTCCAGTCGAAGCTGATTTTTTCATTATATAAAAGTTCAATAGTATTTCCTTGTTCATCTTTCCCTGTCGCATGAAAAGAAACAGTTTCATTTTCATCCATGTCGCCATAGACGATGGGATGATGGATGTGAAGGGCATTGGATGCCGGCAGTAATTCTTGTCCCTCTGTGATCTGTAAATAATCTCTGGCTGGATCTAAAATATAGCGTTCAAAGTCATCGTATTCATCAAACGGAATATGAAGAGGATTTTCTGATAAAGCACTGAATAATGTGGCAATAGAGGACTGCGGACGGATCGCATAATGAATGATTTCAAAAGGGTTGTCCTGTAAAGCAAACATTTGATGATCATTGGTCAAAATGTGTTCTTCTTTATCCCATACTAAAGAAATTGTGTAATGCTTAGCTTCTTTTTTAATGTGGATCGGCATCACAAAAGATTCTTCTCGAATCGGAACATTTGGATCATCTTTAAACGCTGCATAAAAAGCCGGCAACAAAGAATGGATACGGATAAAACGTGAATTATTATAACGATAATAGTATCGATCGTAATCCGGTGTCGCATAAGCCATGCGCATGAATTCGATGTATTTTTGTGCCTGTTGTGTAAAGACGTTGCGTGTATGAATGAAGCCTAGTTGTTTGCCGTATCTGTGATATTGTTCATTGTCGATCCAATGTAGAAAATCGGGAATGTTTTTGATCGTATATTGTTTTTGTGCACCGACGGTAAAACTCAATAAAAACGCATCAAAATCAAGAAAAGAAAATACCGGAAGAATATCGTATTGTTGCGTCTGCAGCTCCAGTTGGACCAGATGATCCTGATTGTCTTTTTGTTGGAGGATGAGATCCCGTGTTTTCTGATACGATTCTTCCATTTGAATTCTTTTAAGTTCCTCTTCAATTCTTTGACGACGAGCCAGATAATCTTCATTATAAAGAGAATAAGGAGATGCTTCTTTTTGTGAAGTATAAGGAAAATTCTGGATATCTACTTTTGTCAGATAGATCATCAACATACCGATATGGGCACAAATATGTTCATCATCAAAATACCATGGGCATTCGCAATGTGTAGAATATACGGAATGTAAAGGAACATTGATAAAAAAGTGGCAGACATTTTCATAAGAACTGACTTGTATTGTTCCCTCAACTTTATAGATGGCATTTTTTTCTAATTCATTGACGACGATTCGTTTTAAACATCCTTGTTTTAAATATCGTCTGGCAAGGGCTAAAGTGCGAGAATTCATGATTTTTAGATTCTCTTCTGTAATTAAGACCATTGAATCACCTCGATTTCTTTATTTTATCATGATTTTGGATGAATCGTCTTTGAATAGCTTGAAAGATAAAAAAAGCAGTTTTTTTAACTGCTTAGATCAACTGTGATTCGATTATTGTTTTCGCTAATGCGTTTCCGGCTGCCTGTACAGTATGTACGCAATGAAGTTTAGGATCATACCATGTTTTGCGTATGTTTCTACATTCCGTATCGTGAAGCTCTTCTTTAAAGTTACGAACACAAGCCTGGATGATTGGCCTAAAGGTATCCAGCTGATCATGTGCTTTTGTCTGAATGAGAAGCTAGGATAAAACGGCAGTGCAGCCAATTAAGGCGCCGCAAGTTAACCCGGTGTACATACCACTTCCAAAACCAGATAACATTTTCATGGATTCTTCATCTAAACCAAGATGATAGTATTGATTGGCAGCACGAATGATCGTTTCGCTGCAGTTATAGTGTTCTTCCAGGTAAAAGTGATCGATCCATTCTTGTAAGTTCATCTTATTTTCCTTCTTTCATCAGTTCCTGGACAACGGGATCTTTGATTTGTACGTTTTCTTCTTTTAAGTGCTGAATCGCTGATGCGAATTGAGATAAATAAGCTTCATGGGCTAAAAGAAGCTGGTCTAAGACTTGTTTGGCACTTTCTCCGGATGGAATCAGAGGATTTAGTGCAAAAGCTTCCATAGCCATTCCATAATTTCCGATAATGGCCGCGTTGATCGTACATTCTTCCATGGCCTTCATGCACTGTAGCCATCCTCTTTGCGCGCTTGGAAACTTGCCCCAGACGATTGGTGTGGCCCCTTTGCAATCGATGATTGAGCTGACTTCTACGATGGAATCTACCGGCAGTTCCGGAATGGCGCCTTTATTTTGCGTGCTTACGACCATATGAATCTTTTTGTTGTTGTAGATGGCATTGATGCATTCACAGGCAGCATCACTGTAATATGCTCCACCTCGCATGCTGAGTTCTTCGGGTTTATGATCCAGCTCTTTGTTTTTATAAAGCTCGAACAGTTTTTCTTCGGTATGCTTTACCTGCTGGCCGCGAGTACCGATCGTTTCATATTCCTCCAAACTATGCTTTAACATTTCTTCCTGGCGATAATAATAACGATGATAGCCACATGGAATCATCTTCATTTGTTCGATTTGTGCTCTAAAGAAAGGCACATTGTTGATATTGGCCGGTAAACCAATATCTTTTCCTTCAAATAAAGCATCGATGACTTTCTGTGTTAAGTCATTCCCCTGTTTATCATAAACTTTATGCCAGTGAAAATGATTGATTCCGGCAAACTGATATGTCAGATCTTTTGGGTCATAGCCAATGGCTTCCGGTTCTTTCATCATCGCAATAACAGGTACGTTACAAAGACCGATACATTTATTCCACTTTCCATATTTGATGACAGCTTCTGTCACCATGCCGCTTGGATTGGTAAAGTTGATCAACCAGGCACTGGGACAGACTTCTTTCATATCTTTGACAATATCCAGAATGACAGGAATCGTTCGAAATGCTTTGAAAATACCGCCGGCGCCATTGGTTTCCTGTCCCAACATGCCATAAGATAAAGGAATTCTCTCATCTTTAATGCGAGCTTCCAGAAATCCTACACGAAACTGTGTTGTCACAAAATCCGCATCTTTTAAGGCTTCTTTTCGATCCATACTGACATGGATTTGTACATCATGACCGGCTGCTTTCCACATACGTCTTGCCATATCGGCATCAATGTTGACTTTCTCCTGTCCATTTTCTACATCCACCAACCAAATTTCACGAATCGGAAGTTCGTTATATCGTCGAATAAATCCTTCCATCAATTCCGGTGTATAACTGCTGCCGCCACCAATTGTTACAATCTTTAATCCCTTTTTCATTCTCTAGTCCTCCTTGCGAGTTCAATATATATCCATTACAAAATAAGAACAATAGACGAGAGAAGAGTAGATATTTTTTCCCTAAAATAATAAAAAAGTGTCAGAAAAATTGGAACTTTCTGAAACTTTTAGTCTAAACGATCATCCATAAAATCCATAGCTTGCCACACGTAGTTATGATTACGTTCTCGATCTAAATTATAAATACATCCAAAAAGGATATCCATTACATATTGTAAGGCAATATGACTGGCATATTGCGATATACGATCCTGCAGCTTTTCTGTATCACTTAAAGCCAGATGATATTTCACATACTGAGGATAGCTGTTACATCCGATACGAGAAATCAAGATAACAGGAACTTGTTTTTCATCTAATTTTTTAAGTATCGGAAGAATAAAAGATGCTTTTCCGGAATAGGATAAAATCAAAGCTACATGACTTTTATCAGATGCCAGAGCATATAAACGCTGTTCATAAAAAGATACAGGACAGTTTACTTCCTTTCCAATCGTGATCATCTGATCTTGAAAGTTTTTGGCAACATGCATATTATGCGCATGTGTATAAATATCGATTTTCTTTGCGTGAAATAATATAGAAGCCACATCCTGTAGAATAGAAGGCTCCAGACAAGCCATTGTATCACGCACACTTGTTTCATAGAGCTTGACAAGTTTTTCGGCAATATCCATAGGTGCATCGGATTTGATGAACGGATAATTTACATCGATATCATGTTGTGTCAGCTTATTGTTTGAGAGATCCTGAGAAAGTTGCACTTTGACATCATTAAAACCCGTACATCCGATCTTTTTACAAAAACGATGAATGGCAGACTTGGAAAAATAAAGAGCGTTGCAGAGATCTTGTAGTGACATGTGGATCACATCCTGCGCATGCGTTAGAATATAGTATCCTATTTCGGTTTCTGCCGGTGTTAAGTGCTTACAAGCCTGTATGCGTTTTTCTAATGTCATAGCTGCCTCTTTTCTAAATCTTTTTATATCGTCATCTTATCATATCACTGGAAAAGATTGTGTAAAAAACAAATATTTGGACTACAATGTGCATAAGGAGACTAACGTTATGGATACAAAAGAAATAAAAGAACTATTACAGAAAGTTCGAGAAATCGGAGAACCTTTAAAACAGGACAAAGAATTACAAGTACAATCAAAAAATGGAATTCAGGATCTTGTGACCGACATGGACAAGAATACCGAAAAGAAATTAAGAGAAGTATTACAAACATTTACACCGGGATGTACTTTCATTGGAGAAGAAGGAAATCAAGTCATCAGTGATTCCATGTGGATTATTGATCCTATTGATGGTACAACCAACTTCATCAATGCGCAGGAGGGGTATGCGATATGCTTAGCGTATGTAAAAGATAAACAACCAATCTTAGGAATCGTATATGATGTGGCAGAAGATACGATGTATTGGGCCTATAAAGGAAAAGGCGCTTTTGTTAATGATAAGAAGGTGGAACAAGCACTGCCAAAAAGACCACTTTCACAATGTGTATGGGAAGCCAGCTTAAATACATTGTTGGTATTTCCAAAGTTGATTGATTTATTTCAACAGACAAGAGGACATCGTTCCCGTGGTTGTTGCAGCTTATCGGTGATTTCGACAGCTTTAGGGAAAACAGATTTTTATCTGACGGAGCAGGCTAAATGTTGGGACTATGCGGCAGCGGATGTATTCTTAAAGGAATGTCAGGGGATATCCTGGTGTAAAAAAGATTATTTCAGTTGTGAGCCCAATCTATACATAGCAGTTCATACCCAGGAAGTGATTGAAACAATAAAAGAATATTTGTAAGGAATCCAAGTGCGATTCCTTTTTTTGGCTAGTAAAACCCCTAGATAGTCTAGGGTCCGCCTAAGCTTAAGCGAAGAGATTATGAAAAAAAGAGCCTCCTTGCATTATAATTCGTATGTGGTCTGCAAACTACAACGAAAGATGTAAGAAGGTCTTTTTATGTCACAGTATACCGATGACTTACACAGTTTATCACATACGAAATGGAATGGTAAGTATCATGTGGTATTTGCACCCAAATATCGCAGGAAAGCATTTTATGATGCAAGGAGGCTCGAAATCGGTCAAATATTAAGACAGTTATGTGAGTGGAAAGGAGTCAATATTCTCGAAGCCGAAGTGTGCGTGGATCATGTACATATTCTTTTGGAAGTACCACCAAAGATGAGTGTATCTGGATTTATGAGATATCTGAAAGGGAAGAGTAGTCAGATGATCTATGAGAAATGGTCGAATGCCAGATTCAAGTATCGAAGCCGACAATTCTGGTGTCGAGGCTATTATGTAGATACGGTAGGGAAAAACATAAAAAAGATAGAGGAGTATATAAGAAATCAGCTGAAAGAGGATAAAATAGCCGAGCAACTGACTTTGGAATTCGAAGACCCGTTTACGGGAAAACAGAAATAATGCAAGTCACAGACCACGCAGCGCTGTAAAGCGCAGCTCTGAAAGCAGGGCTATGCCCGCATATGATCCCCCGGCTAGGCCGGGGGATCATTATTTACCGGAGCGTTAGTAGGAAGGATGAACTTTAAGGCATTGTTTCTTTTTGTAGCTTTATGGTCATTGCTTGTGTATTATCCACTGGCTCATATGGTTTGGGGTGAAAATGGATTTATTGTTTCCTTAGGTTCTGTTGATTTTGCCGGCGGAAATGTTGTGCATATCAGTTCAGGCATTACAGCCTTCGTATTGGCCATATGGCTTGGAAAGCGAAAAGGGTATGATCAGGTGGTTTATCGTGTACACAATATCCCTTTTGTGGTATTAGGCGCGACTTTATTATGGTTTGGCTGGTATGGCTTTAATGCCGGAAGTGCACTAGGAGCCAATGGTTTAGCGGCCCATGCCTTTATGACCAGTGCCTTTGCTTCGGCGAGTGCTTTGTTGTCGTGGATGTTGATTGATGTGATCGTAGATGGAAAACCGACTTTGGTTGGAGCCTCTACCGGTCTTGTGGTCGAACTTGTTGCCATTACACCGGGAGCCGGCTTTGTTCCGATTTGGGCATCTTTTATCATTGGTGCATTGGTGAGCCCTATCTGTTATTTTGGGTTTAAAGTAGTGAAATCGAAGTGCAGGATCGATGATTCACTGGATGCATTTGGCTGTCATGGCTTAGGCGGGATTTGGGGCGGTATCGCTACCGGATTATTTGGTATGACAAGCATCAATGATGTCGCACAGTGGAACGGTTTATTTTTTGGACAAACAGAGCTCTTTGCAGCTCAGCTGGAGGGTATCGTGATAACGATCCTGATTGCTGTAGCAGGGACTTTGATTTGTGGTTTTATCGTAAAATGCTTTGTGCCACTTCGAGCCACAGCTAAACAAGAAGCCATAGGTATGGATGCTTCGATGCATGGAGAACAAGCTTATCCAAGTTTTAATGGATTTGATTAAGGAGGATCGATATGCTGATTAAAATAGAAGCCATCGTGCGTGAAGAAGCTTTTGAAGATGTCAAAACGGCTTTAAATGAAATTGAAGTCAGGGGTTTAACGGTTTATCAGGTGATGGGTTGCGGTATTCAAAAAGGATACAATGAAGTAGTCAGAGGGGTAAAAGTAGATCTGCAGATGCAGCAAAAGATCAAATTTGAAATCGTTGTATCTTCTCCGGAATGGGAAAAGAAAACTATCGAAGCAATTTCAAAGGCAGCTTACACGGGGGAAATAGGGGACGGGAAGATATTTAGTTATGAAATTCGCTCGGCTTATCGTATCCGTACAAAAGAAACCGGCTACGATGCGATTCAGCCAACTGATAAAGTGGAATGAAAACAAGAGAAAAAAGATTGGATTGATTGTAACAGATCACGGGATTTTCGCAACTGGCTTAACAAACAGTTTAAGATAAATTGTTGGCGTGCCTGAAAATTATGTACCGATTGATTATAGAGAAAGTGATTTTCTAGAGGATATATTTAATAAGATGATAGATGCACTCAATGTTCTTAAAACGTGTGATGAAATCCTTGTTTTATGTGATCTTATCGGAGGTGTTCCTTTTAAAACAGCAGTAAAAATAGGCATTTCTTATCAAAAATAAGAAGTCGTTGGCGGTGTGAATTTAGGCATGTTGGTTGAGATCAATCTGACTCGGGCATTTGTCAAAAATGTAAAAGAACTGGCAAAAGTTGCCATCGAAACAGGAAAAGAACAGATTGCCCGGTTTAATTTTTCTTTGGGGAAAAAGTTATACAAATAGATATTACAACAAAAGTGCATCCGGCGTTTGGATGCACTTTTGTCTATAGAGATTACATTAATTTTCTAAATAACGCTTTTAGATCTTCAATGCTGGCATCTTTTGGATTGCCCGGAGCACAGGCATCGGCATAAGCCGATTGGGCAAGGAAATCAAGATCTTCTTCTTTTAAAGCTTCCAGTTTTTGTGGAATGCCTACATCCTGTGATAACTGACGTACCGCATCCACGGCTGCTTTACGATATTCATCCTGTGTCATGGAATCGACATTTTTAACACCCATGGCACGAGCAATTTCACGATACTTTTCTTGTGTACAATCGGCATTATATTCCATAACGATCGGCAGCATCATTGCACAGGCAACACCATGTGGTGTATCATAAACTGCACCCAGCGTATGAGCCATAGAGTGGGCAATTCCTAGTCCAACGTTTGAGAATCCCATACCGGCGATATACTGGCCTAAAGCCATACCTTCACGTCCTTCTTTTTCATTGGCTACCGCACTGCGTAAAGAACGGCTGATGATTTCAATGGCCTTTAAATGGAACATATCTGTCATTTCCCAGGCAGCTTTTGTCGTGTAACCTTCAATCGCATGCGTCAATGCATCCATACCTGTAGAAGCGGTTAGACCTTTAGGCATTGTAGACATCATATCAGGATCTACAACGGCAATGACCGGCATATCGTGTGGATCTACACAAACGAATTTTCTTTTTCTTTCTACATCGGTAATAACATAATTGATGGTAACTTCGGCAGCGGTCCCGGCTGTTGTCGGAACGGCGATAATAGGAACACAAGGTTTAGTAGTGGCAGCAGTTCCTTCTAAGCTTCGTACATCTTCAAATTCCGGGTTGGCAATGATGATTCCAATGGCTTTAGATGTATCCATAGAAGAACCTCCACCAATGGCAATGATGTAATCGGCGTTAGCTTCTTTAAAAGCTTTTACACCGTTTTGTACATTTTCAATCGTTGGATTCGGTTTGATATCTGAAAAGATTTCATATTCCAATCCTGCTTCATCCAATACATTGGTAACTTTTTCTGTGACTTTGAATTGAATCAAGTCCGGATCGGAGCAGACCAAAGCTTTTTTAAAAGCTCTTGCCTTGGCTTCATTGGCAATTTCCTGGATGGCACCAGAACCATGATACGATGTTTCATTTAACATAATTCGATTTGACATAGTGTTTTTCTCCTTTTCTGTAAGCGCTTTATCAATTCAATTGTAACGATTTATGTTCAAAAAGATAAGTTACAGAATAAGGAAAGTGTCACTTTATAATAAATCAATGGAAACAAAAGCTTTCTTGACTTCCGGTGGCATCGCATCACATAGCTGGCTTGCCAGTGCATCCGGAGAAATGGGTGTATCTTCCAATAACCATTTTACCGTCATGTATATAGAAGACTGACAATACATTTCCAATTGAAACTTTAAAATAGAAGATAAAGGCATCCCTGTTTTACTCTGGATTCGATCTGTGTAAAAAGATAAAATCAGTTCAAAATCATGATCTCTTAAATTATTTTGATCATCGTTTTGAAAAGCGGCTCTAAAAAACAATTTTTCCTGAAGGATAAAAGTAAACTTCTTAAACAAAGCTTCATAAATCGTCTTTCCTTCTCCCATATGTTGAAAAGATTCTTGTAGGATCTTATCAAAATACCAGTTAACTAAATCTTGTTTATCTAAAAAATGTCGGTAAAATGTCTGACGAGATAGATTACAAGTATCTGTAATATCTTTTACAGTAATCTTTTCATAGGGTGATTTCTTCATACATGTTTTTAGTGCATCCGCAAAAATATATTTTGTGTCCATAAGTACTCCTGTTTCTTGGTAATATCATAAGAAAAAATGAACGAAAAATAAAATTTTTTCCAAAAAAAGTCGGATCAAATTTCAAAAAAGTCTGAACTTTGAATTGATGTATGTATAGATAATACAGAAAATCTTCCAATGAATTAAAAAGCTTTCCGGACTTTCTAAGAAAGTCATAATGGAGAATGCATGATTTCATTGTGCATTCTTTTTTCTAGTGATAAAATAAATCCGTTTTGAAGGGTGTTGCTTATGAATATTGTGGAGAAATATGGTGGAACAAGCGTGGGTTCCATAGAACAAATACAAGCGATTGCCAAGCATGTAAAAGAGATGCGCGAAGCGGGACATACTTTGATTGTTGTCGCCAGTGCCATGGGTGGCATGACCAATAAACTGATCGATCTGGCTAGTCAGGTTTCTGATCATATCAATACAAGAGAGCTGGATTCTTTATTGTCAACAGGTGAACAAAGAACAATTACCTTATTGGCAATGGCTATTGATGCATTGGGCATACCGGCTGTTTCACTGACCGGCTATCAATGTGGTTTTATTACCAGTCATCATCATGCACACGCACGTATCAAGGATATTGATCTAACCAATGTTAAAAAGCATTTAGAACAAGGAAAAGTGGTTGTCGTAGCCGGTTTTCAAGGGGCTACAGAACATGGCGAAATTACGACATTGGGAAGAGGCGGCAGCGATACTACAGCAGTAGCGTTGGCCGCTAAATTAGGATGGGCTTGTCATATCTATACGGATGTCAATGGCATTTATACGATCGATCCGCGACTCTATCCAAAGGCAAAACGATTAAAAGAAGTCAATTATCAGGAAATGATGCAGATGGCCTGTCTCGGATCTGGCGTCTTAGAAACTCGCAGTGTAGAATTGGCCAGTAAATATCAAGTGCCGCTGTATCTTGGAAAGGCATTGGAAGGTTCAAAAAAGAGAGGAACATGGATCATGGAACATACAAAACAATTGGAAGATATGCCCATTACAGGCTTAAGTGTAAAAGATGATTATGCGATCATGCGTATCAGCCACATTGAAAATGATGGTGTCTTTTTAGGAAAGCTTTTCCAAATGATTGCGGATCTAAACATCAACCTGGATACAATTTCGCAGCAGTTGGATGATGAAGGAAAGGCGAATTTCTCTTTCTATTGTACAGAAGAACAAAGTCGTATGATCATGGAAAATATGGATAAAGTAGGACAGAATTACCCAATTACCCGTATGCTTGGATTTATTAAGCTTTCCTTGGTAGGCTTGGGAATATCAACGCATAGTGGAATTGCTTCGAAAGTATTAAATACATTACGTGAAAACAATATTCCTTATTATATGATTACTTCCAGTGAAATCTCCATTTCATTGACAATTGACGCACAAGATAAGGAAAAAGCCATTCAAGTATTGGGAAAAGCCTTTGATTTATAGAATATGCGACATTTCATAAATTATAGAAAAGAATGAAGGAAAGGGATGAAAGAGATGATTCATTTTGATTTACATATGCATTCGAATCAAAGTGGTGATGGACAATTTACACCGGCTGAGCTTGTGCAGATGTTAAAAAAGGCGGACATTCAAGTAGCGGCATTGAGTGATCACGATACTGTTAAAGGTGTTCCGGATATGATGGTGGAAGGGAAAAAAGAAGGAATACAAATCATACCGGCCATCGAATGTTCTACCTTATTAGGAGATTATGATGTACATGTATTAGGATATGGAATCAATTTGGATGATCCTTATTTTCAGACGTTACAGGAAAACATACAAAAAAAGAATGATGGTGTATTTCATCAAAGAGTTGAAAAACTTCGGCAAAAATATGGAGTAGAAATCGATGAAGAAAAGGTAGTCAGAGATGCCAATGGAACCAATCCATGGTTTATTATGATGACAAGACTCTTCCAGGATCCTCGTTATCAGAATATCGAAGATTTTAAAGATTATATTCCCGGTGGCAAGCGCAGTGATCCGGCACCGGTCAATTTCTTTTGGGACAAATGTATGCCAGGCAGCGATCTTTATGTAAAAGCATATAATCCGGATTTTAAAGAAACGATACAAAAGATTCATGAAGCGAATGGCTTGGCGATCATTGCACATCCTTATCAGACATTTTATAAACAGGAAGAACGTCTGCAGTATGCTTTAGACTGTGGTATTGATGGATTAGAAGCTTACAGCAACTATCATCAAGATTATCATAATGAATACTATGAACAATTTGCCAGAGAACATAATTTGTTAATTACTTGTGGCAGTGATTTTCATGGAGAGAAAAAGCCAAGCATACGCATGGGGGAATATGGTTTACATAAAGATGGAACCCCATTTTTAGAAAGCTTTTTGAAGGCATTGGAAAAAGAATAGAAGGATTTTTATGAGAGTAGATAGGTATAGGATATCTACTCCTTTTTTGAAGCTGCATGAAAGTGTTTTTTCATATTGTTTAAGAATAAAGAGTTATCATTAGCATAATTAGTTAAAATGATAACTCTTTGTCTTAATTTTTGTGATGAAATTTATTTAAAACCAGTGAATTGGTTCTTTACCATGTGCAACGAGAAATTCGTTGCATTTTTTAAAATGCCCATTGCCAAAGAATCCACGATAAGCGCTTAATGGACTTGGATGAGAACTTGTCAGGACCAAATGATTTGGGTTATTCAAAAAACGACGAACTGCGCCTGCTTTAGATCCCCACAATAAGAAGACCACTGCGTCTTCTTTTTCATTGATGCGCTGTATGGCAGCATCCGTAAAATTTTGCCAGCCAATATTTTGATGGGAAAGAGGTTTTGAATCTTCTACGGTCAAAATAGGATTCAATAATAAGACTCCTTGTTTAGCCCAGTCTGTTAAATCACCATTACGATGAAGTTTAACATGATATTCATCCTCAATCTCTTTGTAAATGTTAACTAATGAAGGAGGAATTTTAACGTTGGGTGCTACACTGAACGCAAAACCTTGTGCCTGTCCGGGTTGATGATATGGATCTTGCCCCAGAATAACAACCTTTGTATCTTTTAAAGATGTTGTTAAAAAAGCGTTGAAGATTTTTTCTTTTGGTGGATAGATCTTTTTGGTCTTATATTCACGAGCTAAAAAATAATTAATTTTATTCAAATATTCTTTTTGAATCTCTGTATCAAAAAGTTCTTGCCAGTCATTATTAAAGTTCATTGTAAACCTCCATGGATTATTTGTACGAAGTCTATTATAATACTAATCATGAATCTACAGGAAAAAATTTCATGGATGGAATCTAAGAAAAGTAAAAATATGGATTTGGTTGATTACCGAGAAATTATGGATCGGTATTTACCATACCATAAGAAACTCAAAAAAATTCAGGTAGCTGGTACAAACGGAAAGGGCAGTACATGTCGTTGGATGGCTTTGATGCTGGAAGAACTGGGCTATCAAGTTGGTGTTTTTACATCTCCGCATTTAATCGTTCATAATGAAAGAATACAAATCAACGAAACAATGATCTCTGATTCGGATTTAGAGCGTTTGTTTGATCAATATCAAAATGTCTTTATAGAACATCAAATGACCATGTTTGAAATGGATTTGTTTTTGGCCATTGCTTATTTTTTAGAAAAGAGAGTTGATTATGCCATCATAGAAGTGGGTTTAGGTGGAAGACTGGATGCGACCACAGCTTTAGATTATGATGTGACAGTATTGACCAATGTTGGTTTAGAACATACTGAAATCTTGGGGGATACAATAGAAAAGATTGCGCAGGAAAAGAGTGGTATCTTCAAGCCAGGGGTATTAGCTGTTTGTGGGGAAGATAAGCCACAGGCGCAACAAGTTATTGAACAAAATGTACGAGCCAAAAGAATACCATTTTATTATTCTTATCTACCAGAATATAAAAAAGTAGGAAAAAAATATTGGATCGACTCGATGGATGGCATCCTTGTTTTTGATCAGCCTTTTTACCAGATGAAAAATTTTATACTGGCCTGCGATACATTGTATCATTTAGGTTTTCGCCTGCGTTATAATACGCTTCAAAATGCTATTGATCATTTTGTTTTTTTGGGACGCTGTATGATATTAAGAAAAAGGCCGTTGCTGGTGGTGGATGGTGCTCATAATCTGGATGGTATCAATGCATTGGTAACCTCCATAAAAACTTGGCAGGGGGATATCTATTTTTCGGTTTTAAAGGAAAAAGATGCAAAGCACATGTTAGATGTTTTAACGAGTCTTCAAGGACAGATTCACCTGGTCAACTTTTCATCGGACAGACTTTATCCTCTGGAAACATTGGGATTTGAGGTACTATCTATGGAAGAAATGGAAAAAAGACTTCAAATGACACATCAAAGAGCTTTAGTGTGTGGTTCTTTGTATTTTGTCGGTGAAGTCTTAAAATGGTTTAATTCGAAGTAATAGAAATGGAAACATATTCACTGATCCCCTCCGTACGGGTTGGAAATCCCCAACCATGAATACCGGATGTTGTGATTTGTGTAAAGTTTCCTTTTTTTATCATGCCATAACCGTGTTCAAAAATTCCTAAAGAATTTGCCAAAGAGCCGACTGGGAAAATTTGACCGCTATGTGTATGTCCGCTTAACTGAAGATCGACCCCGAGTTCTTTACAGAGTTTTAGATCGCTGGGTTGATGATCAAAAACAACGATATACGAATCTAAGTCACATGTTTTCATAAGGCTATGCAGGGATCGTCTATTTTCTTCCAAGTCTTCTCTGCCGATTAAGGTGATGTTTCCAAAATGCAGGATATCATCCTGTAAGACGGTGATACCATTGGATTCGATCACTTCTTTTAATGTTTCTTTGGAAAAAACGGGATCATTTGCGTAATGTTGGTTATCATGATTGCCAAAAACATAATAGACATCAGCAGTTTTTGTCAGTTTGCCCAGTGTCTGAAATACCGTTTTCATTTGATCAACGGTTGTGAACTCATCAACGATATCTCCGTTAAGAATATAAAAAGAAGGCTTTTCTTTTTGAAGATCTTTTACGATGCTACTTAACTCTTCTTCCGTCATGACATTTGGATAATGTAAATCGCTGATCATGACGATTTTGGTATCAGGAATGTTTTTTGATGTTTGAAGATCATACGTTGTTTTTTCAATATTCTTCATATTGAAGATGCCGTAAATGCAGATTGTTATTGCCAACAAAAAAGGAATAAAGAAGATCCATCCTTTTACATCCTGATGAAAGATCAAACAGATAAGCTGCGTGATTAGAAGACAAAACAAGAGATGTAAATAAAAGATAGGGAAGATCGTATTAAAAGTGATACAAGGCAGCACAAATAATAACAATAATCCCCATAAAGCCCATGAAGGAAACTGCGGAAACCAGCGATGAATCAACAGAAAAAGATCTACGACCAACAAAAGGCAAAGGATTGCCAAGCCCATCTTTAAATAAATCATGGCAACACCTACTCAAATTCATCTACGTCTTTATGCATAACATCACTGCTTTTCCATTCCCAATGGATCAAGAAGGTGATGGCCGCTTTGACTAGGATCAAAGCGCCGATCTGCAGGATTTCCGCAAGACTTCTTACCGTGATTGTCCGTACAATTTCAGCGGCCAGCTTGAAGGTCAAGGCAATACTTAAACCGCGTAATAACGGCTTTTTACTGTTTTTATCTTTACGAAATGTAGCAAGCAAAGAATGAAACGTACTGTAGATGACACTTGCCAGGGAAAGAGCTTCTAAAAAATAAACGGTCAAATAGGCAATCTGAATCAGCCATTCGTGCAGTTGTTCAATTAAAGTTTCCATTATGCACCTACTTTCCTAAACAGAATTTTGAAAATAACGTATCTAGTAAATCTTCTCTATAGACTTCTCCAAGAATTTCTTTTAAATGGTTATGTGCTTCCTGAATATCTATTTCCACAAGATCGGGTTCCATCATCATTTCCATTGCCTGCTTTGCGCGAAGCATATCTTGTTTGGCAAGGTTTAATAAACCAATTTGTCGTTCGTTCGATAAAACAGGTTCTTCCTTGAGAAGATCTTGTTTATACATGTTCTCTAAAGCATCTAGAAGAGGTTGTATTTGATGATTTTTGGCAGAGATCCAAATTCCCTCTTTATCTTGATGTTGCAGGTCTTCTTTATTAAAAAGGATGAGACGTCGTTTATCCTTTGTTTGTTCTAAGAGAATTTGATCTTCTTTTGTTAAAGGACTGCTTCCATCTAAAACAAGTAAAACAAGCTGTGCCTTCTGTAACATCTGCTGGCTTTTTTCAATACCAATCTGTTCAATCTTATCGCTTGCTTTACGAATTCCGGCTGTGTCGATTAAGTTTAACTGCACGGAACCGATATGAATCTGTCCTTCTACTATATCTCGGGTCGTGCCGGCGATATCAGTTACAATGGCTTTATCTTCTTCCAACAAAGCATTGAGTAGAGAACTTTTACCCACGTTTGGCCGTCCGATGATCACTGTATCAATTCCCTTTTTTAATAACTGTCCGGTTTGAACGCGTTTTAATATTTGATCGATTTTACTAAGCCAGTCGTTGGTTTTAGGTAAAAGTTCCTGTGTAGTCAGTTGTTTGATATCTTCATATTCCGGATAATCAATGTTGACTTCGATTTGTGCAATAATGTCTAATAGCTCGTCAATAAGAGGTTGAAGCAATTTTTTTACACTTCCTCGGATGCCCTGGATGGCCAAACTGGCAGCCGTATCGTTGCTGGCATCAATCATATCTTGCACAGCTTCTGCCTGTGACAGGTCGATCCTTCCATGATAAAAGGCGCGTTGAGTGAATTCTCCGGGTTTAGCTAATACAGCTCCCTGGCTTAAAACGATCGATAAAACCTTTCGTGTAATAAACACGCCACCATGGCAGTTGATTTCTACGATATCTTCGCGTGTATAAGTTTTAGGGGCCCGAAAAACAGAAACAAGGACTTCATCCACTGGTTTGCCGGCTTCATCTAAGATATTTCCGTAATGGATGGTATGGCTTGGTACATCGCTTAGATCTTTGGTAAAAATTTTATTTGTGATGGGTATGGCTTGTTCTCCGCTGATTCGGATAATAGAAATAGCGCCATCCTGTAAAGCGGTAGAAATGGCACAAATCGTATGTTCAAACATGAAACCATCCTTTCTCTTGTATCTATTTTAACATAAACCTATAATAGAGCTATGAAAACGTATAGTAAAGAAGAAATAAATGCGGTTGCCGATGCACTGCAGAATCACAAAATTATTGCCTTGCCGACAGATACAGTTTATGGAGTGGGCGTGATGTATGGAGATTTAAAGGATTTGCAGCGACTGAAAAACGCAAAGCACAGACCGGAAACCAAACCGATTCCGATGATGGTATCTTCCATAGAGCATATGGAACAAGTAGCTGTAGTTGACAAAAGAGTTAAAAAGATCGCAGAGCATTTTTTGCCGGGGGCTTTGACACTGGTGTTAAGAGTCAAAGAAGAGGTTCCTGCAGAATATACCAATGGGTTGGAAACGATAGCAATCCGTATTCCGGATGAACCTTTTATCTTAAAGGTAATCGATGTATTAAATACTCCCTTGTTGGTAACCAGTGCCAATCAATCCGGAGCTAAGACCGCATTGACCAGCGATGATGTGTTTGAACAGCTTCCTGATATTGATGGAATTGTATTAGGCACATGTAGAGCATTACAGGCCAGCACGATCGTAGATTGTACACAGGAAAAGTTAAAGATCCTTCGCCCGGGGCCTATCACTTTAGAACAGTTGGAGGCATGTTTGTAAAAAGGCTTGCGAGGGTCTTTTTAATTTGTATACTCGTAAGTAGTATACTCTAAAGTATACAAATTATCGAATGTCTGAATCAGTAGCAGACATAAAACTGAAAGATAGACTGATTTTAAATAAAAACATTAGATTGACCAAAAAAAATATAAAGGAAATACGTTGACAAAAATACATTCGTTTAGTACGATACAACCCGTAAAGGCTAAGAAGAGGACGAGTACTTTAAGAAAATGTTTCAGAGAGCTTTTGGATGGTGAAAAAAAGCACAGGACTTAAAGGAATAAAACCTTGGAGCTGCATGTATTTCCTGCATTAAAGGAAGCACTGTTCATAGACAGTGGCAGAGATTTTTCAAAGTGATTTGAAAAATGAATTAGGGTGGTAACACGAGCATTCGTCCCTTGGATGGATGCTTTTTTATTTTGTAGAGAAAAGGAGAACAATATGGCACAACAAAAATTAACAGAACAAGAACGAGTACGTCGCCAGAAGATGCAAGATTTGAAGGATATGGGAATTGACCCATTTGGCTCTGCGTATAAAAGAACGACAACTTCCGGAAAAATCATTGCACAGTATGAGGATAAGACAAAAGAAGAATTGCAGGAACTGGATGTTCATGTAAAGATTGCCGGACGTATTATGACAAAACGTCGTCAGGGAAAAGCCGGATTCATGCACATTCAGGATGTAGATGGACAAATTCAGATCTATGTTCGTAAAGATGTTGTCGGCGAAGAACAATATGAGATCTTCAAGAAAAACGATTTAGGAGATATTGTTGGTATCGAAGGTACGATCATGAAAACCGATCATGGACAGTTATCCGTTCGTGCACAGGTTTATACGCATTTATCGAAGGCTTTACGTCCATTACCGGAAAAATATCATGGATTGACGGATGTAGAAGAACGTTTCCGTCGTCGGTATGTGGATTTGATCATGAATCCGGAGGCTAAACATATTGCCATCACAAGACCGAAAATCATTCGTGCGGTACAGGAATACTTGGATGGACAGGGATTGATGGAAGTAGAAACACCGGTATTACAGCCGATTTTAGGTGGGGCAGCGGCTCGTCCGTTTGTTACGCATCACAATACTTTGAACATGCCTTTCTATTTACGTATCGCAACGGAACTTCCTTTAAAACGTCTAATCGTTGGTGGTTTGGAAGGTGTTTATGAAATTGGACGTTTGTTCCGTAATGAAGGAATGGATGCCACACATAACCCGGAATTTACAACCGTAGAAGCTTATGTTGCTTACAGTGATCTGCATGGCATGATGGATCTGATTGAAGGTTTGTTTGATCATGTAGCTAATAAAGTTTTAGGAACAACTGAAATTACGTATCAGGGACAAGAGATTTCTTTGAAAGCGCCATTTAAGCGTATAACAATGTGTGATGCGATCAAAGAAAAAACAGGTATCGATTTTAAACAGGTCACAAGTTATGAAGAAGCTTGCCAGCTGGCAAAAGAACACGATATTGAAGTGGAAAAAATTCATAACTCGATTGGACATATCATTCAGCTGTTCTTTGACAAATATGTAGAAGAAACGATCGTGCAGCCAACGTTTGTCTATGAATATCCAATTGAAATTTCTCCACTGGCTAAGAAAAACAATGAAGATCCTCGATTTACAGATCGTTATGAACTGTTTATCTGTGGTCATGAATACGCCAATGCGTTCTCGGAATTAAATGATCCGATCGATCAAAGAGAACGATTTGAAAAACAGTTGGAACTTCGTGATTTAGGAGATGAAGAAGCCAATGAGATGGATGTAGATTATGTAGAAGCTTTGGAGTATGGTATGCCTCCGACAGGTGGTGTAGGCTTAGGAATTGACCGTTTTGTGATGTTGTTGACAGACCAGAGAACCATTCGTGAAGTGTTATTGTTCCCGCATATGAAGTTAACAGGAGAATCCAAGGGTGCCAAGTTAGAAAAGAAATCGCAGGAAGCTGTGTCATCAACTTCTGCAGATGTAAAAAGCATAGTCAACAAGAAACCAACCATCGATTATTCCAAAGTGGAAATTGAACCGTTGTTTAAAGATTTTGTTGATTTTGAAACGTTCTCGAAATCAGATTTCAGAGCCGTAAAAGTCAAAGAATGCCGCGCGGTTCCAAAGAGTAAAAAATTATTAGAGTTTATCTTAGATGATGGAACCGAAGAAGACAGAACGATTTTAAGTGGTATTCATGATTACTATGAACCGGAAGAATTGGTAGGCAAGACTTTAGTGGCAATCACTAATCTTCCACCACGTAAAATGATGGGAATTGATTCCTGTGGTATGATCATATCGGCCGTACATAACGAAGCTGGTGAAGAACGCTTGAATTTGTTAGTGTTGGATGATGCGATTCCGGCAGGGGCTAAATTATACTAAATCAAAGAATCTCACAAAGAAATGATAAGAACGCTCAGAGTGAACTTTGGGCGTTTTTACATGTTGGTTTAATAAGAGAAACGCGAAATTTTAGATCATTGGAAAAGTAGGTAGTTTTGTATTTGCCATAATCAAAGTGTTTTCAATCAATAAATATTTTGTATTTACAGATTTGCATAATCTGTTATTAACAAACACCAATAGGAGTAACTTTGTATCCTACTGGTGTTTTTGTTTACTTATTTTGTTTTTCCATCGTCTATCATAGAATGCCCAGATGACAAGGGCAATCATCATGCCGGCAGCCGTATCGCTTAAAAAATGAGCGCCCATGACGATTCTGGAAGCCATCATCAAAAAGATACTTGTGCATACGATGATACTGAGCGACAGCTTATGTTTTTGTACAAGTGGCGTTGATAATAAATAGAGTAAAGAACAGGCAAAAGAACTTGTATGGCCGCTGGGGAAAGAAAAACCACCTTTGTGGCAGGGAAGATACCAAACACAAAACTGAGAAGCTTGTTGCATATCTCTAAATCGGATCCTACCCCATAAAACTTTAAAGAGCGTGATTACGATTAAAACCGTAAAGAATAATTGTAAATAGTTTATGATATAAGGCCGAAGTTTATTTTTTTGTTCTGTTGTTAATTTGTAACAGATAAAGATGCTTACTACTAAAGGGGTTAATATGGCTCCAATGGATATGAAGCTAAACCAGGAAGACTCTGTTAAAGTGATAACATTCTGTGAAAAGAGAAGTCCACAGATGAACAAAGGTATAGAAAAGAAAGGATGATTTTGATCTATCAGCAACGCAAAACAAAGCGTTAATATCAATTTGAGCAAAAGGGGCCAGCCTTCCTGCAAAAAGATGCCGATCCTATTTTGGGGGTCGTAGAATAGAGTGTTAATTTCCAAATCCCAAAAGGTGCCGATACATAAGAAGATACATCCAATACTTATCATTGTGACTGTAATGTTTTTATTCATAGATTTTCCTCGTTGCCTCGTATCATAACAAAACATACGAAAAAAGACAATGTACATCAATGCATCTCTTTGTACATAACAATTGAGAAAGTAAGCTGGATGTTTTTTAGATTTCTTTGATGAAAGATGTTTTTCTTTTGACAAACATTAAGAAAAATTAATATTTTCTACAGTATCTGTAAAGAAACCACCTATATGATGATACAAAGGGGTGATTGAATGAATCATGTTTTGTTGATGCTGGAAAGATCAGCCAGACAATATCCGGATAAGATTGCAGTGATCGAAGAAGAAAAACATTGCACTTATACACAACTGCAAAGGTATTCGAAAGCTGTCGCAAGTTATTTGATACAGAATTCTATACAACAGGAACCGGTTATCGTATTTATGGATAAAGGTATTATGGCATTATATGCTTTCTTTGGAAGTGCCTATGCACAAAACTTTTATTCTTTATTGAATCCGGAATTTCCGGAATCTCGTTTAGAGCAGATACAAAGTGTATTGCAGGCAAGGATCGTCTTGACAACGGCTTCCTATGAAGAAAAGGCAAAGCTTGTTTTTAAAGGAGCCAAGATCGTTGTCTTAGAAACGATTCTTTCTACTGATGTAGAGGAATCATCGATTCAGACGTTGATGCAGAATACGATCGATACGGATCCTTTATATGTGAATTTTACTTCCGGCTCTACCGGCGTTCCTAAAGGCGTATTGATTTCGCATGGATCGGTGATTGATTTTATCGAATCCTTTGTTAAGACGTTTTCAATACAGGAGGATGAGCGTTTTGGAAATCAGGCACCTTTTGACTTTGATGTATCTGTAAAAGATATTTATTCCTGTCTATATACCGGCGCTACTTTGGTCATCATACCAAGAGCCTACTTTTCCAAGCCAACCGCTTTGATTGATTATCTTTGTGATAAAGAAGTTACAACGATGGTATGGGCAGTATCGGCTTTAAGTCTGATCTGTGCTTTCCATGGCTTGGATTATAAAGTTCCCCATACGGTACGAAAGATCCTGTTTAGTGGAGAGGTCATGCCGCTAAAACATTATCAATCATGGAAGAAAGCCTTGCCCGATGCACTATTTGTAAATTTGTATGGACCAACGGAGATTACTTGTAACTGTACCTATCATATTTTAGATCCAAATCGTGCTTATGAGCAGGGAATTCCGATCGGACAGGCTTTTGAAAACAAAGGTGTGTTTTTATTGGATGAGCAAGATCATGAAATTATAGAACCAAATCAGACCGGGGAGCTGTGTGTAAAAGGAAGAGGCTTAGCGTTGGGCTATTATCGAAATGAAGTACAAACACAGGCTCACTTTACCTCCAATCCGCTTCAAAAGGCTTATGAGGAAAGAATTTATCGCACCGGTGATCTGGCATATCGAGATGCATCCGGTGAATATTATTTCAAAGGTCGAAAGGATTATCAGATCAAGTATCTGGGGCATCGAATTGAATTGGAAGAAATAGAAAAAAGGGCGCTTCGCATAGAAGGAATTGAACAGTGCATCTGTCTTTTCGATGATGTAAAACATCGGTTGTATGGGTTTTATACCGGTACCCTCTCCAAGGAAGACTTTGTAACTTGTTTAAAAAAGGATTTACCGGCTTACATGGTGCCTACTCGGCTTTTTCTTCTTGAATCCATGCCTTTGACAAAGAATGGAAAAACAGATCGGAAAGCATTGTTTGAACTGACGAAAGGAAAAAGAAGATGATACAGGAAGAAAGAATTAGAAAACTGGTATCGAAATATGGAACACCATTTTATGGCTTTGATGCGGATGTATTAAGCAAAAGAGTGAACTATTTAAAAGCATCACTGCCAAAAAATGTCGAACTGTGCTATGCGGCAAAGGCAAATTCTTTTATATTAAAACTTTTGGAGAACAAAGTGACTCATTTCGAAATTTGTTCACCGGGTGAATTTCATATTTGTAAGAAACTCCAGATATCCAACCAGCAGATCGTATTATCCGGGGTCTATAAAAATAAAGAGGATATTGAAGAAATCTTTAGGGCTAAAGAAGAACTTCCTATTATGACGATTGAATCTTTTGAACAGTATAAATTGATTCAGGAACTGGCGGATATCTATCAAAGAAATGTGTCGGTACTTTTACGGTTGACCAGTGGCAATCAGTTTGGGTTGGATAAAGATGTATTAAAAGATATCTTAGTTCGTTGCCGATCCTCTCGTTTACATGTATTGGGCATTCAATACTTTTCAGGGACACAGAAACATTCCCAAAAACGCGTATTGAAGGAATTGGATCTGCTGGAAGAATTTTTGGCAGAGTTAAAAGAGATGGATTTTGTACCGGAATTATTAGAGTATGGTCCGGGGTTTCCTGTTGATTATTTTTCTTCCATGAAGTTTGAAGAGAATGAACATCTTCAGTTCTTTTCTGAAGCTATCAAACCGTTTGGAAACTTAAAGATCGTATTAGAACTGGGAAGAAGCATTGCGGCAAGCTGTGGTTTTTACGTGACACAGGTAGTCGATACCAAAACGAATCGAAATCAAAATTATGCGCTGGTTGATGGCGGCATTCATCATCTTGTCTATTATGGGCAGGGCATGGCGATGAAGCAACCACCTTTTCGCTTTCTGAATCAGAAAGATCAGCCGGAAGACAACTGGAATGTGTGTGGCGCTCTATGCACGATCAACGATATCTTGATGAAACAGGTGAGTCTGCCTAAACCGCAGATAGGAGATCTTTTTGTATTTGAAAATACAGGAGCTTACTGTCCCACGGAGGGTATGTCTTTATTCTTGACAAGGGATTTACCGGCCGTAGTCATCGTGAATGAAAAAGAAGAATTAATGGTGCGTGATCATACGAGTGTCGTTTTACTCAATGCGCCAAAACTAAAGTAAAGGAGCTAAAAACATGGAAACAATTATAGAAATTTTACAGGAGATCCAACCGGATCTGGATTGCACAAGAGAAGATTTGATCGATGGGCATTTGCTGGACTCACTGGCTATCTTATCCCTGGTTGCGGAATTGGAAGATGCCTTCGATTTAATGATTCCGGCGGTTGAGATCACACCGGATAATTTTAATTCAGTCAAACGGATGAAGGCCATGGTCGATCGTTTGCTTGAGGAGGAATAGGATTGGAATCTTATTTCACAGTGATGTTTGCCTTTTTCTTTTTACCGGTGACAATGCTTGTCTATCAATTGTTTCCGGTAAAGAAAAGGTGGGTCGTTTTATTGGTTGCCAGTTTGATTTTTTTCTGGTCCATTAGTGGCGGTTTGATTTTATTTGTGATCTTATCTGGTTTTATGATCCATTATTTTGGATTGTGGATGGAGAATATCGATCTTCAATGCAGTTCGCATAAAGAAGCGCAAAAGAAAAAAAGAGGTGTTTTAGTTTTTGCGATTTGTATGCACATTGGAATTCTTGTGCTTTGTAAGTATACGGGATTCCTTTTAGGAAATATCAATTCGCTTTTTGTATGGCTTAACATTCCGATATTGATACAGGTACCGAAAATAGGATTGCCAATCGGAATATCTTTTTACAGCCTGCAGGCTGTATCGTATTGCGTGGATGTATATCGACAAAAAATCACAGCGGATCACAATCCGCTTCGTTTATTATTGTTTCTGGTTTTCTTTCCTACGATCATGGAAGGGCCGATTTGTCGCTATGAACAGACAGCCTATTCTTTATGGGAAGGGAAATCAATATCGTATTCATCTTTAACATTTGGTACACAGCGAATCTTGTGGGGCGTTTTTAAAAAGCTGGTGATTGCCGATAGATTGAATCCAATGGTCAATGAACTGTTCACCAATTATCAAAATTACAGTGGTGGTATGGTATGTATTGCGATGGTGACCTATACGCTTCAACTCTATATGGATTTCTCGGGAACCATGGATGTTGTGATCGGTACGGCAGAAATCTTCGGTGTTCATCTACCGGAAAATTTCAGACAGCCATTCTTTTCCAAAAGTATTGCCGAATTCTGGCAGCGCTGGCACATTACCTTGGGGACATGGTTTAAAGACTATGTGTTTTATCCGGTTTCCATGTCTAAAATGGCTAAAAAAATAACACGGAAGACAAAGAAAAAATTAGGGTATTACTATGCACCTTTGGTAGCCGGTTCCATCGCATTGTTTGCGGTCTGGATCTGTAATGGATTATGGCATGGCTCAGGCTGGCACTTTATCTTTTTTGGGCTGTATCACTTTTTCTTTATTTTGATGGGAAATTTAATGCTTCCGCTGCTGCGAAAGTATCATCTGCAGTTTAATCATGGATTTTTGCGATATTTGGCTATGATTCGAACAACGATTTTGGTATGTATCGGTGAATTGATCTTCCGAGCCGATGGACTTCGTATTGCGCTGGCAATGATTAAAAAGATGTTCGTTGATTTTCAATTTGAATCTTTGAATGCCCAAATGCTCGCAACATTACACATTGATATGCAGGATATTCTATTGGTTTGTGTTTCTGTATTGATCGTATTTGTGATCAGTGTATGTAAAGAAAAGAATGTACAGATTCGTAAAAAAGTGGCTTCCGGTCCCATTGTTTTGCGCTGGACACTTTACTATACTTTGATTTTTGCGGTGATCCTGTTTGGTGCTTATGGAACAGGGTATGTTCCGGTGGATCCTATGTATGCAAGCTACTAAGGAAGGAGTACAGCTATGTCAGAAAAATGGAATAGAATCGTCCGTATCTTTCTTTTCTTTTTGATCTTTTTTACGCTGGTATGGTATGGTTCCCGCATTGTTGAACCAAAAGACAATTTGGATCAATTTGGCATGAAAGATGTTTCGGCTAATGGTATCTTAAGCGAACGTAAAGATTCAATCGATGTATTATTTTTAGGAGATAGTTTGGTATATTCTTCCATCTCACCTATGGCGATGTATGAAAAAGAAGGATTTACCAGTTATTTGTGTTCGACACCGGCACAACCTTTGTATTACACAAAAAGTTTGTTGGAAAGAACACTGCAAAATCAATCGCCAAAGCTTGTTGTTTTAGAAGCAGATACATTCTTCCGGGATTTTTTGGCGACCGATCCTGCTGTCGAGAAAATAAAAGAGCTATTCCCTTTGTTTGAATATCATGACCGGTGGAAAAATCTTCAGGCACAGGATTGGACAGGGGATGTACATTATACTTACAACAATATTTTAAAGGGGTTTCGCATCAATCGTGAAATTAAGCCGGTGCAAAAGATAGAATCTTACATGGATGATCACAAAAAGGGTGAAAGTATTTCGGTACTCAACCGATGGGTTTTAGATTCCATCGTGCAGATGTGTAAAGAAAAAGGCTGTCAGCTTCTTATCTATAGCACACCAAGCTATAAAAATTGGAACTGGAAACGTCATGATGCGGTGCAAACCTATTGTGATGATAACCAAATCCCGTATTTGGATTTGAATACAGAAACAAAATCGTTGTCAATCGACTGGAAAGAAGATACGCGCGACCAGGGCGATCATCTAAATTACGAAGGGGCTATGAAGGTCACAAAATATATGGAAGAATACTTGAAAAAACATTATGATCTAGAGGATCATCGTCAAGATGAACAATATCAGTCATGGAATGATTCTTTAGTCAATTATAATAAAACGATAGAGGATAGGAAATGATGCGCATTGGTTGTGATATCGTACAGATCCAACGCATACGACCTTCATTAGCTCATAAAATCTTAAGTGAAAACGAACAACGAATATATCAAACCTTGAAAGAAAAACGCGCCATTGAATTTCTTGCGGGGCATTTTGCGGCAAAAGAAGCCGTTTTTAAGACATTGGATAAACCTGTCGATTTTAAAGATATAGAAATCACCTATGATCAAATTGGAAGGCCAATCTGCAATATTGAGAATGTACAAATCAGCATTTCTCATGAAAAAGAATATGCCATGGCTGTAGCTTTACGAGTTTTTCTATAGCTTTTATCAGAAATCGAGATATACTATTAGAAAATAAAGTGAGGTGGAAATCATGCCTTATAAAATAATGATTGCCGAAGATGATGCGGATATTGCGGAACTCATTTCCCTGTATTTGGAAAACGATGATTTTCAGGTCGTACTGGCACAAAATGGCAAAGAAGCCTTGGAATTGTTTGAAAAGATGGACATCGATCTTTTGATCGTTGATCTGATGATGCCGGAACTCAACGGGTATGAAACGATTCGCAAGATTCGAGAAGTCTCTAAGATACCGATTTTAATCTTATCGGCCAAAAGTATGAATCAAGATAAAGTGTTGGGATTGGGGATCGGTGCCGATATGTACATGACAAAACCCTTTGATGCTTTAGAACTTGTAGCTCAGGTCAAGGCAATGATTCGAAGAAGCTATCGTTTTTCGACTTCAGGACAGGAGCCGAGTTCTTTCTTTTTAAAACGAGGCGATCTGGTTTATGACCCGGAAAAAATGTGTTTAAAAAAAGCGGGAAAAGAAATCTCTTTGACAGCCTATGAGCTCAAGCTTTTAGTTGCCATGATGAAAGCACCGGGACGTGTCTTTACCAAGCTGCAGCTGTATCAAGTCATCAGCCGTGATTTTTGTCAGGCGGATGAAGATACCATCATGGTTCATATTTCCCGTATTCGTTCTAAGATCGAAGAGGATCCTTCTAAGCCAAAATATATAAAGACAGTTCGTGGGCTGGGGTACAGGTTCGATGATGAAGATGTTTAAAAAATGGTACAGCGTAACCGGCTTATTGGCTATTTTGTTATTGATTTATACGACCAGTCTTTTGATTTATCGTGCTGTTTTTGAATCCATGGAAACACAGAGAATGTTGAATGCTTTCCCTGATTTATGGAGCGTGGTAGAAGATACCGAATTATTAAAACAAGAACGATACGAAGAAATTCCCATTCATCAATTTCCTCACAGTGCGTTTATCGTATTTGATGCGAAAAATAGAAGTGTTGTCTATGCATCGGATGAGAAGATCCTGCAGAATATCTATTATGATGATCTGGAATTTATCAATGATTTTTCGACAAGTCGCTATTTCAACGTATCTAAAATCATAAATAAGGATCAGGAACCTTTTTATATCATCAGCCAGGAAGGGTATGATGAAAAAGATTCCATGAGAACGATCTATGATCGCTGTGTATTGAACAGTCAATATGAAATCGTAGAAGGAAATTTGTTCTCAGACCGAAAAAGTCTGAATAAAAGAGAGTTAAACTTCCTACAGGGAATTTATGATAAAAAGATGAATGTGGAAAAGTATACTTATTCCAATACAGCCGGAGAAAAGCGTGTACTGGTGTTTGTATCGCCGACAATGACAGAACCAGCCTACCATCGAATCATAGAAGATGATGGAAAACGTCAGATTTATGCCTTTCCTATTTTTCTATTTATCGTATTGGTACAGATTCTGTTGTTTAAATATGTTGTAAAACGTTCTTTTTTGCCGTTTCAAAAGGCAATTGTGCGATATCGTGAAAATGCGAATACTAGTTTTGATGAAGGCACAATTCCTTTGGAATTACGTCAGACGGCCAGAGAATTTCAATATACTATACAAGCTTTAGAAGAAACCAAAAAAGAAAGATTGCAGGCTCAACAGGAAAAGTATGCTCTGATTTCCGGAATATCCCATGATTTAAAAACACCGCTGACCGTGATTCGGGGTTTTTCGGAAGCTTTACTTGAAGATAAAGTTCCAAAGGAAAAAGAACAGAAATACTTACAAACGATTCATAAACGCTCTTTGATGGCCAATGATCTGGTGGATTCTTTATTTGGTTATATGAAGATCGAACATCCATCGTATCAGCTTCATACGCAGAAAACAGATGTTTGTGAATATACCAAACAGTTCTTTGCGCAAAAGTACCCGGAAATCGTGGCCAAAAAATTTGAATTGGAGATCGATATCCCTGAGCAGCCTTATTATGGAAGAATCGATACCAAGCTGTTTGATAGAGTTCTTGAAAATATCGTAGAAAACAGTCTAAGACATAATCCGGCAGGAACGATTGTGTTTGTGAAGCTGCGACAAAAACAACATAAAATTATCTGGACTTTGGCAGATAATGGCAAAGGCATGAAAGAGGAGGTTCGCAAAAACATTTTTATGCCTTTTGTGACCGGTGATGAATCCAGACATGATTTGCATGCCAATGGATTAGGAATGTCTATTGCGCAGAAGATTGTAGCCTTGCATCATGGAACGATTATGGTCATGGAAAAGCCGCAAAATGGCTATTCTACAGAGTTTTGTATCGAACTGCCGCAGGATGAATGACCGGTTAGCTTATTTGGTGTATAAGCTTTGAATGGCAGAAAATACATATTGGCTGATTTCCTGAGCGGGTTTTTGGTAGGAACTATCTGAAAATACGACAAGTATGTAGTCTTTATATTCGGTATAAATGATGCCGCCATCTAAATAATAGGCGTCTGCCCAACCGGATTTATGTGCACATTCTGTACCTTCTGCAAGTCCTGCGACAATTCCGGTATCATCGGCACATCGTTTTAAGAGTTCTAACATCTCTTTAGAATAAGATTTCGATACGACATCAGAACGATAGAGAAGCTCTAAAAATTTGGCAACATCTTCCGGGCAAGTCGTATTATTCTTTCCGTCGGAAAAGTAGCCGTCACCGGGAACAAGACCATGATGAATCTCTGTACGCGTAAGACCCAGCTTTTCACAAAAGCTATTGACCTTATGTGCACCGGCAACTCCATCACCATTGCCTAACTTTTGAAGTAAGATGTTGTAGGAGGTATTGTCACTATCTATGATCATGGCTTCTAAATAGGGGTGGCATTCATCGAGGCTTAGATGCCCCTGATCAATTTGTTCATAGACAGTGCCCATGACAAAAATTTTGATGATGGAACATGGATACATATCCAGATCATGAATCAAAAAGCTATCATCAGTATCCAGATCTTTAAAATAGACGGCATTGTTTCCCGGATAGGTATTTAAGATCGATTGAATCTGTGTTTGTAAAGAAGAAATATCTAGTTGTAGTTTTCCGTTTTCATCAAAAACATAGGTAACACCATTTATGGTCACGTCCCCTGTGACCATTTTTCCCGTTTCATCAAAGTAATAGATATCCGATTCAATGGTTTGAAAGGTACTAACCTTCATACATCCATTTTCATTAAAATAGTATTGATCGGAATCGATCGTTTGCAGACCGGTTACCATTTTTCCGTTTTCATCGTAGTAGTAGGTTCCGTTTTCTGTTTCTAAAAAGCCTGTATGCATATAACCTGTATCCTCATTAAAATAATAAAAGTCGTTATCTATTTTCTGCGGTCCGTAAAGCTGCTCATGATTTTTATCAATGTAGATCATATGTGAGGAATCAAAGAGCGAGGCTTGGATAAATCCGGTCTTTTGAGTTTGATCAAAAATGAAAAAAATGCATAAAAAAAAGAAAAGACAGATAACCAGGCCGGAGAAAAGAATTAGTTTCTTCGTTGATTTATTTAAATTTGCCATCAAATGCATAGACGATTCACACCTTTTACGTTATTATAAAGCAAAATGACTAGTTTTTAAACTGTAATGAAAAGAGGGTTATATGGAAAAAGTCAAAGGAATTTTAGAAGTATTACCAGATGGTTTCGGCTTTTTGCGGGGAGATAATTATTTGTCGACGGAGAACGATGTATATGTTTCGCCTTCACAAATCAAATCATTGCGACTTCGTACCGGTGATGTGATCGAAGGAGAGCCAAAAGAGAAAAAAGAAACAGAACGATATCGCGGATTGATGCGTGTGGATCTGATCAATGGCCATACTGTGGAAGAGGCTTTCCGAAGAAAGAGCTTCGAAAGATTGACACCTGTTTTTGCGAATAAAAAGTTTAATTTAGAAACGCCGGATGGTGGGTTGGCGATGCGTATCATCGATTTGTTAGCACCAATCGGAAAAGGACAACGTGGACTTATTGTATCCTCTCCTAAAGCTGGCAAAACCACGTTATTAAAGAGCGTGGCGAATTCGATCATAAAGAGAACAAGAACGGTGAAGATGATCATTCTTCTAATCGATGAACGGCCGGAAGAAGTTACTGATTTTAAGGATTTTATCAAAGAGCATAAAGCACAGGAGCGAGTGGATGTCATATATTCAACGTTTGATGAACTTCCGGAGCACCATACGCGTGTAGCGGAAATGGTATTAGAAAGAGCGAAACGTCTGGTGGAGCATGGAGAAGATGTAGTTGTCTTGTTAGACAGCATTACTCGTCTTGCCAGAGCGTATAACCTTACTTCACAGACTAGCGGTAGGACATTATCAGGAGGCTTGGATCCTGCCAGCCTTCACTTTCCTAAAAAGTTTTTTGGGGCTGCCAGAAATACACGGGAAAAAGAAGGAGGATCCTTAACCATTTTAGCGACGGCTTTAGTGGATACCGGAAGTAAAATGGATGATGTGATTTATGAGGAGTTTAAAGGAACCGGGAATATGGAGTTGGTTTTAAATCGAAATATTTCCGAACGCCGTATTTTCCCGGCCATTGATATATTAAAATCGGGAACCCGAAGAGATGATCTGTTATTGTCAAAAGAAGAACAGGAAGCTGTGACTAAAATTCGTAAATTCATTAACAGACTTTCAACAGAAGAGGCGACAGAAAGTGTATTAAATTTGTTTTCAACATATAAAACGAATGAGGTGCTTGTTCAACAAGTATTAGCTATGAAGTAGGGATTCAGTAATCCCTGCTTTTTCATGCTTTAAGACATAATTTTGTGCATTGTGTCAGTCGATATAGGACAAATGAAATTAAAGAAAAATACAAGAAATAAGTCATGTTTCTATTGATTTTATTGAAAAACAATAAGGAATCTGAGCTTTTCTTTTGAAAAAGGAGGCTACAACAATATGTGGCCATTATTTGGTAGTGCAAACCAGTTTTTAGCGGCAATGGTATTGATAACATTGACGGTTTTCCTAAAAGTTACCGGACATAAAGGATTTATGTTGTATGTACCAATGGTATTAATGTTGATTGTTACGATGACCAGTTTGATTATGTCTATTTACAATATTTGTATGAAATTGTTTGTGACAGGAGGATTTGCCTTCTTAACAGATGGATTGCAGTTGATCGTTGCGATTTTATTAGTTTTATTAGACGTGATGATTACCTGGGGATCGGGAAAGAAATTGATAGAAGTAAAAAAAGAAGCGTAATAAAATAACAAAATCATGTAAACAGATATAGCAAATAGATAGAAAATTTTAAATGTATGGAGTCCACCAAACGTATTTTTGGTGGATTTTTTATTGTGTAGGGAAAATGTAAATTCAGTTGAAGATAAGCCAATTACGTTACCAAGTGTAGAAAACCACAAGTCGCCGATGACAATTTCAGGGATGAAGAAATGAGAATGTCCTATTTTTGAGCGTACGAATAAAAATCAGATACAAGGCTAAATAATGGATGAGAGGACTGTTCATACCAAAGTCTAAATGTCTAACAGAACAAAAAAACAGACAAAAAAATTTGGAAGTTATGAAAGAAGCAAGATTCGTGAATTGATTTAGGAAGTCTTGAATGAATTTGAGTTCTATTCCTCTTAGATTGTTTAAGAATGTTTCATTAATCAGAGTACATCTTCTGATATATCAAAGAATATTTCTGAATTTGATGTAATATATGCAAAGGTATCCCATTTTTAGTTAAAATCAGAAAAATTCAACTTTTTTCATAGTTTTTTGAAATTTTATCGTAACTAATAATAGGAAGGTTTCTAATTTCCATCTATGTGTAACGAAAGAGAGGTGAAAAAACGATGGAAGAAAGAAAAGTTTGGGAAGCTTTATTGAAGGATCCCCAACGATCCTATGATGCCCAGTGCAAGAAGATCCTGTCTTTAAAAAAGATTCTGGCCTATCTCTATAAAGAGTGCTTATCCGAATACAGGCATCTTTCCTTAAAGGAGATTTATGATCGGCTGGATACGGATCCAACATCGAATAAAATGGTCAGCCAAAATGTAGAGGATCTCAAGATACCGGACAGTAAGGTTTCCTATGATCTGCTGTTTAAGTTTGCCCATCCAAAGGATCCGAAAAGAAGGCTATGGATCGATATGGAACCGCAGGGAATCGACCCGGGAAAAGATGTCCTGTATCATCGAGGGTTCTACTATGTCTGCCGACTGATTGACGGACAAAGAAACGATCCACAGGGATTTACAGGGGATGCGTATGCGGATATGCACAAAGTGATTTCTTTTTGGATCTGTTTAAGGCATCCTAGGTACAAAGATAACAAACTCTACCGATATTATGTAGAGGAGAATCGAATAACGGGAAAGGGCAAAACAAAACGAAGAGGCAAGGATACGATGGAAGTCCTGATCCTGTATCCCCGGAGACGATATCGATACGATTTCTACTGAAGAGATCCTAAAGCGCCCCAGGGATGTGATGGAGTTCATACAGCTGATCTTTCTGTCAAACAGGAAGGCGGAGCAGATCCTGGAAATCCTAGAGAAAAAATATGATACACTATTAGAAAAAGAGGAAGAGGAGGAGGTCAGGAAGATGTGTACGTTTAGCGAGGCATTGATCGAGAAAGGCGAGCTGAGAGGTGAGACCAAAGGTACGATCAAAGGTATTCTTCAAGGAAAAGCTGACAGTGTTCTACAATTGGTCAAAAATCATATCGCATCCAATATTGAACAGGCAATGGATATGTTGTCTGTAGATGAAAAAATGCGTTCAGATATAGAAAGAATTTTAGAAAACAGATAAGAATGGTTTTATTGATCACAGGAAGTTAGTTCATTTATGTTTAAAAGCCAGGCGTCTTGATTTGAGTTGTCTGGCTTTTTGTCTTTAAAAAAAGCCCAATGAAGTCTTCTTTTTGTTGAATCTGTGCTTTGATGTCTTTCATTTCCTGATAATTCTAAACTTTTTTTCTACCGTTTTTTTGATAACATATTTAGCTTTTTGGCTTTTTTTTCATCTTTTTGGACATAGATTCCTTTTTTATACATTCTTGAAAGATTCTTTATGCCGTTTAGATCATTGATCAGAGCAGCTTCTAAATAACATCGATATGCATTTTCTAAGTCGTCATTTTGTTCGTAAAGCTCGCCTAGTAAAGGGATTAATTCTTTATAGCCAGCCTCAATTCCACGATGATAGGTACGAAAAGCGCAGTCAATCATTCCATTCCAATTAAAATCAAATGCGAGTTGTTCATATTCTTCCATTGATAAATGTATAGTATCTTCTGTATCATAGAAGATTAAGTTCCATCCTTCGATCAAACGTCTGTTTTGTGGATCGTATTTAAATTCCATAAGTATACCTAAAAATCTACTAAATATATGGATATCCGAACATCCATGAAGCTCTTTTTCTTTTGAATCGATTTGATTTTGGCACTTAATGCCTTTCCTGCATCCATTAATCGTGAAAATACAATATTATCCTTTTCAGGGATATAACCAAGTTTTTTATTGGAAGAGTCTAAGACGACTATGGCATTTGGATCAAATTGATTTTGTTCACGTACTAGTTTTAAAGATTCTTGCGGGTTCAGTTGTAGTAAAATGGATGGATCTTTTAAATGTGTTGTACCTGCAATATAAGTATCAAATAAATGAATTTCACGAATTAACGGTTTTAAAAGCTTATCAACACCACCATTTTGATTCAATGTTTCTACTAATTCATTGGAATGGTTTTGTATCAATTCATTTGACATGTTTGAAACACCTCCTGGTCTTCTAAAAGTTTACTGATCACATCATTAAGCTTATTTTGATAGTCTTTATAAGATTGAATTTCTTTTTTTAATTCAATATCTTTTTGATAAATTTTGTCTTCATCCATTACAATAAATTTATAGGTATAAGGTTCATTTTGAATATATTCTTGAATTTCTTCTTTTAGCTGTAGAATTTTTTCATCTATATTAGGTATATCGATAGAACGCGCATAACAATGGAGGTCTTGAAGTATCCTTTGAACTAAAACATCTAATTCACTTAACTCTTTGGTATCATTAGCTTGATATGCAATCGTAATTTGATTCCATAAGTCCATTAATTCAGGTGTTTTATCGGTTAATGGATTGACATCTGGATGAATTTGTTTGGCAAGTCGACGATAAAGCTGTTTAGAACGTTTGATTTCATAGTCGCTGGAATATTTAAGCTTTTTACAATTCTTGACATCATTAAGTAGTTGTTCAAGATAATTATTATAAGATGTCATTTCATGTTTAAGAATATAGTTGATTTTATGTATATCAATACCTTGATTTTGATTGATTTGAAATTGAAAAAGGGAAATTTTCTTTTTAAGACGAATGCATTCTACTTTGAGTCTGTAAAGAGTAACAATTTTTTCACCGAAATGATGTAGATACAAACCCTGATATTGATTTGCCTCTTTTTGAATTTGATCCTTTTCGAGTAATAAGTTTTCATATTGTTTATATTTTGAATCTGAATGTATTGTAATAGACATAAATATCACCAATATCATTATAAGACAATACTAAAAAAAGCTCGATTTTTTTACGAGCTTTTCTACTATTCACCAATCTTAGAATCGATATCTTCGATTTGTGCTTCCAGTTCTTTGATGAAGTCTTCTTTTTGTTGAATCTGCGCTTCGATGTCTTTCATTTCCTGCTCAGAAACTAAGCCATACAAAGAATCTTGAAGACGTTCAATCTGACGTTTTTGATTGTTCAATAAATCAACTTTACGAGCACGAGCATCTTTCATACGATTCTGATGATCGGCCTGACGTTTGGCATTTGATTTTCCTAAACCGTCAAAATAGATATCGTTGATTTCACGGAATTCATTCCAGATCTTATCATCTTTATTCTTTCCGCAGGAACCGATTTTTTTCCATTGTACCGCAAGATCCTTCATCGTTTCTGTATTTTCACGAGAATAATCTTCGCTATCCTTAATAGCACGAGCTTTTTCAATCAATTCTTGTTTTTCTTTCAAATTGACAGCTTGTGTACTATGCAATTCTTCATAGAAAGCGTTACGGCGGGTATAGAATTTTTGACGGGCGCTATTAAAGGCTTCCCACAAAGCGTCGTTATCTTCTTTTCCCGCAAATCCGGCTTCTCTCCATTGCGTCATTAAATCACGGAATTTTTCAGATGTTTTTTTCCATTCAACAGAATCTTCAAGCTCTTTGGCTTTTTCAATGAGAGCCTCTTTAGCTTCTTTGGCTTTATCAAAGTTTTGATTCATGTTTTCCCAGGCTTCCTGTTTGCGGTCATAGAATACCTGTCGTGCTTTCTGGAATTCTTCCCAGAGAACGTCATCTAAATTACGTCCGGCACTTGGGATTTTTTTCCATTCTTCAAACAATTCCTGCTGCGCTTTTGTCGTCTGTTTCAGATCTTTGGCTTGCGATAATTCTTTCGCTTTCTCGATCAGAGCGCGTTTAGCTGCTTCGTGTTCTTTTTCGGCTTCTTTAAACTTTGCATAGAAAGCATCGATGGCTGCCTCAAAGCGATTTTTTAGATCTTCTTCGTACTCGCTTTCCCAATAATGAATCTGTCTCCAGCTGCGTCGTAACTGATTGATTTTCTGGCTGGCTTCATGATCATCTTCTATTTCATCGATTTTCTCTGCCTCTAGCACAAGAGCCTCTTTTTGTTGGATATCTTCATCCATATCGTCGTATTTTTCTTCAAAGTAGTTTTCGTTCATACGCTCACCCCCTACTTTTTGATACATATATGAAGTATATCACAAAATCAGAAACATCCCAAGAAATTCCACAAAATTCCTAGTGGTTTTCTAAAAATAGTAGAAAATGATCGCAAAATTGCAGTTGTAAATGTAAATAATACGTGTTTCAATAGAAACAAGAAAGAGGTTTATCATGAATACAAAAGAATTTATAATATCATCTTCAAGTGATGAACTTGCCTTGTCGGCCTTGTTGATCCAGCCAGATACTGCGTTAAAGGGAGTCATCGTGATTTTACATGGTATGGCCGAACATAAAGAGCGTTATGTTGATTTTATGCAGGCGTGTGCGAAAGACGGGTATGCGGCACTGATCTATGATCATAGAGGGCATGGAGAAAGCGTATGTTCAAAGGATGACTATGGCTATTTCTATGAGGAGGATGCGGATTATATCGTGGAAGATGTCAAAGATGTGATCAATCATGTCAGACAGGTATTTCCATCAGTTCCGGTTATTTTATTTGCACATTCTATGGGAACACTGGTAGCGCGTCTGTATTGTAAGAAGTATGATGATACAATCGACAAGCTGATTCTTTCCGGACCGGTCGTTAAAAATCCACTAGTTACAGCAGCACTTTTTTTGACAAACGTTTTAAGCTTATGTTTTGGTAAGCATCACCGCAGTCATTTTATTCAATCTCTGGCTTTTGGTGGATATGATCGAAAATTTGAAGGAATCCATGAGAATCGCTGGTTATCGGAAAATATGCATAATGTGATGGCGTATAACGCAGAAGAAAAAGATGGTTTTATCTTTACGTTGAATGGGTTTAAAAATCTGTTTTTGATGGTGAAAAGAACATTTGATGGAAAAGGCTGGAAAGTTAAAAATCCCACTCTTCCGATTTTGTTTCTGGCAGGAGAAAACGATCCTGTCATTGGCTCTGTAGAACAACTGCATCAGGCAGAAGATGACATGCGTAGACAAGGATACGATACGATCGAAGAAAAAGTATATTCGCATATGCGACACGAAATATTACAGGAAGAAAAAAAGGATACCGTGATTTGCGATATCCTTGACTTTATCAAGTCTTAAAGCTCTTTGGCAATTTCTCTTGCGACGTAAACACCACTGGCACTGGCATGGCTCAAGGAGTGGGTAACACCGGAACAATCCCCGATTACAAACAATCCTTTATGACATGTTTCTAAGCGTTTGTCCACCTGTACCTGCATATTGTAGAATTTGACTTCCACACCATACAACAAAGTATCATCGCTTGCGGTTGACGGACAGACTTCATCCAATGCGTAGATCATTTCGATGATATCATCCAACTGGCGCTTTGGAATGACCAGAGACAGATCCCCCGGTGTTGCCTTTAAGGTTGGTTTTACAAATCCGGATGCGATACGACTTGGTGTAGAACGCTGACCACGGATTAGATCACCAAAACGCTGGACGATGACACCGCCGCCTAACATATTGGAAAGACGGGCAATCGATTCACCATACTGGTTGCTTTGGGAGAACGGCTCAGTAAAGTGGTTGGAAACCAACAGAGCAAAATTGGTGTTGTTGGTGTATTTTGCCGGATCTTCATAGCTGTGTCCATTTACGGTGACGATACCGTTAGTGTTTTCGTTAACCACGACACCATGAGGATTCATACAGAAAGTACGAACCAAATCCTGGTACTTTTTGGATCGATACACAATCTTGGATTCATATAAAGAATCAGTCAGCTCGCTAAAGGTATCGGCGGCCAGTTCAACACGTACACCGATATCCACACGATTGCTTTCGGTCTTGATACCAAGGTTTGAGCAAACACTCTCCATCCATTTACTTCCGGAACGACCGGTCGAAATAATGCAGCGATGTCCCTGGTATCGCTTCTGATTTTGACAAACGACTTCATAGCCGCTTTCTGTTTTTTCAACGGTATCAACTGGTGTATAGAAATAGAAATCGACTTTTTCTTTTAGGATATCGTACAGATTTCCCAGCACAATATAGTTAATATCCGTACCTAAATGACGCACGTTTGCCTTTAAAAGATGCAGATTGTGCTGCAGACACTTTTTGGCGATTTCTGTATGTGTGTTGACATACAGCTTTGTCTGGGCACCGCCATATTCACAGTTGATCTGATCGACATATTCCATCAGTTCGATGGCTTGTTTATGTCCGACATAATTGAACAAGTCACCGCCGAATTCATTGGTGATGTTGTATTTTCCATCGCTGAAGGCACCAGCCCCTCCAAAACCATTCATAATGGCACAAGTCTTACAGTGGATACAGGATTTGATCTTTTCTCCATCGATCGGACATTTTCTTTTTTCTAATGGTCCACCGGTTTCAAAGATTGCGATTTTAGCTTCCGGTTTTTCTTTGAGCAGTTCGTAGGCTGAGAAAATACCGCCGGGGCCTGCTCCAATAATGATTACATCATACATACGACACACTTCCTTTTTTTCAAACCTTGAGTATTATTCATGAAAACAAAAGAATTGTCAATATTTTGGTTTATAATCCTTTTCCTTATATAATAGGAAAGAACACATACTTTTCTTTTCATGTCTATATGTTTATTATACGGAATTTATCGCTGTAACAAAAGATGGAATATTTGAGTTCTTTATAAACCGTGCTATAATGGTTGTCGATTAAGGGGGTAAATAAAAGAGAAACGGCCGTCACCTGTTCAAACCCCGAACAAACCCCATTATGACGCTGCCTTCTCTTTTTTATTATCTATGAAACAAAAAATCAAGGAAATCATCGTTGTGGAAGGGAAAAATGATACAAATCGGCTTCAGTCTTATTTCGATTGTGATACGATTGAAACAGGTGGAGATCAACTTCAAAGGGAGACGATTGAAAGAATCAAAGAGGCACAGAAAAAAAGAGGTGTCATCATTTTTACCGATCCCGATCATCCGGGAGAACACATTCGAAGAATGATACAAGAGCATATACCAAATTGTAAACATGCGTTTATTGATAAATACAAGGCAAGAACGACAAAAAAGGTCGGTGTAGAACATGCTTCGCAAAAAGATTTATGGGAATCGCTATGCCATGTGGTTACTTTTGAACAAGGTGTCAGCACGTTAAGCTGGGAAGAGTTTGTAGATTTGGGATTGACAGGCTTAGCTGACAGTGCGCAAAGAAGAGAGAAGATTTGTCAGAAGTTTCATATCGGGCCTTGTAATGCGAAGACATGCTTTAAACGCTTGAATCAGATGAAAGTGACAAGAAAAGAAATTGAGGAAGAATGAGTATGCAGCCGATTGCGACGATCAAAAGGACAAAAGAGATTCAGGAAAGATATCAAATCTTTACGAAAAAGAGCTATGGACAAAACTTTATCATAGAGCCTAAGGTCGTGGAAAAGATCGCACAGGCAGCTATAGAAGATCCTTCGGAGCTAGTCTTTGAGATCGGACCGGGGATTGGAGCCTTGACACAGTTTTTATGCCAAAGAGCCGATCGTGTTATCGCTTTGGAAATTGATGAAAGACTGCCGGAAATCTTAAAACGGGAAATTGATGGAAATCTGGAAATCATCTTACAGGATGTATTAAGTATAGATATTGATGAATTGATCGCATCTAAACGTAAGGATCATCAAAAAGTAGTTTTTGCCAGCAACTTGCCGTATTACATTACGACTCCTATTCTTTTTAAATTATTTGAAGCCAAAGAGCCGATTGAACGGATTACCGTGATGATGCAAAAGGAAGTGGGCGCACGTTTTTTGGCTACCAATTGTGAAAGTGAATACAATGCGTTGAGTGTAATTACTCAATATCGTTGTGATGTAAAGAAGATCATGGATGTTTCGCGCCATGTATTTTGGCCAAAGCCTAATGTGGATTCGATGGTCGTGCAGTTTACCTTTCATCATAAATATCGTGTAGAAAATGAAGATTTCTTCTTTGAGATGGTTAAAGCTTGTTTTCAGCAGAGAAGAAAAACCATTTATAACAATTTAGGCCAGTGGTTAAAAGATAAGAAAAAAGCAGAGGAAGTGCTTGCTAAGGCGAGTATTCCTTTGAATACAAGAGCACAGCAATTAAGTTTAGACGATTTTATTTTGTTGTATGAGGTGTTGGCATGAAAATAAAGGCACAGGCAAAAGTGAATCTCGCTTTAGATGTAGTGGGAATCATGGAAAACGGATATCATGAACTTGATATGATCATGGCACCGGTTTCCTTATATAATGAAATAGAAATCCATCCATCCCAACAAGATTTGATTACATGCGATACCATGATTCTTCCAAAAAATTCAACCATTCACAGAACCTTACAGGTCTTAAAAGAGAAAAAGCCGGATCTGCCTCATTATCAGATTCATGTGATCAAGCATATTCCCGATCAAGCCGGACTAGCCGGCAGCAGTGCTGATGCAGCTGCTGTATTTAAGGCTGTTTGTGCCATGGAAGGACTTTCTATGGAGTTGGATGAGCAATTAAAGCTTGCGGCTCGTATTGGCGCTGACGTCCCTTTTTGTATGGTTAATCGATTCGCCAGAGTCAAAGGAATCGGAGAAAAAATCGAATGCATCACAACCGATTGGAAATTGCCTTGCCTTTTAGTCAAACCATCGTTTGGCATATCGACCCCTCAGGCTTTCCAACTTTGGGAGAGTGGAGATCAATGTTCTATAGATGTATCACAAATTCAGAAATGCATTGAACAAAAAGACTATAATTCTTTGATAAGGACGATGCAGAACGCATTGGAAACACCAGCATTTATGTTGCAGCCATCTTTAAAGGAATTAAAGGAATCGATGGAAAAGTTTGGCTTGGATCGCGTCATGATGACCGGTTCCGGTTCCTGTCTGATGGGCTTTTCATTCAATCAGGAACTTTTATTACAGACACAGAAATATTTTTCAAATCAAGGCTATTTCAGTCAGATCGTTACGATCGGTTAGGAGGAAGTATGGCCAATTCAATCATAGAAATTATTTTATATATTGTGTGCTTTGTGTTGAGTTTTTATGCGATCAGTGCCGTGCAGTTCGATAAGTTCTGTCGTGTGAAACAGCCTGCGAAAGTGACATTATTGATGTTTTTATGCGCATTGGCCTTATCGTATCTTTGTACACAGGCCATATTAGCGTTGACGATCTATAACGGATTGGGTGTTTAAATATGTTTGAACGCTGGTTTTTATTAGATGCGGGTGCTTATGAATTGCGTTTGCATGATTGTTCCAAACATACCGATGCCAAAACAAGAACGATCGTTGCCGTAAAAAATAATCAGCCTTTATTCTATGGACAGGAGGCAATTTCCTGCATCTACCAGGATCCTTTGATGCAGATACGTTATCCGATCTGGGAAGACTCTGTGGATTCCATGATTCATTCTCTGATTGAAAACTGTATGAATGTCTTGCAGGCGGATCAATCTTTGTTAAAGCCATGCATTTGGATGGCAGTTCCCAATTGGTATGATGAAGCCTACCGCACAAAATGGCAGCACATTCTATTAGATAGTGGTATCAAAAAAGTGAAGTTCATCACGAATATGGATTTACTGCAGACCAAAGAAGCTTGTTTTTTAATTCATGCCGGTCATTCTTATACGGAAATGGGAATTTATGTGAACGGAACTTGCCGATCATATAAGAAGATATTTTTTGCGGGAAGTCGTATGGATGAGCAGATCAAACGTATCGTTGCGACAAAAACCAACTGTCTGATTTCCAATGAAGATGCGATGGCATTAAAAAAAGCGGCGAGCGATGCATTTTGGAAAAATCAAAATGTGCGTCTTTCCTGCACAGCACTGGATCGTTATCAACATATGCAAAGAATTTCCATCAGTGCCTGGGATCTGTGGCCGGGAATGGAAATGATAGAGCAGCAGATCGTACTTTGGGCCAAACAGTGTTTTAAGGAACAACCTTTGCAGATGAAAGAAGCACTGTTGAAAAATGGCTTCCTTTTAAGTGGAGGGCTGGCACATTGTTTTGGATTAAGACAGCTTTTGGAACAGGCGTTTGGTTGTACGATACTGCATACAAACACTCCGGAATATGATATCATCAATACGATGAAGGAGCTGAAGGGATGATCGATCTGCAGTGGATCTTGTTAGCGTTTTTGGGTAGCTTGATCCTGACCCCACTTGTAAAAAAATATTCCGTTTTGGCTAAAGCCTATGCTAAGGAAAATGAAAGAACAGTACATCATGGCTTGATTTCCCGAATCGGCGGGGTAGCCATCTATCTTTCTTTTATCGTGGTTGCTTCTTTGTTTATTGAGGTGGATTCAACGATCAATGGTGTGATTCTTGGCGGAAGTATCATGTTTTTTGCGGGACTGGTTGATGATTTGATCGATCTAAAACCGCGTATGAAGCTTTTTCTGGAACTGATTGCCGCTATTGTTGCGATATATTTTGGGGTTCGTGTTGATATCATTCGACTCCCATTTGGCATAACGATCGATATCGGTATCTTTTCTGTTCTGTTTACCTTGATTTGGATCATCGGCATCACAAATGCGGTTAATTTGATTGATGGTTTAGATGGACTTGCCGGTGGATTGTGTGTTATTGTGCTGATCATCATTGGCAGTATGGCTATCATCGAAAGACGTCTTGATATCATGTCTTTGGCATTCATTCTTGCCAGCAGCATTTTAGGCTTTCTTGTATATAACTGCCATCCGGCCAGTATATTTATGGGCGACTGTGGTTCGCTATTCTTGGGATTCATGGTTTCCACTATATCGATCATGGGCTTTAAATCCAGTACGATCATGACACTTGCCTTGCCGGTACTGATTTTGATGGTTCCCATTATTGATACATTGTCTGCCATTTTGCGCAGAACCTTAAAAGGACAACGCTTTATGCAGGCTGATAAAAGCCATCTTCATCATCTTTTGATGCGGCAGTTTGGCCATCGCAATACAGTAATTATCCTATGTGGGGTGACTTCTTTATTCGGTGTCAGTGCCTTTGTTTACATGATCAATCGAACGATTGGCTTCTTTGTGATGCTTGTCATCCTGTTTGGAGTAGAACTCTTTATTGAAAAATCATCAATGATCTCCAACCATTATCATCCCATTCTAAGTGTGAGCCATTGGATACAGGCGCAGGGGATACGTTTAAAAAATAAGCGAAAAAAATAGAGATGTGTCATTTTTTGGTCACATCTTTTTGTTTTGATTAGAATATGGAACCAAAAGAATGGCTTAAACAAAAAGAATATGGCATCTCTGCTTGTGCCCTAGAACAATTGATTCATCAGGCAAAAAAAGAGGAAATGGAAATGTTGAAGGCATTAAATCCGAATGAAGTGTATGATTATATGATTTCAAAGTTGAATTTTTGTCAAAGAAAACAGACATATAACTATAAAGAAATACTACCGGAGATACGAATTCGTAAAGGCGATATTTGTTTTATAGATTTTGGACAGGCCTACCTAATGGAGATTGGTTATCAGCATTTTGGATTGATTCTTGCGTTTAAACACCATAAAGCGTTTGTAGTGCCGATGACAGGGAAACCGATTCGTAAAATGAAGAGCCATCTTTTCGCATTGGGAGAGATTTCGGGCCTTTACAAAGAATCGTGTCTCTTTTTAAATGATGCCAAATGGATCAATACCGCACGTATTATTGATGTCAAAGGACATATCGATCCAAAGGGTAAACAGTTTCAACAAATTTTAAAATGCGTATGCGAATGCATTGGAGCATTTCAAAAAGGATGATAAAATAGTTGCATGGTTCAATATCAAGGAATAGTGGCTTGTTCAGGCGGCCCTGACAGCATGGCTTTGTTGGCAAAGCTGTGTTATAAAAAAGTCATTGTGGCACATGTCAATTACCATAAAAGAGATACTGCAGATCGCGATGAACAGATTGTTCGCAATTTTTGTGATCAACATCATCTTCCTTTGTTTGTATATGCGCCCAAACAAGAGAAAGCTGGTAACTTTCAATCTTGGGCAAGGCAGGTGCGTTATGATTTTTTTGTCGATCTGGCTTTGAAATATCACATTGATACAATTTATGTTGCGCATCAAAAAGATGATCTGTTGGAAACCTATTTCTTTCAGAAACAACGGCATATGCTTTGTGAAACTTATGGCTTGAAAGTCGAAAGTATGTATAAAGGAATACGTATTTGCCGTCCCTTGCTTGGCCTCAGTAAAAAAGAATGTATGCAGTATTGTTTGGACCATGGGATTCCTTTTGGAATCGATGAATCGAACTTAAAGGATGATTATACCCGCAATCAAATTCGTCATTCCTTGGTAGATACACTCTCTGAAGACCAAAAAGAGGAATGGCTTCATACGATCGAAAAAGAAAATAGAGAATGGAATAAAAAAAGAGAACAGATTTCTTTATTTTTGGATACTTGGGATCAAAGTGTGGATTCTTTGCCGGATTGGTTATTTTTGGAAGAATGGCTCTTTCGATGCACACAAAAAAGGTTTTCCAAAAGGGAATGTATGGATTTGATGAAGCAGCTGCAAAGTGATACTTTGATCGATCTGGGTGATTACGATCTGGAAAGCTATCATAAAAAGCTGTATCTTCAAAAGAAAAAAAATCCGGTTTTCATTCAATTGACTTCTTTGAAATATGGTCAATATGAAGGCTTTTCTATTGAAAAAACGGGAAGGAAAATTGAAGGGATCACACTCTATCCGGAGGACTTTCCCCTGACCATTCGTAGTGTGCAGGCCGGCGATAAGATCGAAATGGTCTGGGGAACCAAAAAGATCCATCGCATCTTCATCGATAGAAAGATTCCAAGGATTTTACGAAAAAATTGGCTGGTTGTAGAAAACAGTAAGAAAAGAATCATTTTTGTACCAAAAATAGGCTGTGATGTCCAACATTTTAGTGTTAAACCGAATGCTTTTATGATACAATGAAATTCGTATCTTAAGGAGATTATGTTATGATCAGTAAGGATATTCAAAAAGTTTTGATTAGTGAAGATCAAATTGAAGAACGCTGCGAAGAACTCGCAAAGGAAATTGAAAATGATTATAATGCGAAAGGAGAAATTCCGATCATCGTTGGATTGTTAAAAGGAAGTGTGCCGTTTATGGCAGAGTTGATCAAACGATTCACATTTGCCTGTGAAATCGACTTTATGTCTGTCAGCTCTTATGATGGTACTGAATCAATCGGAGATGTGCGCATTGACAAAGATATGGACCTTTCTTGTAAAGGACGTCCTGTCTTGATCGTAGAAGATATCGTTGATACAGGGCGAACTTTAAAAGAGGTCAAAAAGCTGCTTTTGCGAAAAGGGGCCAAGGATGTTAAAGTTGTCAGTCTGTTAGATAAGCCGGAGCGTAGAGTTGTGGATATCGAAGCAGAATATACAGGCTTCCCTGTACCAAATGAATTCGTAGTGGGCTATGGTTTAGACTACAACCAGAAATATCGGAATTTACCTTACATAGGAATACTGAAACCTGAAGTTTACCAGTAACCAAGGAGGATGCCCATGAAAAAATGGATCAATTATTTGCCTACGTTGTTTGTGATCATGATCGTCTTGTCTCTGTTCTTTTACAGTTCACAAGGATCTACACGGACAATGAATTATACACAATTTGAAAAAATAGCGGAAGATGCGGATTTTGGTGACAGCCGTGTTTCCATTTCCTCTAATATCATCCATGTGAATGGAACCTATTCTCGTCATGATGAAAAAATATCTTACAGTGTGATCATTCCTTATTCAGAATCCAATATGGAATGGTTGAATGAAACATTGACGGATGATGGTGGAGAAATTACGGTAGAAGATCCAAACCAATCCAGTATTTGGATCACATTGTTGTCCAATATACTACCGTTAGTGATTATAGGAGTCTTTTTCTATATCATGTTTGCCAAAATGGGCGGTGGCGGCAGCAACAAAGCATTTGAGTTTGCCAAATCCAAAGCCCGTGTGGAGTCGAATGTAAAGACGCGTTTTAAAGATGTGGCAGGATGTGAAGAAGAAAAAGAAGAAGTAAAAGAAATTATAGATTATCTGAAAAACCCGAAGAAGTTTACCGATATGGGAGCGCATATCCCGAAAGGAATCTTGATGGTAGGTCCGCCGGGAACCGGAAAAACGCTGCTTGCCAAAGCGGTAGCCGGTGAAGCTAACGTACCATTCTTCTCGATTTCCGGATCTGACTTTGTCGAAATGTTTGTCGGTACGGGTGCCAGCCGTGTCCGTGATATGTTTAAGAATGCGCAGAAGAGCGCACCATGTATCGTGTTTATCGATGAAATTGATGCCGTAGGGCGTCAGCGTGGAGCCGGTATGGGCGGTGGAAATGATGAGCGTGAACAGACATTGAACCAATTGTTGGTAGAAATGGATGGTATGACCGATAATATCGGTATCGTCGTGATTGCGGCAACCAACCGTCCGGATGTACTTGACCCGGCTTTGTTGCGAAGCGGACGTTTTGATAGACGTGTAACCGTTAACTTACCGGATGTAAAAGGCCGAAAGGAAATTTTAGAGGTACATGCCCGAAACAAGAAGCTTTCTACTGATGTTTCATTGGAAAATCTGGCGAAAAGAACACCGGGATTTTCCGGGGCCGATCTTGCCAATGTGTTAAATGAAGGTGCCATTCTGGCAGTGCGCAAAAAAGAAAAACAAATCACGATGAATGATTTGGATGAAGCGATTGACCGTGTAATGATGGGGCCGGCCAAAAAGAGCAAGAAATATACAGAAAAAGATAAGATGCTGGTATCGTATCATGAAGCCGGACATGCGGTAATCGGCTTGAAGCTGGAAGATGCCGATATGGTACAAAAAGTTACGATCATTCCACGTGGCGAAGCCGGTGGATATAACTTAATGACACCGCGTGAGGAAAAATACTTCCATCGTAAAAGTGAGTTTATTGCGCGTATTACTGGTCTTTTAGGGGGCCGTACGGCCGAAGAGCTAGTCTTTGGCGAAGTGAGCGCCGGTGCTGTAAACGATATTGAGCAGTTGACAAAGATTGCGAAAAACATGGTTCGTGTTTACGGTATGTCTTCTTTAGGACCAATTCAGTATGCCGATCCACAGGGAAATGTCTTCTTAGGACGTGATTATACGCAGGGAAGTTCTTACTCGGATGGAGTTGCTGATGAAATCGATAAAGAAGTGCGTGCCATCGTTGATGAGTGTCATACACAGTGTCGAAAGATCTTAACGGAAAATCGTGATCTTTTAGACTTGATTGCGAAAAACTTGTTTGAACATGAAACATTGACGAATGAAGAAATCAACAATTTGATGAATTATGGTACTCTGGATAATCCGGAAACAAAAACCGAAACATCGGAAACACCGGAAGAAACAAGCGGACCAGAAGTTCCGCCATTACCAAAACAGGGAGTCGAACAAAAGGATTTGGATGATGCCCTGAATGAATTGACAAAAAAGAAAAGTTAAGGCGTTTTGAACGTCTTTTCTTTTGGAGGAAAGAAAATGAAAGATACTTTATGCAAAGCTTTAGTTTGTCAGGACCATATTCGCCTTTATATGGTGAGAAGTACAGATTTGGTGCAGGAGGCAAGAGATCGTTTTGATTTGTATCCCTGCGCATGTGCCGCATTGGGAAGAGTTTTATCCGTAGGCTCTTTGATGGGAAGCATGTTGAAGGATGAAAAAGAGATGCTGACAATTTCGATCAATGGACACGGCCCGATTGGCTCCTTGATCGTAGATGCTTATCATGACGGAAGTGTACGTGGTTTTTGTTCCAACCCACATGTAGATACAGAATTAAAGGGAAGTGGAAAGCTGGACGTTGGAGCAGTTGTCGGAAAAGAGGGTACATTAACGGTCACAAAAGACTTAAGCATGCAGGAAAACTTTTCCGGAACCGTTGAACTTGTCAGCGGAGAAATCGGAGAAGACTTTGCGTATTATTTTACGAAAAGTGAGCAGACGCCTACGGCGGTCAGTGTCGGTGTGTTGGTGGATCCAAGCGGTAATGTCGTCAGTGCCGGCGCTTTGATTTTGCAGGTATTACCGGATGCGACAGATACAGATATATCCATTTGCGAACATGTTTTGGAAGGCTTAAAACCAATGAGTACATTGATGAAGGAATACGATGATTCCTGCCTGGAACAGTTGGCCAAAGATATGTTTGAAGATGCTCATGTTTTATCAGTGCAGGAGGTTTCTTTTTCCTGCCCATGTTCCAAAGAACGTATGGAAAGAGCGCTGTCCACACTGCATGAAAAGGATTTAAAGGCAATGATAGAGGAAGATCATGGAGCAAAAGTGACCTGTAATTTCTGTAATGAGCGTTATGAATTTACCGAACAGGAATTACAGAGCATTTTGGATAAAAGACATGAAAAAAATGTTTGATATAGGAAAGGTTCACATTGAAAATCCGGTCGTGGTTGCTCCGCTTGCCGGTGTCAGCAATATTGCGTTTCGAAGAATATCAAAACGATTCGGAGCAGGACTTGTCTGTAATGAAATGGTCAGTGACAAAGCTCTGTATTATGCCTCGAAAAAAACTTTTGAAATGTGCCAGTGTGATTCCCATGAACATCCTGTCAGTTTTCAGCTTTTTGGTCATGATATGGATACCGTAGTATATGCGGCAAAATTTATGGATACGCAGACAGATTGCGATATCATTGATTTTAATATGGGCTGTCCGGTCAATAAAGTGATCAAAGCGAAAGCCGGAAGTTATTTGATGAAAGATATTGAATACGCAAAAGAATTGATGGCAAAAGTTGTACAGAGCGTATCAAAACCGGTGACCGTAAAGATGCGTATTGGTTTTGATAAAGATCATATCAATTGTGTAGAATTGGCCAGGGCCATGGAGGAAGTCGGCGTTCAAGCCATTGCGGTACATGGTCGAACACGCTCTCAAATGTATGAAGGAAAAGCCGACTGGTCTTATATCAAAGCGGTAAAAGATGCGGTTTCGATACCTGTCATCGGCAATGGGGATGTACGAAGTGTGGAAGATTTCCATCACATGATGAATGAAACGGGATGCGATGGTGTTATGATCGGACGAGGCATTATCGGAAATCCATTCTTGATTCAAGAATGCGTGGATTCTTTAACCGGACAAAAACATGAGTTTTCAATCGAAGATCGCATTCAAATTTGTCTAGATCATGCACAAGGACTGGCAGATACCAAAGGAGAGTCTATTGCGATTCGTGAGATGAGAGGATTGGCTTCCTGGTATTTAAAGGGTTTACCCAATGCCAGAGAATTTAAAAACCTTTGTTCCGGTATGCAGACCATGGAGGATCTCAAACAAATCTTACATGAATATAAGACAAAAGTAGCGGTGTAATGCCGTTATTTTTGTCTGTTTTTATGCTATTACCATATTACTGTGTCTCCGGAAACGACAGCAATCATATATAGAAGAAAGCATGGATTTATTAGAAGTTGAAGCATCTTTATGACCCTCTATTTTAAAATCTGTACGGAATAGATGAAAGTACGTAGAATGAACTTTGTCATCTATCGTTTCTGAAAGGGAGTGATCATTTCTAAATCAGTATTTTATAACTAAAAAGACAGAGAATCATATGATCTGGTCCCTGTCAAGTGGACACATTAAATAAGTAAAAATTCTTGCCCAATTGGTATTATGCTGATTGGGCTTTGTTTTTAAGTGATTCCTTATATTTTGATATTCTA
>NZ_JBQKEP010000007.1:0-119776 GCF_052121255.1 Faecalicoccus sp. LCP19S3_E2 | reverse complement strand
CGTATCCACATTATCTTTGTTGATATCCATTTCTCTGAAGTACAGATCCGTCAGCAGATCGGCCCCGGATAAAGAGCCGCCCGGATGCCCGCTTTGTGCCGCATACACCATTTTTAATATATTCTTTCGAATACTAATTACATGTTTTTGAATTTCTGTCATTCTTTTTATCCTCTCGTTTTCAATAAGCTAGACAACTCCCTTCTCCTTATTAGATTGTGCCTCGTTGTCGGCTCTTCTTTTTTCTTCTTCATAGATGGTCCCGACTTGTTTAAGCATCGAGATATCGTTATAGTTTACTGCAAAAAAATTCTTATGTTGGAGTTCATTAAAATCCATACATTTTTATCATTTAAAGTAGATTCAAGATTTCTTTCCATTTGGCCTCAATGACAGGAAGGCCTTTTTTCATATTTTCTTTTCTTACCTTGGTTTCTAATTCACCAGGATAATAGACTTCTCTTCTTTCTTGGATAGGATGAGAATCTTTTAATGATTTTTTAAGATCGTGAACTATTTGATCCATTCTCTCTATGTTAATAAATTTTAAAGGATCAATCACAATAAAAATCTGTGTAAGCCCAATCTCTCTTTCAAAGGTTCCAATCTTCATAACAGAATTCCCATTACTTAATATCGTGCCAATCAAATCTAATAAAATGGATAATCCGCTTCCTTTCCAATAACCCATAGGTAAAACTCTTTTGGTTTGATAAATAATAGAGGGATCCCTCGTAGGCTCTCCCTTTTCATCGAGGCCACCAGGAACTGGAAGCTCAATATTCTTCAACATGCATTCTTCGATTTTTCCATAGGAAAACTGAGAAACAGCACAATCTAAAATTATATGTTCCTTAGAGATATCTGGTACAGCGAACACGATGGGGTTGTTTCCAATATTGGTATCCTTGCTTCCCCAAGCTTGCATATTGGGCTTAGTATTAGACCAACAGATACATATACAACCTTGATCAGCAGCCAGAGAACCATAATATCCACCACGAAGCCAGTGATTATTATTACCCAATGCGACGATACCAATACCTTGTTCTTTGGCAAGCTTGCAAGCTCTTAAAACCGCTTTTTGTGCATTGAGCGGACCAATTCCACAATGTCCATTCCAACGTTCGATATTTCCGATTTTTACTTCGCAAGTACATTGTTCATGGATATTGATAAGACCCTTGTCTATATATTCTATAATTTTTTTAAAACGGTTGATCCCATGACTATAAACACCGACCAAACTATTGTCCACAAAAATCTGCGCCCAATCGCTAGCGTATTCTTTGGGTACACCATGGTTTACTAAAATCTTAAAAAATATAGAGTGCATTTCTTTAGCTTCGATTCTCATGATGATTCCTCTTAATCAGTTTCCCAAATTGGAACCCAATTTCTTCTAGATTTACTTTTGTGTTTTGAATAGCCTCTTGTAATGAACAAATACTCGGTTGGATCGAGAAAATCCCATCAAACCAATCGTTTAACGACTTGTCTGTATAATTTTTCTGTCCACACAAGGCTATGATTGGTTTTTGCTCTTTTTTAGCCATTTCTGCCATACATAAAGGTAATTTCCCTTGCAGAGTTTGATCATTGATAGCCCCTTCTCCAGTAATGATCAGATCTGCCCATTGTACTTTACTTGTTAAATCAATGAAATGTTTCACGATATCAAAACCTGGCACAATATTTCCACCAATTATTTTTAATCCAGCTGCCAAGCCTCCTCCGGCCCCACAGCCAGGTTCCATCAAATCCAAATCACATTGTTCATCCAACTTTCTTAAATGGCCTTCCATTTGTTGGATTTGTTTTTCATCAGCCCCTTTTTGCCGAGCATACATTTGAGAACAACCATAAGTTCCATACAAAGGAGCATTTACATCCACTCCGACAACAAGTTCGACTTTTTTTAAATGATTTCGGATTTGTTGCAGCTTCTCTTTATCAAGATGATCAAAGTTCATAAGAGGATTGGCATGATTCGCTAAAAGTTCATGTTTCTCATCATATAACAAAAGGCCCAATGCCTGTAATGCCCCCAGACCGGCATCGGTAGTTATCGTACCTCCGACAAATACAATGATTTTACTGATTTGGTTTTCCATCAAATGACAAATCAATTGCCCTAAGCCATAACTAGAAGTGGTCATCACTGTATTAGGAGTCGGATTTTGTCCCTGAATTCCTATCATCGAAGCCGTTTCAATGGCGCAACATTTCTTATCATCTTCTTCAAAGAACAAAACGTTTACCATAGTATCTCTACCAAAGGAATCTTTACACATCATTTTCTGATAAGTCCCTATGCCATTTTGAGACAAAACTTCCAAGCTTCCTTCTCCACCATCAGAAACCGCACAAACTTGTAACTTTAAATCAGGATTAATAGATAATCCCGATTTTAAAGAAAAACCAGCTTCTAAAGAAGAAACCGCTCCTTTAAAGGAATCAATCGCTATCAATACATTCATAAATTCTCCTTCAAAAAAAGCGATTCTCTCCTAAGAGAAAACCGCTATTCAAAAAAATCTTTAGAAAGATTACTATAGTAATCCGCCTTTTTTGTATCCCCTTTATTCGTATATTGTACCGACAACAAATAAGCAGATAGCATTTTCTCAGAGTCTTGGAGTTTATCAAAATTCTTCTCCAGTTGATCAATGTATTTTGACTTCTTATTCACAAAAATATCATACAACATTTGACATCGTGCATTTAAAGACTCATCATTGAACTCCTTTAACTTGTTTTTCAATTCAAGACTTTTTGACTTATCCGCCAACATAACATAATGTTCAAACGCATTAGTATAAATCTCTATTTTTTGTTTCTTAGTTACAGCCGATTCAATTGTGACTTGATACTGTTCATCAACTTTTTTTGAATTATTTTGAACTAAATACATCTGTAGTCTATAACATTCAAGTTCATATCGTGGAAACAAAGCTTTGGAAGAAAATGCATTTAGTCCCTTTTCCATCTCCTCGTATGATTTTGTGTTTAATAAATGCGCAAACCAATATTGTTTCCTGTTTTTTAAGCTCTTTCTTATAAAAGGCGTCATAAACACAAGAATCACAAAGAATAACAAAATTAATCCAGTTGGATTCATACTAGATACCCCTCTCAAAAATAAGTCTTTCGAATAACTCCGTCTTTAACATATTTTGAAACCCGAACGATTGAACATTCACATATTCCATAGATTTCCGACTTGGTCTTTTTTCCATTGCACACATCGAGAACCAGCGAGAACAAAGCATTCTCCAGCTCATCCATATTGTTTGAATTTAATCCTTCACTACAGTCAAAGTCAATTGATTCTTTCATTTTTTCTGCCGTTTGCTGATTACCGGTGATTTTGATCACTGGTACAAGTGGATTGCCTAATGGTGTGCCTTGTCCGGTCGTAAACAAAATCAAGGAACAACCCCCTGCCGCCATTCCCATCATACTGATAGAATCATTCCCCGGTGTATCCATGATTACAAGGCCTTTGCAACTGATGGGCTGGGCATAATCAAAAACATCCTGAATCATGCTAGAGCCTGATTTTTTGATACATCCTAAAGATTTCTCCTCCAAAGTGGTAATCCCACCTCTTTGATTGCCTGGAGAAGGATTTCGCATACGAATATCATCTCCCACACTGTACTGACTTTCTTCATATCGCTCAATAATTTCATCAATGTGAGTGGCTACCGAAGTATTTCGAGCCCTTTTTTTTAAAATGTGCTGTGCTCCAATAAATTCTGTAGTTTCCGATAAAATCGAAGTTCCACCTAAAGAAACCATTCGATCGGAAACATGGCCCACCAAAACGTTGGACACAAGACCACTGGTAGGATCCGAACCGCCACATTCTGTTCCTAAAATTAAATTGGAGATTTCGAACTCTGTTTTAGACATTGCTTTGGCTTCTTCCACCATTTTTATAGCCGCCTTAGTAGCTAACTCAATGGTTTTTTCAACTCCTGGGACTTCCTGGATAATAAATGTCTCTAATGGTTTTTTGGTTCGACTTTTGATCTCGGTAACCACTCGATCCATTTGACAGTTCTCACATCCTAAGGAAATCGCAACAACACCATACACATTGGGATTGGCAGCCATTCCTGCCATGGTAGATATTGTATAAGCTGTATCAATTTTTGTCTGTGAACAACCCAGATGATTATGGAAGGTGATAGTCCCATCCACCTTTTCCGATACGATTCGCGCCACATCCGAGGCACAAATACTAGTTGGTAAAATCAGTACATGGTTTCGAATTCCATAGGTCCCATCACATTCCCTCTTGTATCCATTGATCTTCATAACTCAATTCTTGCTCCTTAAATTATGTGTATGAACATGTTGCCCTTGCTTTATATCTTTATACGCAAAGCCTATACATTCCCCATATTTTAAAATAGGACTTCCTAAAGAAATATCCTCAATTGCCATTTTATGATATATGGGAATCTCATCCTGTACCTGTACTTTTAAAGAAGACACAACAATCGTTTCCCCTTTATTAATATCCCGTATGGCAACCACGACATTGTCATTTTCATCGATCTTTAAAACCTGTTCATTAGTCATCATAAAGTCCTGCCATAATGTCAATAATCTTATTCAAATCTTGTGTTTGGCGCATTTGTGCTTGTCGTTTTTCTTCAATAATACGAAGATTTTGGGCATTTTTGATCACATCATCTAAAACGCTAGCTGGAAATTTAACCGCCCCATTTTCATCCATATGAATGATTTCTCCTGGAGAAACTGCCATATCAAACACTTTCACGGGTGTATTGATCGACTTGATAGACCATTTACCATGTCCTGGACATACACCACTAAGCATATATTGCATTCCTAATGGTCTTACTTCATCAACATCCCGACTTGGCCCATCTGATATTACCCCAACGACACCCACTGATTTAAGTGCTGTCATCATATTCCCACCAAGTAAACCATTTTTATTTTTAATTCGTTTTGGCAAGTTTTGTTTCACAACTAACACAACAGGCTCATTCAATGCGGAAATAGTTCTCAGCACGTCTGGAAATGAAAGCCGTTGATAATGTGGGTCGGGCAACCCATATGTACAAGTTATGGCATACCCTGCCACCGGTCCTAATTCTGGATACATCACTTTAGCTTTCTGATTGGTGTACCAAGATTCTTGCCAGGGATCATAAAGACCCAAACAATAGTCTTTTTCCGGATACGTTGCGACCACGTTGGTAATACTTGGCGTATCGAATTGTTTTAAAATCTCCAATCTATTATCTGCCACAAACACCCCTCAATTCATCCAATCGTTCTTTATATTTTTTATCTTCTTTAAACAATGCGCTAGTTCCTAATACAAACCCATCTACACCGCAACAAGAGTAAGCTTTAATTCTTTCAGGAGAACAAGCACCATCCATAATAATTTGAAAACCATATTTTTGTTTCAGCTGAACCAGTCTTTCAACTTTTCGATCCATACTTTCTATAAAACTTTGTCCCGCAAAGCCCGGATTCACTGTCATCACTAAAATATAATCACAGAAAGGATACAACTCCTCCAAAGAAACAAGACTAATATCGGGATTGATTGCAATGCCCGCTTCTTTTTTTCGTTCATGAATGTGCTGAATAGTTTTGATGACATACATCTCAGATTCTGGATGCAGATAAATGATATCGGCACCGGCATCTATAAACCAATCCACTTTATTTGCTGGTGAATCAATCATCAAATGTGCGTCAATCTTTTTGTTTGTCAAAGAGCGTATCGCCTGGATATCTGAAATCCCCAAAGCCATATTAGGAACAAAGGTTCCATCCATGATATCGCAGTGATACATATCGATCTTCGCTTCTTCCAATAGAGCCATCTCCTCTTTTAAATTGGAAAAGTTACAGCACATCATACTAGGGCATAATAATGGCTTCATATCTTTGCCGCCTCCATCATCAAATCATAATTTTCTTGTATGCTTGCCTTATCATTAAATAAACCAGAAGTTCCCCCTGTCAGGATCGTTGCCCCCGCCTGAACTACTTCAGGGATCGTATGCACATTGATATTGCCATCAGCTTCAATATCCATATTTATATTCGCCTTATCCAAGTATTCGCGCATAATTTGAATATGTTTTAAAGCTTGTTTTTGTATAGGCTGTCCGGCATACCCCGGATTGACCGTCAATTTCAAAATACTTTCAACCTGGCCAACCAATTCTAAAAAATCTTCTGGAACGGGTGTTTCACATCGAAAAGCCAAGATGGGTTTAGCTCCTAAAGAGCGAATCTCTTCAAATACCTCTTTATGATCGCAAGGGGTTTCATAATGCACCGCAAGATAATCAGCACCTGCTTTGATCATCGGTTTGATATAAGGCTTGATATCTTCCACAGCCAAATGCACCACGATAGGTTTTGTAGTCAAAGGTCGAAGCCTTTCTAAAATTAAATCTCCGAACACAAAACAATCGTTGAACTTCCCATCCACCACATCATAATGTAGAAAAGACAGATGGGTTTGATTAATCAAATCCATCTGGTCTTTTATATGCAATAAATCGATACAAGACAAGGAACCGCTGATTTTAATTTCTCTATGTTTACTCATCTCACTACTCCACAGAATAGACAAGCTCTTTCATGCAGATGTTATGGCGATTGGCCTTGATCAACTCATAATATTTTTCCACCCGTTTCACCATGGCATCGTCTACAGAAAGACCATTTATATCACAGAATGTTTCGATTGGTGATTTTGTTAATACAGGTTCACTGCCATTTCCTTGGAGTTCTTCCCAATACACCAAAGCCGCTGCCGCCACGAATTCCATGATTCGTGTATCTTTGTCATGCTCTTTTAAAATTTTCATAGGTGACATGATTCTCTCTGTTGGTCCTAATTTACGTTTTGCGGCACGTCCATTTTTTACATTGAAATCTAGAATATCTTTGTTTTTCATCTTACGCATAGCGCGTTGGGCAAACTCTTCTTGATCTTCTTTTGTAATCTGGAAATAATCCTGTAAAGCCGGATTTAAATCTTCTAAAAGAATATCCATCATTTCGGCAATGTCGGGATCATTAGCAGCATCACCATAGACTTCATAGTCTTTGATATATCCGCAATAAGAGATCAAACCCGCCAAGCAGTTATACGTATAAATCTTTCTTTTTAAGAACTTTTCAAAGTCATGAATAGGAACCGCTCCTTCAAAATCAATTTCATCAAGGGCGTCCGCATCAAACGGGAAGTAGTATTCATTCATAGACAAGATATCCAATCTTGTCTTATCTAAGGCAACCGTTGAGCAGAAGACGGCCGTCATAGATACGGTAAAATTTTCTTTTACTCCTAAATCTTTTAAATGATTGGTTAATACTTTCCCTGGATTGATTCCATTTTCCGCCGTCAACATAACTACCTTATCTTCACGCCCGGCAATGCCTTCCTGAATCTGTTTAGCCACATCGCCTAAATTTTGTTCACCAACAGAAGTAAAAATAATATCCGCATCATGAATTGCTTGTTTGGCTTCCTTAGAATAGCTTAAATACGCTTTCAATCCATGAACATATAAAGGTGTTCTATCTTTTGAATAAAAATGGATACAGAACGCTTTATCCTCTTGGAGATAGTCTATTAACCGTTCATTTTTATCGATTAATGTAATATCATAGTTTTTTTCGAACAGAAAACGAACCAAATATCCACGTCCTGTTTGACCAGCTCCAATTACAACTGCCTTTTTCATTATTCTTTTAGCCATCCTTTCGCTCTTAGTTCATCAATGCTGCTTAAAATCATTTGATACAATTCTTCTTCCGGTTTTAACTGACAAACATTTTGTAAGATGTATTCCACGCCATGTTCTTTTCGCATTTGCTGAAGCTTCATAGCGGATTCATCATCGGGTTCATCATAGAATAAAGCCGCTGCCGTTGCCAATGCAATCGCAGTTGGTTTTACACCAATGGACAACGCAATTTTACTTGGGCCAATCAAACGATCTTCGGGACGAAGTTTTCTTAGAGGATCCCGAGCAATACGCGTCAATTTATCGACAATATCTCTATCGGTATACTTAGCCTTGGCACGTTTAGAAAAAGCGTATTGACTCTCTGCATCGATACCCATTCCTTGAATCAAAGCTTGGTTGATTTCATTATAAATTTCATCCATGATTGGTTCGATTTCCACATCATTGGCAGCTTCGGCCATATAAGTCAAACCTTTTAAATGCCCCAGATACGCTACCGAACCACAGCTTGTGTTATTTGTGTACAATTTCTGTGTCAATAAATGCCCAAAGTTGTCTACAAACTCAATATATTCCCAATTTGGAATCTCTGTTTTTATAGCATCTTTATCAATTGGCAAGTATTTAAAGTTTTGAACCCACGTATCAATTGGATTTATCACTTTAGAAGGATCTGGTGCCCCTGTTCCCGTACAAAGGATTACCGATTCTCCTACACCCACGTTTTCTTTAAATAACTTTGCTTCTTTTTCATCCAAACAGCTTAAGATGGCTTCTTCCAGGTCTTTGGCCGGATCGATCCAGTTTTCACAAGTTATAATATTAGAAAGGTGTACACCACCGATCGTAACTAATTTTTTAAATGCCTGACCAATGGTTTTTCCTACTGAAGGCATATTTTTTCCACCACAAGCCGTAAAGATAAAATCACTTTCTTTCCAACAAGCAGCCAACTGATCAATGTCTGAAGTTGGATATGCCTTCACATGATCCACTTCTAAATCAAGATCCGAATGTCCTAACACATGGATCGTATAATGTCCTATTTGATTCATTTGTTCAACCATCGCATCGCTGGCATCAAAATAAGTAATGTCCACATTATTCAATGTCAATAGTTGCGTCACAAAGCCTCTACCAATTCGTCCTGCACCTAAAATAACTGCCTTCATATATACACTTCCTTCCAATTACTTTAAAAAATCAATCATTACATCCGTAGCGCGGTTTACCGTATTGATCTCAGACTCTCTTGAACGAGAACCAATATGCGCCGTTAAAATGAAATTATCCATTCCTAATAATTCTTGCACCCAATCTTCCTTTGCCGGAGGTTCACTGGTAAACACATCACTGGCACACGCAAAGATCTTCTTTTCTTTCAATGCCTTCAACAATGCTTTTTCATCTACGATCCCTCCACGGGCCGCATTGATCAAAATGGCCGTATCTTTCATCTTGTCAAATTCTTCATCCGAGATCATATTCTCTGTTTCCGGTGTCAAAGGTACATGAACCGTAATAAAATCACACTCTTTGTAGATTTCTTCTGGATTCGATTTCTTTGCCTTATATGGTTGTAGAGCTTCTTCTGGAATATCAAAAGCATCATAAGCATAAATCTGCATACCTATTCCATATCCCATTCTGGCAACTTGCTTGCCAATGTTCCCAAAACCTATAATTCCTAATTTTTTTCCGGTCAATTCCATGCCGGTTGGCTTATCCCAATCACCGTTTTTCACGCACATCGCATCACTGACTATAAAACGAGCACAATTGAACATCATACCAATGGTATATTCCGCAACCGCATTGGAATTTGTTCCCAAACATCTTCCTACCTGTATTCCATGTTCCTTGCAGTAATCAACATCAATATTGTCAGTTCCGACCCCAAACTTTACAATAGCCTTCAAGTCCTTGCACTGGGCAAGCAGATCCTTATCCAGTTCATCCACACCAACGATGATGCCGGTGGATTCTTTTGCCTTTTGAATAAAGACTTCGCGAGGTAATGGTTTCCCTGTCTCATTGATATCCATTTCAAATCCAAGAGCTTCCAGGCGTTTTCTAGCTTCCTGGCCATATTTGGCATAGCCTCTAGGCGTTACTAAGATCTTTTTCATTATTTACCCATCTCTTTTCTGGCTTCTTCCACTAAAGCACGTAGTTTTCTAGCGTTTTCAGCGATCTGAGCAGAATCTCCCTTTGACAACAAACCTCCAACGCCTAAAACTTCGGCTCCATTCTTCACCCATGTCTTTACATTGTCTAAGTTAATACCACCACTTGCCAATACAGGAATCTGAGGACATGGCACTTTGAACACTTTGGCCAAATCTGGTCCATAGTAATTTGAAATTGGGAACATCTTGATGAATGCCGCACCAGCTTTTAATGCGTTCAAACATTCGGAATATGTTGTACATCCGGGCCCATAAGGAATCTGATACAAGTTGGCCATTTCCTGAACCGCCGGATCAAAGTTAGGAGCAACAAAGAATTCAGCTTTATTCATGATAGCTAATCTTGCGGTAGTTGCATCCAATACCGTTCCGGCACCAACACATACTTTGTCACCATAAGTTTCCTTAATAGCACGGATCACATCACCGGCATTAGCGTTGGTATAACTGATTTCCATCACATCTACACCACCGTCAATGCATCCTTTTGCGATTTCCAATCCTCTTTCTACTGTTTCTACACGTACAACAGCCATGATTGCTGTTTTTTTCATTCTTACTTCTACTTCTGGTTTTGACATAATATTTATCTCCTATTCTTCTACTCGATTTAATGTTTTACCTTCTAAAAAAGCTTTTAAATTTTCAATTGTCGTATCCATTATTCTTTGTCTAGACTCTCTGGCCGCCCATGAAATATGGGGTGTAATAATACAGTTATCCAGTTTTAATAATGGAGAATCTTTATCGATTGGTTCATCATTTGTCACATCCAATGCTGCCGCAAAGACCTCATTATTTTCCAGCGCTTTTGCCAATGCCTGTTCATCTACCAGTTTTCCTCTGGAATTATTGATTAAAATGGCATTTTTCTTCATCAGCTGAAGACTTTCTTTGGATATGATATGGTAATTATCTTTTGTCAAAGGGCAGTGCAAACAAATCACATCACTGGTCTTCAACAACTCTTCTAATGAAGTTTTTTTATAAATATCCGTATTAACATATTCATCAAAATATTGGACCTTCATACCTAATGCCGATGCAATTTTTGCTGTACTTTGTCCAATTCTTCCTAAGCCAATGATTCCCATCGTCTTATCCGCCAGTTCAATCAAAGGATAATCCCAAAAACACCAGTCAGGTTGTGCATTCCATTTTCCTTCTTGAACCGCTTTAGCATGATATCCTACTCGATTACAAACTTCCAATAACAACGCAATAGCAAACTGTGCAACTGCTTTTGTCCCATAGCCAGGTACATTGGTTACTGCGATGTTGTGCTCTTTACAATACCCGATGTCCACCACATCATATCCAGTTGCCAACACCCCGATGTATTTTAAAGAAGGACACTGACTCAAGTTTTCCTTACGCAGCGGCGTTTTATTCGTGAGTACAATATCGGCCTTTTGAATTCGGGATAAGATTTCATCTTCACTGGTGCGATCATAGTATTCCACGTGACCAAAGCCATTCAGGCCCGCCCATGAAAGATCACCAGGATTTTCTGTATACCCATCCAATATAACGATTTTTAAATCATAAGCTTGCTTCATAAATTTTCACTATGTCACTTTCACTCAAAGGAACAAATCCTTGTTGGACTTGTTTTTCCGCTTTTTTTGCCATGGCACTAAATTGAGAAGAATCAATATCCAACTCGTGTAATGTCATTGGTAAATTCAATTTGGCATAAAATTTGTTCAATTCTTCGATTCCTTTATAGACTAGTTCATATGAATCCAATTCTTTATCTTGCCAGTCCCATAGTTTTCTAAAGAAACCTTCAAAAATATCTACCGTATTCTCATTAAGAACGTATTCCATCCAGTGTGGGGTCAATATAGCCAATCCAACACCATGTGTAATATCGTAAACAGCACTGAGTTGGTGTTCGATTGGATGAACACTCCATGCTACCGGTCTTCCTAATTTAAGAAAATCATTGATAGCCCAACAACTCACCCACATTAAGTTGGCACGTGCTTCGTAATCCTCTGGGTCTTCTAACACCTTAAGTCCAGAATCCATACACGTTTTCAATAGCCCAATCGCAACATTCTCCAGAATCAATCCAGGTTCCTTAGAAAAATAAGACTCCATGATATGACTCATGATATCGGCTACTCCAGCTGCACTTTGATAAGGAGATACCGAAAATGTATATGTTGGATCTAAAATACTAGCTATAGGTCTAAGAAGAGGATGTCGGGTTCCTATCTTTTCATCTGTATCTTCGTTGGTGATTACAGCAATATGATCCATTTCGCTGCCCGTAGCAGCCATGGTCGGAATTGCAATTAGAGGTAAAGCGTTTTTAATTAATGAAGGATTCATCACCAGATTCCAAGGATCGCCATTGTAATAGGCCCCTGCACAAATTGCCTTAGAACAATCGATAACCGAACCTCCTCCAACAGCAAGCACTCCATCAATCTTTTTTTCTTTACAAAGCTGGATGCCTTTTTTTACGGTTGCGATGCGTGGATTTGGTTCTATGCCTGAAAGCTCAAACCATTCCCCATCAGCTTTTTTTAACTGTTCAAGTACAGAATCATAAATTCCGTTTTTCTTGATGCTTCCACCGCCATAGACAATCAACAGTTTTTTTCCTAAATTTTTAACCAACTCAGATAAAGACTGAATTTGATCCTTTCCAAAATAAACTTTTGTGGGTATGTCATAAACAAAATTTTTCATTTCACTTTCCCCTTAGAATATCCAAAAGTTTGGAACCTTCATTATTCCAATATTCTTTTAAGATTTTTACTTCGGTACCTAAGGAAAAGTGAGTAACCCCCATCTCTAAATAAGGTTGCGCTTGTTGGGCTTGTGTAATTTCCACACGAGGCTGTACCCCATTTTTTAAAGCTGTTTTAATAACATGCTTCTCTGCTTCTTTTACTTCTTTCGAATTCTTGGCGTAGCCACAGTTCATTGAATAGTCAGCTGGCCCAAACTGTACAAAATCGACACCTGGTACCTTGCAGATTTCTTCAATGTTTTCTACCGCCTCTTTTTTTTCGATCATAAAGCCAATCACGGTTTTGGAAACTTCTTTGGCATATTCTTGTTGCGAAGAAAATGTCGCATTGCGAATCCATCTGCGGCTCACATAGCCTAACTTTCCACCCAGTTCAGGAGTGGCAGCTCGAATTCCTCGGATTGTTTCCTTTACTTCATCCGCCTTTGTATGGTCTGTAAATAAAACACCCTGGAATCCGGAAGCCAAAGCTTTTTGAGCTACATAAATTCGATTAGCATAGTCTACCTTAATCAAAGATCCAATATTGTGTAATTCACAAGCCATTGCAAGCACTTCCAGATCATAATGATCAAAAGGTGCGTATTCGGCCAAAAATTCGATATAGTCGTAGATTCCAGAGGACCCTACAATTTCTGTAATCACAGGCCAGGTACTATTGATTCGAGTTGAAAGAACCATATCTTTTTTCTCAAAAGCTTCACGAATTGTATTTTCCATTTTATCCCTCAATTACTCTTTCAAATAAGTCTGTATGATGGAGTAAGTAATCCATTACTCCTTCTTCATCATTGGTTTTATATGTGATATCATCACTCACATTCTGAATCATTGGCCGGGCATTTTTCATTGCGATACCCAGCTTACATTCTTTCAGCATTTCAATGTCATTGTCACTATCGCCAAACACCATAACTTCGTCTAAAGAAGAATCTCTTTGTGTCACATATTGTTTAATACCATTGGCCTTCGATGTTTCTTTATTCATAAATTCATATACATCATTTTCTGAACGACAACTCGTTAGTCCCTCAAAACTAACGGTACGAATTTTCTTAACATACTCTTCATCAACGGGTTTGTCTAAAATCAACATTACTCTAGGAGTTGACAGGTAGGAGTTGTTTTTCAAAGGATTTGACAAGTATTCTTCATTATTAAATCGTTGTATGCCAAGAATTCGTTCTGTTGTTCTTGAAGCAAATAACTTATTTTTATTATGGAAACAAATAGTAAGGCCTTTCAAGTTTTGAAACGTGTTTAAGATTATTTGAATCTCTTCTTTTTGGACAAAGGGAAGATTTATGATTTTTTTTGATTCCCAGTCCAAAATTTCAGCTCCATTGTTTGCAACAATGACATCTATGATTTCATCGAGCTCTTGTTTCTCTACCAAAGGAAGCAAAGAAGTTAGTGCACGTCCAGATGCAATCCCAAAATGGACATCATACTGTTTTTTCAAATCTTTAATAAATTGAACACAATCTTTGGAAACTTGTTTGTTTGAATCCAAAAATGTACCATCCAAATCAACAAAAATGTATTTGATCATACTCGATTCGCACATCCAAACAAATCGATGAAATATTCGATTTTCTTTTGGAAGCCTTCTGCTAATAACGGATAGAGATTATAGACTTCGTTACCCGAAAGATCTTTTGCGATCAAGTTATTGATTGCCGCCCTTTTTAAATCATTTGACAAATTGATCTTATTGATTCCCTCACGAGCACATCGCTTCAAGTTTTCATCTCCCGTTCCACTTCCTCCATGTAACACTAAAGGAATTGGAAGCGCATTAGATAAATCATGAAGTAAATCAAAATGAATATGAGGTGTTCCCTGGTATACACCGTGTGCTGTTCCAATCGCAACAGCCAAAGCGTCTACTTTTGTTGCTTTTATAAACTCGACGGCCTCATCGACACGAGTAAATGCTGTATTGCCATCGTGTTGGTAGTTTTCACCAATTCCCACATGCCCTAGCTCTGCTTCTACAGTGATACCAAGGGTATGGCACATCTTCACCATTTCTTTTACTTCTTTTACATTTTCCTCATATGGAAGCCACGAGCGGTCAATCATGACATTGGTAAATCCAGCGCGGATCCCCAATATGCATTGCTCAAATGTTTTTCCATGATCCAGATTGAGAACAATCGGTACATTGGCCTTTTCGATCAATCGTCGGCAAATACTTCCAAACAAGACAAGATCCGGATTGGCAACCGGTGTCACATTCAAAATCAAAGGAGAGCGCTTATTTTCTGCAGCCTGTATAGCCGCTCTTACGTTATGTTCATTATCCACATTGGTTGCGGGAATGGCATAGTTTTCTTTTTTCGCATCTTGTAAAAGTTCATTTAAAGTCACTAACATAAACAATCTCCTAATATGAAATTAGCACTCTATACATTCCTGGTTCACAAGCTTTATCAAAAGCTTGTTTTCCCTGATCAAATGGATAAATTTCATCAATCACCTGTTCCATATCGATCATTCCATAACTAATCAATTTTACAGCAGCATCGTTATCATCTAAGTTAGGATTCAGTGTCCCAATGATTTCAAATTCTTTTCCATGAATTTGTCCAAAATCAACTGGAATTCCTTTTTTCTCATCTTGAGAACTATACGCAATCAATCGTCCATAAGGAGCCAACATATCAAAACAAGACATCCAAATCGAAGAAGCAGGAATCGTATTAATGACCACGTCAGCCCCTAATCCGTTGGTTAATTGATGAATTCTTTGAGCTAAGTCTTCTTGTGTGGGATCCAACACTGCCCAAACTCCACTCTCTAAAGCTTTCTTTTGACGTTTTGGATCGGGTTCGCTGACAATAACCCGTGCTCCCTGCATAAGAGCTAGTTTTAACTGAAAATATCCCATGATCCCAAGACCTATGATCAAAACAGTTTCCCCAATTTTTATTCTTGATTTACGGATACTGTGTATGCAACAAGCCAAGGGTTCCGTCAAACAGGCATATTTTAGGTCCACATCGTCCGGAACTTTGATCACTTGCCACGCAGGTATAGCCAAGTACTCACTTAATCCACCACCTAATATCGTTCCGTCAAAAACAGCACGAGGAGGCATTTCGCTTTTTTTATTACACTGGGTACCGTGATTTGTTCGATCTAGCTCACACTGCATGCAATAACCGGAAGTAAAGATGGCTTTGTCTCCAGCCTTTACACCTACCACTCCATCTCCCACTTCTTCAATGATGCCGCTGCATTCATGCCCACCTAGGAAAGGAAGCTTTTTCTTACGTGTCCCTTTATAGGTTCTTCGATCTACGGTACACAATGAACAATATTGTGTTTTGAATAACACTTCAAAATCACCGATTTTCGGTTTTGGCAAATCAACAAACTTCAAATGGTTCACGCTTTCAACGACCAATGCTTTTGATATTTCCATACATTTCTCCTATGTTATTCGTTTTTTTTACCGTAAGTAAACAAGTTCATAGCCCCCATAACCAATGAAATGGCTATCGCCCCAATTACGACATATGTCATCATTCCTTCTTCAACTTGATTAGTAAAGAAACAATAAAGAAGACCAAATGCGATGACAAGGTAAGCAATACCAGCTATTGAAAAACTTCTATCTTTTTTTGGTGCTTCTTTTCGGGCAACTGTTTTCGCGTTGACAACAGGCATCTTTGGTAAGACTTTATCGTTAAACATATATAAAATAAATGCGTAAATCAGTAATGCCGTAACCACATAAGCCCAAATCGGCCAACGTAAGATCAAACCGAATATAAGAGCCAAGGAAACCGCATTAATCAAGCCTTTTGAGAACAAGAATACTTTTGCCTCATCGCTTTTTGTGATTTGATAATAAAGATCTTTTTTCTTTACATGTAATAATTTTCGTGATTTTGTATCTTCAAATACTTCTATCTGAATACCAAAGAGCATGATGTCACCAACTTTCTATCAAATGTCCAATGCTTTTCTTAAATTAACGATCGTATCTTTAGAAACTTTTTCTAAATGGTCTGTGAGGCTTTCAATATCCATCGTTTGGCAACTTGCCAGAGCTTCCATAAGTAATGGCATATTGACGCCTGTAAAACACTGTAACTTGTGGTCTTCTTTTAATTCATCTAAAACAATCGCCACATTATTGAATGGAGAACCTGCGAAAATATCTACAAAGATCAATATACCAGAGCCATCATCGATCTCATTGATCTTTTCTTTAATTTTTACCTGCAGGCTATCTGGACTATCAGTAGGAAACAATCCAATAGTTTCCAAAGTGTCAGACATTTCGCCAAAGAACATCTTGGAACTTGTTTTTAAGGCACTTGCCAATTCTCCATGTGTCACAATTAAAATTCGAATCATAAACCCTCCAAATACTCTATGAATAGGAAAGGAGCTATCCCTTTCCTGATTTCTATGTCCTATCCTAAGAATCCGATAGCTCCACCGGCAAAACCGATTACGAACAAAATCAGTAATACAGTGGTAACGCTTCTGCCTTTAACTTGCAGCCAATAAGCTAAGAACGTTAAAGCTAGAGGAACAGAACATGGGAAAATCTTATTTAGAATAGCTCCAAAATCCAAAGTTGTCGTTGTCATTTCGAGTGTCAAAACTGCTGAAATCGTAACGTATTTAACAATCATGGCTCCAAGACAGAACAAACCAACAATACCTAAGAATGTAGTAACTTTCGCAATGAATCCACCTTCAAGGAACTTGTCAATAGAATCCATACCTAATTTATAACCTTGAGTAAACATAATGTACGTAACCGCAAAATCTAAAGCAGTAACTCCAATACCATACAACCATGCTGCCCAAACATTACCTTCTTGTGCCCAGGACAATATAATAGAAAGGATTACCGGTTTGATCAAACCAGCCCAAATTGTATCACCGATACCAGCCAATGGACCCATTAAAGCAGTTTTGATTTCGGTGATCATTGAACCATCAATTTCACCACTAGTATCGTTTGCCATACCTTCTTCCAACGCTACAACCATACCAGGAAGGATTGCTCCCCAACGTGGTTCTGTGTTGAAGTATTGCATATGTCTTACTAGACCTTCAGAAACCTTTTCTTTATCACCCTTATAAAGTTTATTTAAGATTGGCCCCATCATTCCGGCCAAAGGCCCAGCCTGAAGACGTTGATAGTTATATGTCATGTGGGATGTGAACCACCACCAGCCAACGGCTTTATTGACATCTTTTTTAGTTAAACGAATTTGTTCCATAATTATTCAACCTCCTTAGGTTTTGCCTGGAATCCAAGTTTAAGAAGGACAATCGCAAGTACTGTACCTAAGATGGCATACAGCAACAAGTCTGTCATTCCAGAGTAAGCTGCAACTGTAAAACCTAGCACGAAGAAAATTGCCAATTCCTTTTTCCACATAAACTTCATCAGCATTGACATACCTAGAGCTGGAAGAAGTTTTCCGGTTGCACTCAAACCATTCATAGCCCATGTTGGTAAACTATCAATTAAGATTTGAATATATTCACTACCGAAGTAAGCAATTACGAATACTGGAATACAACGTACTAATACAACAATGGAAGGTCCACCTAACAACTGTAATCTACGAATGCCCTTCCAATTTCCTTTTTCGGCCAATTTATCCATACGTACTGGCCAGATAGAAGCAATTGTCATATAAGCAACATGCATGTAGTTACCTAACAAACCAACTGGAACGGCAAACGCAACTGCTTGCTGAATATCCATACCACCCTGGATGGCAACAAATGTTCCTAACAAACCTGCCCAATATAAGTCAGATGCATTGGCTCCACCAGCACTGATCCAACCTAAATAGGAAACGTTGATTGTCGCACCGATCATAGTACCCATTACAGGATCACCATAGATTAATCCTACCCAAAAACCGGCCATAACTGGTTCACGGAAGAAATACCAGAATGTTGGTCCCTGTGTTCCGTTGAATAACGCCAGTAAAGCCATTAATAATGCTTGTACCATATTATTTTTCTCTCCTTTACTATTGAATTATATAAGCATTAAATTTTAAAAGTTTCTTGATTCGATTCCTCCCTTCCCTATCTTTTAGAAACGCTGCTAGTTAAACTTCTCTAAAGCTGATTTAAATGGATATTCCGCATCTTCTGGAATTGGCTGACAGAAAATGTTTACCCCAGCTTCATATACAGGTTTCAAAGCGTCGATATCTTCCTGTGACATAACAATATTTCGACAAATGTTTTTCTTGTCACCGGCGCCTTCAACACCACCGACCTGTAGAGAAGGATATTTCACGCCTGCCTGATAGGCTTTGGCAGCGGATACAGGATCTTTAAATAAAATCAACAAATTGTTCTTTGGCATTTCTCCTGCCTGCCACCTTTTTGCAGCGTTTTCAATACTTTCCACTTCGACCTTGACCCCTGCTGGAGCGGCATTCAACAAGATTTTTTTCAAAATAGCACTCTTAGCAGACCTGTCATCAATAACCACGATGGATTCAATATCATATTTTTTTACCCAACGTGTCATTACCTGTCCATGTATCAAACGAAAATCGATACGAGTTAGTTTTAAATTGTCCATGATTTCCTCCTAATATTTTTTTGCAATTTCTACAAATCTCTTAGCTCTGCTTGTTAATTCCTGATAATTACCTTCTTCTCGCAATTTCTTATCAATTAAACGTGAACTAATTCCAGCCCCGGCAAATCCAATTTTTAAATACTCTTCAAATGTTTCTTCTGTAACCGATACCGTGGCAATATATTTCACATGATGAATCGGAGCATAGATATCTTTACAATATTTAATTCCTAATGTTCCTGCCGGGAACAGCTTAATAAAATCAGCACCTGCTTCATCAGCAGCTAAGACTTCTGTAGGCGTCATAGCACCTGGCATAGAAACCAATCCTTGTTTCAACGTTTCCTCTACTACTTCTTTTTTGAAATTTGGTGAAACAATAAATTTTGCCCCTGCATTTTTGGCATTGATTACTTGTTCTGGATTAAGTACCGTTCCCACGCCAAGCGTTAGTCCTCCATGAAAATGATCTTCGAGCATTTTCATGTTTTCTGATATTTTTGTCATTGTGTTTGGATCAGCTGGATCATATGTGATTTCAAAACAACGAATTCCACCTTCATACAAAGCTTTCGCCAGCTTCAATAGGTCTTCATCATAAATGTTTCGAGTGATCACTACGATCTTTTCTCTTTCAATTGTTTGAATCGTTTCTTGTCTTGTCATTTTCTTCTCCTCCTTCTCTATAGTCCATTTACAATGACATTGGGTTTTTTACCTTCCATAACTAGATAAATATCTTCCATGACTTTTCGATTCATGTTTTCTGTGCAAGTCAAGTTGTAAACAGAAACATGCGGTGTTAGTACAATATGGTCATGATTTAATAATGGATTATCTGGATGAATTGGTTCCTGAGAACACACATCGGCTCCGTACCCAAACAAATCTCTACTTTCGACTGTTTCTAAAACTGCTTCATCGTCGACCAAGGCACCACGAGCACAATTAATTAAAATAGCTCCTTTCTTAACTTTCTTTAGAGTATCTTGGTTAATCATCTTCTTATTTTCATCTGTTAAGTTACAATGCATTGAAATAAAATCCGAATTAGCCAACAATTCATCTAAGCTAACCAATTCGATACCGTACTCTTCGGCTTTTTCTGATGGTAAGTATGGATCATAAGCTAAAATTCGATTTTTATAACCATATTTCATGATTTCCCCAAATCGTCTTCCGATATTTCCATATCCAATAACACCAGTTACTTTTCCTCTTATCTGATACCCCATCAAACGTTCACGGCGAACACCCCATTCTCCTTGATGTACCATCTGGTTGGCGATGTTAATGTTTTTAGCCAATACATTTAATAAAGAAACGGCATGCTCAGCCACTGCATCTTGTTCGATGATATTTTCTTCTTTTGTTACGTATACATTATGTTTTTTGGCCGCTTCCAGATCCACGTTATTGAAACCTAGTCCATGTCGGGCTATTAATTTCAAATCTGGACAATTTTCAAAGAATTCCTCTTTGAAGGTCGGATCATTTCCTAAAATGATATAATGAAAATCTTTTAATTTATCGATCAATTCTTGTTGAGAAGCATCCTGGCTAAATATAAACTTTTCCACATAACCAACTTTTTCTTTTAGCTCATCTAAAAATTCTGGAAACTCTCTTCCAAAACTTTTCACATTCACAATCGCAACTTTTTCCATGAATTAAAGTCTCTCCTTTCTTTGCCTATTTCTTTTATACATACACTAAAAAAGAAAGTCAAAACACACTATAAAAATAGTGTGTTACACAAAATAAATATCCTTAAACTGCCAAAAATAAAGCATTTTATGGATATATTACGCGCACATTACACGGATTAAATACGAAATTAATATTTATGTATTCACAGTATTATGTTTTCGTGTAAAATAAACAGTGAAAAACAAACTAAAATCTTTACTAAAATGTAAACTTGCCATTTGGAAAGGAGAATAAACATGCCTACATCCCGTAAAGAATTAATCTTTCAAACCATTCAAGAGTACACATCAAAAGCTATCGTAGAGAACAATCTAGATTTTTCTAGCTGCAATGCACATATTTTGTCTTTGAATTTGCATATTGACCGCTCCAATATTTCCCGTATTTTGAACCAGCTTTTCCAGGAAGGAAAACTAATCAAGACCAGTGGTCGTCCTACTTTGTATATTTCTCGGAAAATCATTGAAAATCTTTATCCTTTTGTAGAGATTCCTTCCATCTTAAATCAGGATGATTCACTGCAGAATTATCTCTATTCTGAAAAAGAAGAAAAAAAAGATGAACTTTCGCAAGTAGTTGGATCTAAAAAAAATGGTTCTTTATATAAAACCATCTCTTCCATTTTGCCTATGATATCAAGGAGAAATAATAATCTCTATCTGTTTTCTTTTTCCGGCCCTTCAGGAATAGGGAAAAAATATTTGGCCAAAAACTTATTTCAATACGCAAAAAATCACCAACACTTAGAAAAGAAGGCATCTATTTTTTATGCAAATTACTCACTGATTGTACGAAATCCAGATTATATATTAAATGCAATCGACCCTATTGTTCATAAATGGATCCTTATAGAAATCTTTGATCATTATGAGAAAATCAAACTCTCTTCTTTTTTGACAGAAATGATTGATCTATACTCGAACAAAGGTACAGAGCTTAATGCGATTTCCATTATTTTTCATAATAATATGAATAGATTGTTTGATTTATCCGACTATTATTATTCCCAGAACTTCACTATACAGCCCCTAAATGAACGCCCCACCATAGAAATTCTGGAGCTAATACTCAACTTTCTGATATCCAATGCCTCTTCTTTTAAAAAGGAGATCCAATTGACCCCTTTGTTTATCAACAAACTCATACAATATGGGCAAAATGAAAATGTAGAAAAACTAAACAAAACCATTTACGGAATTATCGCTCTGTGTTTCTTTCATACATCAAAAAATCCTAGAATTCCTTTAGTTTTAGATGATTCCTATATGCCCAACAATATCAAATACACCAAAGAAGACCCAAAATTATCTTTATATTTATCAAAGTTGGCAGACACGATTCATATCGCTCCTTCTACACAGTTAAACAAACTTTTAAATTATGAAAATGAGCAAATCAATATTAATCTATCCTCTGAATTTGAAAATAATTTACAGTATGCCATATTGAATGCACCAACAAACTTTAAGGATCCTACCTCATTAACGAATGAAAAGAGCGATTTAGCAGATAAAATCGAAAATATTATAAAAAATACAACATTATACACCGATATTTTCTTAGTGGATTTTATCATCAATACCATTAGCGAATTCATCAACAACCGTGTTTCAATACAAAAATTTAAAATCCCCTACCCTAAGGAAATCAAACCCAATGTACAAAATATGATTGATTCTATATTACGAATTATATCAAATTCCTCCCCGGAAGTGTTCCATCTCATGGAAAGCGAAAAATACATCTTTGCACAATTGATCAATGAATGTTTTGTGATCACAAACGAATCACCAACCCCAATATTGATCATTACACATTCCAGTCATCTTTCGGAAAATTATGCGCATCAGTTTAATATTCTCGCAAGGAAAAGAATTTTTTATTCAGTGGATTTTTCGGATTTTGACACCAATAAAAATATCGAGGCCGTCAAATCACGAATCTACAATGTTGTTACACATTTAAATCGTGGCAAAGGAATCTACATGATCGCTAACCAACAACTAATATCAAAACTTGGAAGTAACATCTTTACTTATACAAAAGTTCCTGTGTTTTTATTCACTTTTGGATCCCTATCAGTATTCTTAGATTTAATCACCCAGTTAGATAGCACTAAAATGAACTCGATCACTTTTTCTAAACTGATCACAAAAAACACACATATAAGTCAAGATTTTGTGCAAAGTAATTCTTTGTGTTTACAAGACACTCGCGAAAGTAACACTTATTTAAAATCAATGCAGATAATATTTCCTTCCTTAAATACCAGGTTAACAAATAACCTTTTCTATTTAAGTTTGGAATATCTCTGTAAACAATTGAAGATTTCTATCACAAACTCCATGATCATTGATTTCTTATTTCAAGGAAACTGTCTATTGAACAAGATCCTAAATAAAAAAGAACATTTCAGCTTAGAAGGAGATGAAGACATGGAAGTCTTTCCAGTTATTGCCAATAGTTTACACATGTTCTACCAATTCAAAGATATCCATTTTGAAAGCGGAGACATAGAGATTCTTTATCAATCTTTATTCTCTCAAATTGAAAATATCTCCAAATAAAAAATCGGAAAAAAGTAATAAGAAGACGAAACCTTAATTTCTTATACAAATCTTCGGATTTGTATTATTTATGAAAAGTCGTTAGAAAATTTATCAATTTATCTTTTCCAATCTTTTTTCACAAGATTAAATATTATTAAATTGATTACCTTTATTTTTGGCTTGACCTGCAAAATAGTGACCCAACATAATTAATATCATATTATATAGAACAGCATAGCCATAAATAAGGAATAGATAATGCCTCAACTTTGTAAAAAGGATATCACTAAAGAAAAGAGGATCAGTATCTAAATTCAGTGATCCTCTTTTCAAACCACTTTCGTTTTGTCTGCCGTATCTTCCTCATCATAAATAAAAAATCCATTTTATTTGCTGTCGCTGTAAATACGAATATGATCCAGAAGCACAATGATACACTCTGCAGTAATCTGGTTTTTGTAAAATCAATGCCCCTTTATGGTTCATGAATAATTTTTCTATAGTTCATAGATAAACTGTTCTACCTGGCAGTAAAACTGACATTAAACCATATAAAATCAAAAAAAGTCCTTTACATAAAGGACTTCATAGACTATGGTGCAGAAGAAGAGATTTGAACTCTCACGCGATTGCTCGCACTGCCGCCTGAAGACAGCGTGTCTGCCGTTCCACCACTTCTGCATTTGCGCTCTAACATTATGGCATAAAGTCTATGTTTTTTCAATATCTTTTTGGTGTGCCTGAATGTAATCTGAGCCTACCCAATAAAGATAGTGCTGATACAAACGGCAGCAGATGCCGCTAAGGCAACGACCAGTAAACTTCGTTTTTGGTACGCTAAGAATAATGCAACTATGCACCCTATGCAGGAAGGAAGAAGATCGCCTCCTGATGTAAAAATGGCAGGAAAAGTCATAGATCCTAATACCGCGTAAGGTACATAATATAAAAAAGATTGAATATAGCGACTTTGAATCTTTTTACGAAAGAAAATCAATGGTAAGCATCGAATCAAATAGGTGACACCAGCCATCACCACAATATACATCAATAACCGATTCATCTCTGTTCCTCTCCATCTATTGGAAATAAAAAGGCACCAACCCCAGCCGCAAACAACGTACAAAGAATGATCACAAATCCACTTCCTATGGATATATAAGCGGACAACACTTGAAACAAACAACTTGTCACTGCTGCCATCAATACAACAATTCCGATATTTTTAGAAGTTCTGCACGGGGGAATAATAATCGCCAAAAACATGCCATAGATCATGATTCCCAGAGAATCGCGTAATATAACCGGTAATAAGGTACTGGCTGTGGCTCCTAGGAATGTGCCGCCTGTCCAGCCTAAAATTGGCAGAAACATCAATGAAATCATATATAGAAATCCTACTTTCTTGGGTTTACTGGAAGAAAGTGCGAAGATCTCATCGGTAATGCCATGTGCTATTACAGCTCGCTGTAAAGTTTTGGTTTTTTCATCCAGCTTCTGTGTCAAAGATAAAGACATCAAAAAATAACGAACATTGATGACAAACTGCGATAAGGCCATCTCCATCATAGAACCGTTGGCCGCAATGATCCCCAGTCCGGCAAACTGTCCGGCACTGGTTAAATTAGAAAAAGAAATCAATACGCTTGCCCAAACCGGTATGCCTTGATTACTTGCCATCATACCAAACGCAAAAGAAACGGAAACATAGCCTAACGCTATCGGAATACCGTCTTGAAGTCCTTGTTTCCACGAATTAAGAATCATACATATCACCGGATACGATTATACACCCGCCCCATCATTATTAAAAAGAGTAATAAATTCAATGCATTCATTACTCGTCTTTCATTTCTATACAGTGTTTTGGACACACTTTAGCACAAAGTCCACAATGCACACAATCCTCTTTTTTAAGAAGCCATTCTTTTGTTTCTCGATCTACATGAATTGCCTGTTTGGGACACTTATTAGCACATAGACCGCAGAATACACACGATTCACCAGCTTGGGGGATCTTCTTTTTCTGTGGCGGTCGTGTATAGATTTCCATTGTCTTTTTGGTATTGGGTGCTGCATACCCTTTCTCCATTTTTAAACAATGTTTCGGACAAACCTGAACACAGTTGCCGCACTGCACACATAAGAATCAATCGATACTCCAGGTGCCGGATTTTCGATCGACCTGTATGGCACGAGGCGGACAGTTTTGTGCACATAAGGTACAAGAGATACATTGATCGATCGTAATGGAGATATGGCCGCGCATACGATCACTATAGGAAGCTTCCTGAAATGGATAGGCTTCGGTCACCGGAGAAGAAGTTAAATCCTTTAAAACCTGACGCGTAAATACAAACAGTTTTTTAGATCGCATACTCTACCTCTCTGTACAGCTGATACAAGGATCGATCGTCAAAATCAAAAGCGGCACATCCCCAAGCTGACACCCTTTCAACAAATCTAACATAGGCGGTATATTGGAGGTTGTCGGTGTTCGCAATCGAAAGCGATCCAGATATTTTGTACCATTTCCTTTTGTATAATAAATGGCTTCCCCTCGTGGTTGTTCAATACGAATAAAACATTCTCCATTTGGATTTCCTTTAACCATTGAAAAAATCGAGGGAAACACCGCCATAGCCGGTGCTCACGGCATTTCGCAAACTATACGAATCGATTTTATACCCGATGTACAAATCGGTGATGAAGTCATGGTCCATGCCGGCTTTGCGATTGAAAAAGTCGATTCTCAGGAAGCCCAAAAGACAAGAGATTTATATCAGGAGATATTCAATGCATTTCAGTAAACCAAAACGCCCTATCCAGTTGATGGAAATCTGCGGAACGCATACCATGTCCATTGCCCGCTCGGGTCTAAAAAGTCTGCTTCCGGATGATGTAAAACTGATCAGTGGCCCGGGCTGCCCAGTATGTGTAACTCCTTCATCTCTGATCGACCTAGCTTATGATCTGGCACAAAGACCGGATATTCTTCTTTGCAGCTATGGTGATCTTTTCCGCATTCCCGGAAGTAAACATCCATCTCTTCAAGGATTGCCACAGGTCAAAATTTGTTTATCCTGTATGGATGCTTTAACACTGGCCAAAGAAAATCCGTCTAAGAATGTAATTTTTTTAGGTGTCGGCTTTGAAACAACTGCACCTGGAAGTGCCATTGCGATTTTAGACGCCCAACGACAAAACATTCAAAACTTTTTCTTTTTGAGTCTTTTAAAGCAGACAAAGCCTGCCATATGCACTTTATTAGAACAAGAAAATACACAAATCGATGGCTTTCTTTGTCCGGGACATGTTGCTGCCATTATCGGTGAACAAGGATTTACCTTTTTGCCAAACCAATATCATCATCCCGGTGTTATCAGCGGCTTTGATCCCGAAGACATCTTATATTCAATTGAACTGCCGATTCAAATGTTGAACCAGAACAAGCCTGCCATTCAAAACACATATGGACGTATCGTAAAGCCTCAAGGAAACCAAACAGCTGACCGAATTAAAAGATGGAGCCATTTTACCTAATCCACAAAACGAACTTGTCTTTTCCACCGACAGCTTTGTAGTCGATCCATGGAAATTTCCCGGCGGTGACATCGGAAAATTGGCCGTTTGTGGCACAATCAACGATCTTTGCATGACCGGAGGAATCCCTAAATATTTGTCCTGTTCTTTGATCATTGAAGAAGGTTTTCATATCGATGACTTAAGAACGATCCTACACTCCATGCAGCAGACCGCAAAAAACGCAGATGTTTCGATCGTAACCGGTGATACTAAGGTCATTGAAAAACAAAAAGGAAATCAAATCTATATCAACACAGCTGGTATTGGAATTCTTCAAAGAAAGACTTCCTACCAATATCAAGAAAACGATGTCGTTGTCTTATCCGGTTCTATGGGATGCCACGGTGCCAGTATTTTCATGGCTCGCGAGGATATTCATCTGCAAGGAGAGTTGCTTTCCGATTGTGCCTGTTTAAAAGAAAAAGCTATGAAAGCCATGGCATATGATAGTCTTAGAATCCTGCGTGATCCAACCAGAGGCGGTGTTGCGACCACCTGCATTGAACTGACAGAAAAATCCGACTTTGGAATGGAACTTTATGAAGCTTTACTTCCTGTCGATCCAAATGTACAAACACTTTGCGACCTTTTAGGTTTTGATCCTTTATATTTAGCTTGTGAAGGACGTATGCTTTGTATCATGAATGAAAATGATGCCAAACAACTTTGTGAGCAATTAAAAGATGGTGCCAAAATGATCGGCAAAATTACCAAAGAACATCCGCAAAAGCTATATTTAAAAACAAAGATTGGAGCAACACGCCAACTTCATAAGCTGTCCGGTCAACCTTTACCCAGAATCTGTTAGATGTTTGGCCTCTTTTGTCCGTTTTCTGTCTGCTGCAGCAAAAACAACGTTTTTTGCTTTTCTATTTCAGCTTTTAATTCTTCCTGAGTTGGAAGATACAGTTTATATTTTGTCGCAAATAAATGTTCATTTTCTTTCAAAACGGAATAACGCGCGATATCTTCATCTGTATCCGAACACAAGATAATACCGATGGTTGGATTATCATCCGAAGAACGTTTTAATTCATCATACATTCGAACATACATATCCATTTGACCAACATCCTGATGGGTGATCCTGCTGGATTTTAAATCAATCAACACAAAACATTTTAAATAGTAATTATAGAAAACAAGATCGATAAAGTAATCCTGTTTTTCAGTCTGTATATGTTGTTGTCTTGCGACAAAGGCATACCCTTTACCCGACTCCATCAAAAAATTCTATATATTGGTAATGATCCCCTTCTCTAAATCTGCCTATGTAAAATCAACATTGGAAGACAAACCCAGAAATTCTGCCACAACTGGATTTTTAATAAATTCCAGTTGATCTTTTTGATACTCAGCCGTTAATGATTCTATTTCTTTTTTTACATGATCTTTTCTCTGCGTCTTCAACATGCGGTAATAATACTGAGACGAAACATTTCGCTGTAAAGTTCTAACACTCCAAGTTTCCATAAATGCTACGCAAGCATACCATTCTCTGGCATTTTTATCTTCCACCTGAATTAATACTCGGTAATGTGTCCAACTTAAAAAAGAATTAAATTTTCCACGCAGTGAGTGGAAAATCTCTGGAAACATAGTATAAAATTTATAAAAACTATATAGATTTGTCTTGGTAAACCCTTTTCCATAAATCCTTGTCAATTCTTTTGAAAGCTTTTTTATAACTTGCCCACCATATTCTGCTCGTTTATCTCCACTCAATATTTCTTCAGAAATACGGTACCCCATTAACCAATTGCGATAGACCAAGGTCGTATTTATGGCCTGATAAGCATTCTTTTGAGAAGTCTCAATAATATGTTTCATATCTGAAACGATATCATCTATTTTCGTAAACTCAATTAAGCTGTTTCTTGTTTCTACGTTTGTGTTCATTTCGATCACCTTCCTGTTATGTACAACTTTATCGGATTAAAGTGACCTATTTCTTACCAAAAACATAAAGAATCAATTTTTTTACACTCAACAGAAATCCCATCATTTTAAGCTTTTAATTTCACAATAGAAACATACTAAAGTTTCAAACTTCGCCATAGTACCTACAACAATATAGCAAGACGGGAGCAAGCAGATAACTATTCTACGTTCCTCAGAGAATTCAAAAACACTGGAATAATTTGATAAAAAAAGCTTAGCCAGGGATTCCTCCCACAGCTAAGTAATTTTTGACATTGATGTTCCAAAACAGTTAAATGACGTGAATATACTTTAATCGTGATAGTAAATATAATTATCATCAATCCTAAACTTCTATGTAAAGTTTTATACATAGAAGTTTTATTTTTTTCATTTAAATTATTTATTCTGATTCCATGTTTTACCCAATATGTCTTTTAATACCAACATCGCATCAAGTTGGTTATAATCATATCGTTTCTTTAAATCATCCAATAACTCTTGTAAGCCATCAGCATATCGCTCTACCTCCACTACATCTGCATAAGTTCCTAAAACCGGATACTGTTTAGACCACATTTTGGTCCAATCAATCTTTTTTTGTGTTTCTTCACTGGTATTCTGGATGACCTTTTCGATTTCCTGCACATCTGCATCATATTCCATCAAATCATCTAAGCTCAATTCATATAGTTGTGCCATTTCTTTCGCCTGAAAAACATTCGGCAGTGTTTCATCGGTTTCCCATTTAGATACCGTCTGTCGAGAAATACCTAAAATCTCCGCGACTGTTTCTTGTGATAATCCTTTTTTTCGTCTTGCGTTATATAAATTGCTTCCCAAACTCACATAAAATCCTCCATCTGCTTCTATTGTAGATGGAGGATTTCTTATTGTCTATCAATGAAAATATACAGTTGTGCCCGTTTTCTATGCATTTATAGAATCCCTGTTTCAATCGCTGCTTTGGCCTCTAACAAATCTGTATAAATATGCACTGGCATATTTAATATTTCCTGCGTTGGTTTTAGCATATCCGGTATCATGATCGTTGTACATCCTGCATTCACTCCGGCATGGACCCCATGTATCCCGTCTTCAAATACGTAACAATCCCTGGCATCGACTCCCATTCGTTTGGCCGCCAATAGAAATATTTCCGGTGATGGTTTTCCCTGCTTAACATCATCTCCACTAACGATTTCACCAATATATGAATGTATTCCTGATATTTTCAAGTTGTTTATAATCATATCTTTTGGTGAACTACTAGCTATAGAGATTTTAATATCATTAGTTGTAAAATACTTTAATATCTCAACAACACCTTTTTTCATAGGGACGTGTTCAGTTAATTCCATTCTTGCCCGCCGAAATAAATCCTCAATTAAATCTGAAACAATATGCATTGGAAAATATTGACGAATAGTTTTTTCCATAATAGTTCCAGTGGTACCACGATTTGAATCAAAAAAAGAACGGTCTAACTCGCAATGATATTGATCAGAAAGTTGATACCAAATATCATCAAATATTTTTTCTGTGTCAAATAGTAATCCGTCCATATCAAATATAGCGCCTTTTTTCATATGAATTCCTCACCATTCTGTTTATACGGTTTGTAAGAGAAGATAAGATAAATTTTCCTTATGCCAAGGGGCACCTAAAATACTTTTTCGTATCTTGTACTCAATCAATCCTCTATTGGTTTGAATGGATAAAATGAATTTTGTTCTTCTCATCCGTATCTTAATTCCGTGAATATCAGATTTATTAATAAATACTAACTGCTTTTCTCTGGGAATTCCAAGCATATCATCAACTGCAATTATCGCAATACCCTTAGAATTGAAATGAAGAATATGATCTTTCATAACATGCATAACTTCACCTAAACCATTTTCATAAGCACTTATACTTGGAATGATCGTTCCCCAAATCGTAGAATTTTTTGTATAATCTATTTTATGTTTTAAAAGTATGTCTTTAATTTGTTCTTCTTTCATAATCCTTATTGGTCAAACTGCTTCATACGTTCTTGATATAACTTTTTAAAATCTACGATTCCTTCTATACCTGTACTAATAATAGACTCATTTCCCATACCCAGTGATCGGCTACCTACAAATTCTAATATCATCGACAAATTCATACCTGTTATAACGTCTATTTTATCTGTATATTGAGAGTTATTTAATAAAGCTGCACTACAATTACACGGTGTTCCAAACAGCAGGTCACAGAAAACTACTACACCATCTCCACAATCCACCTTCGAAACAGCTTCAGTCAACTTATCTAGAAATTCAGGCATTTCCTGCCCTGGCATTAGACACAAATATTCTATTTGTTCAGGCTCTCCAACAAATAATTTAAGAGTATCCATCATACCTGCTGCTAATTGTCCATGGCTTGCTAAAATAATTCCTTTCACAAAAAATCCTCCTGCATGTAAATAAAGTTGATGAGGTTGTACAGCTAAAATGATTAAACATATTACTGTTACAACCTCATTTTTTAAAATAATCCAATGAATGCACAAACTAATGCTATTAAAATTGTAAATAAAACTAGTTTGGCTACACTCACATGTTTTTTACTAATTAAATAATAGTAGATAAAGAGTACACCAATAGACAAAATACCCGGCATAATTCCGTCAATCTTGTCTTGAATACTTAATGTTGCCTCATCAAAAGATGCTGTAAGGGCTACACTTAGATTTACCATTGATGCAGTTAAAGCACCCATCATTGACATACCTAAAATATTAGCTCCCTCAATGATATCTGTCATAAGTTTAGAGGATAAGATATCTTTAATTGCTGTACGGCCTTTTGAATATGTTAATTTAGTAAAAACAATAAGTTCTCCTAAAGTGTACATAGTCCCAAGCAACAATAACCAAAAGCCGGCCATTGATCCAGTTTGTGCCAAAGAACAAGAAGCTAGAATAAATAATGTAGTAATAGTTCCAGCACTAAAAGAATCTCCAAAAGCAGCTACCGGACCCATTAATCCTGTTTTAACCGCTACAATTGACTCCCCTGGAATTGATTCTAGATTATTTGCTTTTTCTTCTTCCATCGCAAGTGTAGTACCTAGAATTAATCCACCTGCTGTTGCATTTGTATTAAACAGTTCCAAATGTCTTTGCAATGCTTCTATTAAATCTTCTTTATTAGTATATAGTTTCTTTAAAGCAGGTAACAGAGAGTAAACATAAGCAATAGACTGCATACGTTCAAAATTTAAAGACATTTCTGTGGTGATATACCATCTTGCAATAACACGATTAATATCTCTTTTAGATAAAGTAACTTTCTTTTCTTCGCTCATATGTCATTACTCTCCTTCCTTTGCAGACTGTCTTTTAGACATTACAATCAATACAGCTACGCAGGCAGCCAATACTCCAGCTGTTAAAGTATTTAGACCTAGAGCCTTTACAAGAATAAATCCAATCACTGTATAAGGAACCATATATGGTTTTCCTATCATATTCATAATCAATGCAAAACCAATCGCCGGCATTACTCCCCCTGCTACTTCTAATCCATGCATTACCCAATCAGGAACAGCATTCATAAAAGCCAACATAGCATCCTGGCCAAACATTACAACTAAAAATACAGGCAAGAATAACAAAGGAATTTCAATTAAAGGAGGCCAAAGAATAGCGCAACGTCTTATTCCTCCCAGATCACCTTTAGCAGCACATTCATCTGCTTTATGAACAAATATAACATTGATCATTTTTCTTAAGTTAGTAACAAAAGATCCCAATAACCCCATAGGTACCGCAAATGCTATTGCTTGTTCTACTGTTAATCCTGTTGCCAATGCAATTGGAATTACCGTTGTTGCTGCAAGTGCAGAATCTGTCGGTAAATTTCCACCCGGAGCAATAATACCAGCAAATGCCGCTGCTATTCCTCCACCTATAATCAAACCTTGAGTTAAATCACCATATACCAAACCAGCAACAACTCCTACTACAATTGGGCTAGCGATGAAGAAGAATGCGAAATACCCTCCAATCATTCCTCGAGCCACCCAATACATTAAGCCCATCAAAATAGCCATAATAATTAATTGTGTGCCTTGCATGTTTCTCTCCTTTCACTCGAAACAATTTATTAAATTACAGTTAAAAGTGCAATTATTGAGCTCTATTATAATTGTCATGACAAATTTATTTGTACTTTAAACTGCGATTTATTTAACTAAGCTATCTAAATTTCTTTTCTATAGAAGCTAGACTTGTTGGATCATTTTCTGGAATAGGTTGTAAAAATACATTTACACCATTGCTTTTTATTTCTTCTAATTGAGTATATTCTTCTTCAGATAATGAAACTCCTTGAATTACAGATCTACGTTTTGGACCATTCTGCACTGCCCCTACATTTAATTCGTCAATTTTTAAACCATCTTTAAATACTTTATAAGCTGAAGCTACGTCCTTAAAAATCAGCATAACTGTATCATCTTTTTTATCAATTGCATTTTGAATATCATTCAATTTAACAATATCTACCTTTTTTTGAGGAACAGCCATACGATAAATGTCTCCCATAAAAGGATCATCAACCAAAGGATCATCTGCTAAAATTAATCGATCAACCGGTCTAAACTTAATCCATTTAGCTACAATTTGACCATGTACCATTCGATAATCAATACGAGTCATTTTAATTTTTGCCATACTATACCTCTATCTTCGTTCAATCTTTACAATTTCATGAGTATCAGCACTTTTATGAACTGCCTCTGCAATCAATTCTGCTTCTAAACCATCTTTTAAATTTGCAATAAAAGGCTTATTATTTTGAATACAATCAATAAAATCATCTAAAGGGTCAATACCAAAACCTCGCAATCGACCGTTGTTACTTAACATGAAACAAATATTAGGAGTATATTGTTTTTTATTATCAAAGAATTCCACTCCACGTTTTTGTGAATCTACCCGAATCATTGTGTTTTCACAAAGTATTTCTGTACATCCATCATCTGCTTTCGCAAAGCCATTTGGTAAAATCCATGCATTTTCTACTGTCCAAGTACATCCATTTTCAAAAGTCAAATTTGCTGTGATACTATCATAAGTATCAATACCTTTTGATTGTAAAATGCCTTTATGCCCAATTGCATAAACCTCTGTAACTTCACATCCCATATACCAGCGAATTAAATCGTAACAATGCGTTCCTACAAAATGAACCGGACTAGAATTTGCCGACCATTTCAACCAATTTTCGGCAACATCGTAAATATTGTCCATACGCATATATCCTCTTACTGGTTTTCCAGATGTTTCATCATTCAGTTTATTCTTAACTGCAATAGATGCCGGATCCCATCTTTTATGATAATCAACCATAACTCGTACACCTGCTTCGTTCGCTGCATCAATAATTTCATAAGCATCAGCTGAAGTTGTAGCAAGTGGTTTTTCTACAAGAACATCCTTCTTATATTTAATTGCTGTTAATACTGGTTCTTTGTGGTATGGATCTGGGGTTGCTATAGATACAACATCGATATCTTCAGTTTGAAGCATTTCATCCATATTTGTATAGAATTTCACTTCGTACTCTTTTCCAGCTTTTTTCGCAACTTCCTCATTCATGTCACAAACAGCGACAAGATTTGCATTTGGATTCCATTTATAAGCATTCAAATGATTGCGCCCATAAATACCTGCTCCAACAACTGCGACATTTAATTTTTCCATTATGTTTCCTCCTAAGACACCTTACAGTTTGATTATACATAAAAAGTAGTAAAACTACAATATATTTTATTATTTTTTTAATTTTACTACTTATAGTAACCTTTATCCAGTTTAATAGGATGAATTTTTATGTATTTTACGTTAAAATATATCATATAATGATAGTAAAACTACATATTTATAATATTTTATTCTTCATTGTTACCATGAAAGGGTGATTTTATGCAAAAAAATGAAGTATTATCTAAAATTGAGTCTATGATGCCATTCTTTTCCAGCAAAGAAAAAAAATTAGGTAAATATATTTTAGAACATTCTAGTGAAGTTACTATTCTATCTACGCAGACTTTATCAAAATTATGTGATGTAAGTGAGCCTACATTAATTCGTTTTACAAGAAAATTAGGATATTCAGGATATAGAGAATTTAAATTAAAATTAACAGCTGAATATGTATCAGATCCTATTAGTGGAACTTTAATCAATATGGATAGCCATGACAGTCCAAAAGATATTTACCTAAAACTAGCTTCATTCACCATTTCATCTATCAAAAGCACTTCTTCCACTCTAGAGGATGATTCTTTGTCAAAAGCTGTAGATTGCATTTACCAAGCCGCTCAAAATAATAAACAAATTTTTTTAAGTGGTATGGGGGCTAGTTCGCTAATGGCTGAATCTTTTCAAGTTAAACTAATGCGCCTAAATATAAATAGTGTTTTTTTCTCTGATATGCATCTTCGTCTTGAAGCATGTACCAATTTACAAAAAGATGATTTATTTATTTGTTTCTCTGCTCTTGGTTCATCAAAAGAAAACTATGAAATGATTGAAATTGCAAAAAATAGAGGTGCCAAAGTCTTGTCAATCACTCAATATGGATGCACAAAATTGGCCAAAAATTCCGATATTGTATTATATACCTCTGTCATTGAAAATAATCTTAGATTAGCAAGCCAAACATCTACAGTGATTCATACGATGATCGAAGATACTATATTTCTAGCATTAGCCATGAAAGATTATGATAATATGTCACATAACGTTAAAGAAACCCGTGAGATATTTCATAAATTAGGACATACTATTATTTCATCTAAATAATAAAGAAACTGTAAAACTATATCTATAAGATACATTTTACAGTTTCTTTGCTTCAATGGCTTCTTTTGCTTGTAATAAATCTTTATAGATGTGCACCGGCATATTTAATATTTCCTGCGTTGGTTTTAGCATATCCGGTATCATGATCGTTGTACATCCTGCATTCACTCCGGCATGTACCCCATGAATTCCATCTTCAAAAACATAACAATCCCTGGCATCGACTCCCATTCGTTTCGCTGCCAATAAAAATATTTCTGGTGATGGTTTGGCATGTTCTACTTCCTGTCCACTGCAGACTACATAAAAATAACAAGACGTTTTTGAGACTTGTAAATTATTTTGTATCATCGATAATGGAGAACTGCTGGCAACGGAGATTTTCACTCCATTTTCTTTAAAGAATGATAATATTTCGAAAACACCTTTTTTAAGTGGCACCTGTTGCCTGGTTAATTCTGCTGTGTTTTCAAACAACTCATTCAATAAAATTTTTGGATCCTTTGTTGGAAAATAACTTTTAAGATTTCTGAACATTACATCCCCGCTGATTCCACGTGATGTGTTAAAAAACTCTTGTGTCAATGTCAGACCATGTTTATCTGCCACTCTATGCCATGCGATATCAAATAGCTTTTCTGTATCAAACAGCAAGCCATCCATATCAAAGATTGCTCCTTTTTTCATTATGTTCCTTTCCTTTTACAAAAAAAGCCGTCCTCAGACGACTGTTATTTCATGGTCGGGATGACAGGATTTGAACCTGCGACCTCTTCGTCCCGAACGAAACGCACTACCAAGCTGTGCTACATCCCGATAAGATCGATACCTTAATAATATACCTCGATTTGAAGGGAATCTCAACTAAAAAGTAAAAGAGGTTGAAACAAAGCTTCAACCCCTCAGATTTTATAGATCATCAACAATCGCACTGCTCTTGGCATAGGCTGTACTCTTGGCCTCAAAGAAATCAGTCTTGATCAGATTTGCATTGGAATACATCGATACCCAGCTCATACTTTCCGGTTCACTGTCATAGCCTTTATACAAGCGTTCAAAGCCTAAACTATGGGCTCTGAAATTTCCCAGATAGCGAATGTAGTCTTCTACCATTTCCATAGTCAAACCTTCAATATCATTACCAATGACGTATTTGCCCCATTTGATCTCTTCTTCCACACCTTTTTTCAACATGGCACGATACACTTCAACACGCTCCGGTGTAAACAATTCCGGCTCTTCCTTTTGAAGTTCTAAGATGATCGAACGGAATAGCCACAAATGCGTATTCTCATCCCGATTGATGTAACGAATCTCATTGGCACTTCCCGGCATTTTTCCCATACGTCCCAAATTATAGAAGAACATAAATCCGGAATAGAAGTAAATTCCTTCCAAGATATAATTCGCCATGATCATCTGCATAAAATGGAAAGGATCTTTATGTTCCTGAAACGCATTGTATAAATCACCGATAAATTTATTTCGATTCAATAAGATTTCATCGTATTTCCACTGATAAAGAATATCATCTCGTTCCTGTGGAGAACAGATAGAATCTAACATATATGAATAGCTTTGAGAATGCACGGCTTCCTGAAACTGTTGAATAGACAAGCACAAATTGACTTCATTGGCCGTGATGTATTCACCAACATTGGGAAGGTTTGCTGTCTGTAAGGAGTCCAGGAAGACCAAAAAAGAGAGGATCTTATCGTAAGCTGTCTTTTCAGCCGGTTTTAATGAACGATAATCTTTGACATCCTGTGATAAGTTAATTTCTTCTGGAATCCAGAAGTTGTTCATCGCCTGACGATACCATTGCGATACCCAACTGTATTTCATATTGTTGAAGTCATTTAAATTTGTCGTATTTCCATTGATCATACGACGTTTTGTGACTTCAATATCGCCGTTTTCATTAAATAATGCCTTTTTCTGTAATTGTTCCATATGACCTCCTATGCACTGCAGCTCTCACACTCTTCGACTTCCAGTGATTTAGAGCGCACATAATACAACGTTTTTACATTTTCTTCCCATGCCTGTATAAACAAGTTCAAAAGCTTACGCATTGTAAATTCTGTTGTGATATACAAGTTTACCGATTGTGCCTGATCAATATGACGCTGACGAACACCGGCTGCCTTAACTAACCATGTCTGATCAATCAAATGCGCATTCTTATACAACCAGAAAGTCTGCTGATTTAAATCCGGTGCCACACGGGCAATCATGGAGCCTTTCTTTTCCTCTAAGAAGAATTTGTTCATGATCGGATCACAACATGCACTGGTTCCCGCAATGATGGATGTTGAACTCGTTGGGGCAATGGCTAATAAATAACCATTACGCATTCCGTTTTGATGCACTTCTTTTTGCAGCTGTTTCCAGGCATCCGATGTATAACCTCGTTTTGTGAAATAAGCACCGGTATCCCAGTCACTTCCTTCAAAAATCTCGTATTTTCCTTTTTCCTTTGCCAGTTCCATACTCGTACGAATCGCATAATAATTAATCTTTTCATAGAGCTGATCGACAAATTCCAGATGTTCTTCACTTTCAAAACGGAAGCCGTTCTTGACCAACATATGATGATATCCACTGGTTCCTAAACCAATCGGACGTACTTTGTGATTTGTCAATTTGGCATAAGGAATCGGATAATAATTCAAATCGATGACATTATCCAAAGCACGAATGACAACCGATACGATATGTTCCAATTCCTTATCGTTTTTGACATCGATTTTCCCTAGCGTTAAGCTCGCCAGGTTACAGACGACAAAATCACCCGGTACATAGCGTTCTACGACAACATCCTGTCCATCGATTTGAACCACTTCGTTAGGCAAATGCTGGATCGGTTTCATATTCTGCGCAATTTCCGTACATAAGTTTGAACAATAAATCATACCCTGATGCGGATTTGGATTGGCACGATTGACGATATCCCGATTAAAGGTAAACGGCGTTCCTGTTTCCACACAAGATTTTAAGATCAGACGCACTAAGTCTTTGATATTGATCGTGCGCTTATGAATTCGATCATCCTGCACACAATCCCAATATTTCTCTTCCCATTCTTTTCCATAAGAATCTTCCAAATGATAACCTTTGATGGTATAAACTTCATGCGGGCACATCAGATACCATGTGCCATCCAAATCTTCTTTGACCATGCGCCAGAATAGATCCGGATAACAGATAGCTGGAAAGACATCGTGTGCTTTCATACGATCATCACCATTGTTGGTACGAAGCTGTAAAAACTCCGGTAAATCTTTATGCCAGGCATCCAGATAGACAGCCACTGCCCCCTGGCGAACCCCTAGTTGATCGACGGCAATAGCGGTATCATTGACCAGCTTGATCCAGCGAACAACACCACCGGCAGCCCCTTTAAAGCCACGAATATCACTACCATTGGCACGAACCTTACCAAAGTAAAGACCCATACCACCACCATGCTTCGATACCTGCGCAAAATTATCAATAGATTTATAGATTCCATCTAAAGAATCAGGTACGGTATCAATGAAACAGCTTGACATCTGATGGAATGGCTTACGCGCATTGGACATGGTTGGCGTTGCCATCGTGACTTTCAATTCACTTAAAATATCATAGATTTGTTTAGCCCAGAATACACGATCTTTTTCCGGCAAAGCCAAATGCATCGCAATACCCATGAACATCTCCTGTACACTTTCTAAAATCTCACCACTATGAGAGCGAATCAAGTAACGATTGATCAATAAATCTAAACCTGAATAGGTAAACAAATCATTTCTTTCTTCTTTGATATACGCTTCTAATTCATTAATATCCGAATTGCTGTAAGCCTGACGAATATAATCACCATATAAGCCTTCTTTTTCTAAATAAGCGATCTTTTCCGCAAAAGAATGGACACCATACTTTAACATACGAGCTTTGATTTCCTGATGAAGGAATTCACTTTGGAAACGAGCTGCAATCATTTCCCATTGCGGCTGTTCCATGGAAATCAGTTCCACACAGGCACGAACCAACATTTTTTCTGTTTCTTTTTGCGAATCCTCTGCTTTATAAAAAGTCTTAAACTTCTGATACAAAGTCGATAGATCATAGCCAAATTCACGTTCCACCTGCATCAAGATTTTTGACACAGCCGGATTATAAACAAGTTTTTCAAACTGAGCGATCTGTTCACGAAGTCTTGCGCGCTGGGATCGATATAAGATATAAGCTTTCGCTTCATCATAAAAAGAGTGTTTCATCAACTCTCTTTCAACTAAATCCTGTACTTCTTCAACTGTCGGTGTCTGGTTGCGAGACTGAAATTCATCTTGTATTTCGATCACGATTTGATCCAATACCGCCTCATCAATCTCAGAATGTAAAGAGGCAAATGCTTTTTTGATGGCAATTTTAATTTTTTCTACATTAAAAGGTTGAATGGTTTTATCACGTTTAATAATATTCATACAATTAGAGTCTCCTTGCCATATTACCATAGCAGAAACCCTTTATTTTCTCTATTGATATGACCTATATAAAAAGCAAATCAAGTTTGAACTGATTCACTTGACTTGCTTAATTTTAAATCTATACTAATTGATAATAATTCAACATTTCTAAAATCTTTTTATCATCTTTCTTGCTTAGCTCTTGCACAGGCAGTCTCGCCGGCCCTACTTTCGCTATATTGGCCAATTCACAACTTCGTTTAATAACACTTGGTACAGTTCCTAATTTTAATACACTTCTTAAGACATCAATATCTTTTTGTAGTTGAATTGCTTGTTCTTCATCTCCTAAACGTAAAGCTCGGTCCAAACCAACTAATGTGTCTACAATCACATTGCTTGTTCCTGCAACCGCTGCGGTCGCTCCAAGATTGTATGCATAAGTGATTTTTGAATCGCTTCCCACTAACAATTCAAAGTCTTTTTCTTTTGCAATTTTAGCATATGCCTCTAATCTGTCTAATTCTCCACTCGAATCTTTAATGGCTTTGATATTGTCTATATCAGCTAATTTATCAACTAATTCAGGACTTAATGGACACCCTGTTGCTTTGGGGATATTATAAAGAATAATCGGGATGTCTACACTATCAGCTACTGCTTTGTAATGTACATATAAATCATCATCAGACGGTTTTAAAAAGTATGGAGTAATAACGGATAAAGCATCAGCTCCTAATTCTTCCATTTTTTTTGATAAACGAATCGTTTCTTTAGTAGAGCAACATCCAGTCCCTACAAAAACCGGCACTCTATGATTCACAATTTTAATTGTCTGCCTAGCTAATTCAATTTTCTCCTCTTCATCAATTACATGAAACTCACCGTTACTTCCTAAAAGGAATATACCCTTTACGCCATGAGAAATTAAATGCTCAATTAAATCTTTTAATGCTTCAAAATTAATAGATTGATTTTCATCCCTATTAACTGGAGTAACAATCGGTGTAATAATTCCTTCAAACATACTTACAACCTTCCCTCTTCCAAATCACGAATACTTTGTCCTAAAGTTCCCCCTGGATGCCATTTTAAATAGTGCTTTAAATCTAAATTTTTATAAGATTGTAAAGTAACACTAAGACATTGTAAAACTAAGATTTCTGCCAATACAGATGCTCTTGGGGGTTTATTAAGTACATCTCCCTCTTCTTCTACCCTGGCCTTCAAACATACTTCAGATTCTTTTGCCAAAGTTGACTTTTCATTTCGAGTACAACTGATAATGTAAGCACCATTCTTAATTAATGTTTGCACTGTTGCCTGTAACTCTGCGGTTTCTCCACTATTAGAAATACAAATCACTACATCTCCAGGTTTTACTTGTCCTGAACTTCCATGCACAGCTTCAGTTCCATGTAATTCATATGCACTAGTTCCTGTACTAGACAAGAGACTAGCAATATATCCAGCTACATGAGCAGGCTTTCCTATTCCTGTAACATGAACTCTTCCTCCCTGCTGTTCGGATTTTAAAATTAAATTTGCAGCTTTTTCAATACTTTCAAAATCTATATTTTTATAAACTCCTTTCATTTGCTCGTCTACTAATCGTATAAATTGTTCTACATCTTTCTTCATTTTATTCCTCCAATAAATGTTTAACTATGATCTCTGATGACATTTTGCAAGTTCTTTTCTCAGACTCTTGCGTACGTGCCGCTGTATGTGGAGTTAAATAAAAATTAGATAATTTAAGAAGTTTATCTCCTTGTGCCGGTGGTTCTGTACTATATACATCAAAACAGGCACTTCGGATCTCACCTTGTATTAATGCATTGTATAATGCTTCTTCATCAACAATTCCGCCTCTAGCCGCATTAACTAAACAGGCCTCTTTTTTCATTATTTTAAACTCTTTTTCTGAAATCATACTTTTGGTAGATTCCAATAAAGGAACATGTATAGAAATATAATCGCAATTTTTGAGAATTTCCTCAAAACTACATACTGTTACTTGGTGCTTTAAAACATCCTCTTCTTTTATTTCAAGTGCATCGTATGCATATACCTTCATTCCTAAACCATTGGCAAAATCAGCCAAATATCTTCCAATCATACCAAATCCAATGATTCCAAGACTTTTTCCGCTGATTTCTCGTCCTGTTGGTTTCTGCCATTTATATTCTTTAACTTCTTTCAAACTACCGTAAAGATTCTTTGCTTCATTAAACATCATTGCAATGACATGCTCAGCTACAGATTTAGAATTTGATCCAACAGTTCTACCTACAAAAATGTTATGTTCTTTGCAATAATCTAAATCAATGTTATCCGTTCCAACTCCAAATTTACAGATAACTTTTAGATTTTTTGCATTTTCTAACATGGACTTATTCATAGTATCAACACCAACAATTATTGCATCTGCATCTTTAGTTAATTCTAAAAATTGCTGATGTGTATAAGCTAATCCTGTGTCATTGTAATGTACGTCTAACCCCTTTGATCTCATCCACTCTATCTGAGCTAAGCCATACTTAGCAAATCCTCTTGGCGTTATCACAACTTTCATATCGTATCCTTTCTTCCTACTTCATCGTTTTCATTTGGAACTAAATACAATTTTTGAGCCAAGATGCAATTTATTTTTGAGATCTTCTTCTAAATAAATACTTCCCCCGAGCCAATCTTTTTTTTCAGATGTATTCCCAAAGTTTAAAGTAATATGTCCTAAACTATTTAGATTTTGATTAGCAACATCCCCTATTCCGGTAATCTCATATTTACAGTTATCTATAAAGAGAATATCTCCAATACATACATTTTTTTTCAGATAATGGGAATCCAATATAAAACAATAATCTTCTAAATCCTCTGGGGCAATATCACCAAACAGAAGAATCATGTTTTGATCTTGAAACTCCTCTGCTCTCATACCTATTTTAGTAATTTTAGCTTCAAATTTAGTTTCCATTTTTATCACATTCTCAAAATTCTTTTACTTCAATTTGATTTTCTTTAATAACGCCGGATACATAGATATCCGGTGTCATAAATTTTGCAAACGGACCAGCTTTTCCAGTGTTTCTGATATTTACAGTAGGAATTTTTTTCTGAGGATATACACCACAGCGAACCGAGCCTCCACAATCTACGATTGCAATCGCAATATCTTTATCCGGAACCTTCGTTTTAAACCCATTCACTGGTTCTAGTCCACTCAATTCGACGATTTTATGTAATACTGTCGGTTCTCCTCCACCGGTCATATACATTACATATTTTTTGCTTCCATCTAATGGAATTTCAAGCGGTCCGCCATATCCTCCGCTACCCTTCGATATAACCAATTTTTTTGACATTTAAAAGACCTCCTTATGCATACATACCAAAAGATAAAATATATCCGATTAATACACCTAAAGGACCTGTAACTAATCGTGCCATAAGTATGGAAGGGACTCCGATTTCAATCGTTTCCGGCTCAGCATCAGCTAAACTCAATGCAATTGGTAAAAAGTCTGCAGCAACTTGTGAGTTAATAGCGAATAACCCAGGTAAAGCTAACTGTGGAGCTATTCCACCTTTTCCAATTTCTGTACCAACTAAAACCCCAACAACTTGTGCTATAACAGCTCCGGGCCCTAAGATTGGTGATAAAAAAGGCATACTACATATGAATGAGATTACAAATAACCCTGGTAATGTTCCTGCCAATGGACATAAAACATGAGCAATAATGTCACCTATTCCCGAAGTTGAAATAATACCAACTAAGGCAGATACAAAAATCATGAAAGGTAAGACTGTGTTCAGAATCATTTCAACCGTATCTCTACCAGCTTGATATAAAACTGAAGTTACATTCCCAAAACCATTTCCGAATTTCGTAGCAATGTTTACTAACTTATCAAATATATTTCCCATAACCTTACTCCTACTCTACATCCTCAGAAGAACGCTTATTCTTATTACGTTTTAACATCATAAAATATACTTTTTCAGTAATTATTCCTCTACATAACCCTAAAATAATTCCTGCCGCTAAAGCTCTAACAGCAAATTCAGTTGTATTCAACCCTAACTGCTGTAACCCTGTAGCAATTCCCATAAATACAAATAATTCAGCAGGGTTAGTATGTGGAAACAGTCCTGTGAATGGATGTCCCATACCTGTTAAAGAATCACAATACCCAGGTTTATGCTTCTCATCTAATAATTTTCCCATTGAAAAATTTGTAGGTGATCCCATTGTGAATGTAAACAAAACCGGCATAATCGTATATCTAATAAATACACTCTTTCCACCAAATTTAGCTATTTTAGTAACTCTTTCTTCCCCAATTAATGCCATAATCGCGTTCATTAAGGTAATGATTACAGCTAATAGAGGAAGCATTCCTGTTACATTACCAACCAATGTATCAGCACCAGCCTTAAATAACTGAATAAAACCTTCAGCAAATCCAACAATTGCGTCCATATGTCCAACTCCTTCTATACACAATCCAAAATATTCTCAGCAGCATTTTGTAATGCCATATAAACTTTTTTACCTAATTTCTTTTCCAAAATTTCTTTTTCATTAGACAGCTCGTTTATTTTTATCTCTCCTTTCACTATGATTGGTTTCATTCTAGAAGTTACGAATATTCCTTTCATTGCATGCAACTCTTTAATAACCATAGAATGATCTACAACAATAATTACAATGGAATTTAGGCCTATTTTTTTTCGTTTATTCATTCCAATGTAATAATTACCCTTATATTTTTTTGACAGCATTAAATATGTATTCGTTATATTTTTTGTTTGTAATAAAGTAAAAATAAACTGGAAAATATAAGCTACAAAAAACATAATTCCTATAACTAAGAAGTTCTTATCCATTTATAATTCCTTCTCTCTTAATTTCTTCAAGTATTGAATAAATGCTTTGATTTTTACTTGCTTGATTTAATAAATGTATGACATGAAATAAAAAATCATAAATTTGAACTATTAAATAATTTGATTCATCTTCTACCTTTTCTGGTATTCCTAGTACAGTAATAAAGAGTACTTTATTAATTTCTTGAGAATATATAATATTTAAATCAACTATAAATTTCATTGACTTTTTATTAACACCATGCGGTAAAAAAGTGTAGTCCGATCCAAATTTTTCTTTTTTTGTATCTATGACTTTCTTTATAAAATCATTATTAACCTTTCCTTCATTCTTCATTCGGTTCAAAATCTCAAATACGTATGTTTCGTAGCTTATCTCTCCATCTTCTAAAACAAAATGTGGACTATAATCAACATTAATATTTCGTATCAGATTTTGTCTTTGTCCTTCATCTACTCTTTTTTCAATATAGTCATTATCAAAAATATTATTTAGTTGAATAACAGGAATATTTGTTTGTTCTTCAATTGGAAATGCAGAAATTAAAGCACTACACTTGGAGATATCTAAACTACCCACATCAGAAAGATTGACTTCAATAATTTCGCAATCCCCTTTGAACATTTCTCTCATTTTGTCTTCTGCTATTTTCATCATAGATGTTTCTGGCGTTTTGATAATTCCTATTATTTTAGGAGCATCATATTTCGCTCTTATGGCCAGTTGAAAATATAAAGCAAGAAAGCCTATTTCTTGATAAAAAATATGAGTGTTTAACTCCTTTTCAAGATAAACACATGCGCTTTTAGCTATCTGATAAGCAAAAGGATAATTCAATTCTATTTTTTCATCGATAGAAATATTTATAGGGGATTTAAAAATACTCCTATTAATCATATAAATAAAATGCGTATATATTTCATTGTTGATAAAATTTTTATCAAGATAGAATTGATACTCTTTGTATATTTCATTAATCATTCTATCCAAAATATAACTCACACTTCCTTCATAATAATGTGACAGTTTAAAATCACCAAGATTAAAAGGAAAGATTAGAAAATCTGTATCATATCTAGTCAAATTCACCTTATAATCTTCAAAAATATAATTTTTAAGATCTTCGACCCATTCTATATTTTGAAATTGATTCATATAGTTCTTTATAGGCCTAGTAATATGTATTCCTTTTTGACACCTAAGCACCGTAATAATCAAACACTTTTTAAATAAATCCGACTTTTTTGTATCTATAAAATAATGGTCTTCTGATTTCTTTATTAGATATTCTATTTTTCTTGAGAAATGATATTCAGAGATATTTAAACTTTCCATAAACACCTCAAATATTTCATTAATAATAAATAATCTCTTATTTATCTCATTACCTTCTAATATATATCCAAGCTTGTTTACGCCTTTAATTTGCAAATTATAATATTGTAAATATTTATTTAAATTTTTAATATCTTTAACCAATGTACTTCTACTTAAATAAATTTCACTTGCTAACTGATCACTACTTATATATCTATTCATATCACTTTTAGATAAAAGACATATGATAATCTGTTTATATCTCTCACTCAATATAAAATTTTGCATTTTTATCCTCCTCTCTTAATCTTTTTAGTTTAGCAAGTCCAAATATAACAATCTTACTCCATACTCAAATTATATATGCATTAAAAAAATATATAGTTTCAACATTTTCTTAATTTCCAAAAATAATATGAAACTATATATTTTTCTAGGCTATATAAAATATGAATATATTAGGAGGAAATTTAATGAAACTAATTATTAATGCTGATGATTTAGGCTTAACACACGAATCAAATCTAGGAATTACTAAAGCCTTAAAAATGGGATATTGTACTCAAACGACTTTTGTAGTAAACTCCAAGTTCTCTGATGAAGGAGCAAATTTATCTTTTAAAAATAAATTTAATCATCTTGTTGGACTACATCTAAACTTGTCTGAAGAAATGCCACTTACAGAAAAAATTAAAAATCTTAAGAAATATGTAAACAAAGACAAATTAAACTATTATCCTGCTTATATGAACAAAAGTTCATATGGAATTTCTCCTTTAAAAACTTACTTTGAAGAATACACTAATCTGGAATTCAAAATGGAAATTGAAGCAGTACGCGAAGAGCTAGAAGCACAAATCAAAAAATTTATTGATTATGGCTTTGAACCTAATCATATTGATTCACACTCTAATATTTTAATGGACCTACCTGTTTGGCTTGCACTAAAACCGCTACTATTAAAGTATAAATTCAAATCAATAAGAACCGTTTTTGATAGTTTTTCTAACAATGATTTATATAATAAAATCTATGAGGAATGGCTAAAAGCTGAAATCTCATCACTAGGAATGAAATCAACTTCTTATTCATCAAGTATCCAAAGATATATGAAACGAAAAGACGAAATCCAGGATTTAAAAATCCTAGAATTATATATTCATCCAATCTGGAAAAGACAAAAACTAATTGATAATTTTACAAATGGAATCTTAATCAAAGACAATTTTTCTTTAATTAAAGAGTTAGAGCAAACAAGCTTTTTTCAACTCTGACCATTGTACTAGTAAAAGGGGCATGTATTACATCAAATAGCCGCCTCCTATTTTAATGCAATACATTGCCCCATTTTTTAGTATTTTACTAGTGCTTAAAATGACGGATTCCGGTATAGACCATCGCAATGCCATGTTCGTTGCAGACATCAATGCTGTCCTGATCACGAATGGATCCACCTGGCTGAATGATTGCTGTTACACCGGCTTTGATGGCTTCTTCGACTGTATCCGGCATCGGGAAGAACGCATCGCTGGCCATAACCGAACCTTTGGCTTTTTCTCCGGCTTCTTCGATCGCAATTTTGGCAGAACCGACACGATTCATCTGGCCAGCACCGACACCAATCGTCATATCATCTTTAACCAATACGATCGCATTCGACTTCACATGCTTGACAACTTTCCATCCAAACAACAACTGCTTAATTTCTTCCGGTGTTGGTTTTCGGTTTGTCACACAACGCAGATCTTCTCCCTTGATCTGATGCATATCCATTTCCTGTACCAGCAAGCCATCGTTGACATTCGTATATTTCAAAGACGTATTCACAGACAATCTCGTATCCAGCTTCATTAAACGAATATTCTTTTTACGCGTTAAGATTTCCAAGGCTTCCGGTGTAAAGTCCGGTGCGATGATGATCTCCAAAAAGATCTTGGATAATTTTTCCGCCAAACCTTTTTCTACCGTATCATTTAACGCAACAATACCACCGAAGATGCTGACAGAATCGGCTTCATATGCTTTATCCCAGGCCGCTTCGATATTTTCACCGATGCCTACACCACATGGATTCATGTGTTTTAAGCCAACCGCAGCACACTGACCTTCAAAATCCTTTAAGATTTCAATAGCCGCATTGCCATCCTGAATATTGTTGTAGGAAAGTTCTTTACCATGAAGCTGTGTCGCATTGGCCAAAGAGTACTGCGGATTCATACCTTTATAGAAAGCCGCTTTCTGATGTGGGTTTTCTCCATAGCGAAGATCCTGTACCTTATCAAAAGTAATGGTTAAACTTTCCGGGAATTCCTCGCCGGTTTTCTTGGTCAGATAATCGGCAATCATCGCATCATAACGAGCCGTGTGACGGAACACTTTAGCTGCCAAAAATTCACGAGTTACCGGACATGTATCTCCATTTTCCTGAATTTCTTTTAAGACTTTATCATAATCTTTTGGATCACAGACAACCGTGATGCTCTTATAATTTTTAGAAGCGCTTCGTAACATGCTTGGCCCACCGATATCAATGTTTTCGATGATTTCTTCGTGGGTTACACCTTTCTTTTGTACGGTTTCTTTAAATGGATATAAGTTTACACAAACAAGATCGATATATTCGATGCCTAATTCCTGTAACTGTTTGACGTGTTCGGAATTATCGCGTACACAAAGTAAAGCTCCATGCACTTTTGGATGCAATGTTTTTACACGTCCATCCATAATTTCCGGAAAACCGGTTACATCACTGATACCGATTGGATTTAATCCTGCTTCTTCCAATGCTTTTTTGGTTCCTCCGGTCGAGATGATCTCATAACCACAATCCACTAATCCTTTTACAAATTCTACTAAGCCTGTCTTATCAGACACGCTGACCAATGCTCTTTTCATTTCTTTCCCTCCATTTCTTCGGCAACACTTTTGATGACCTGCCAGAACAAGTCATATTCCATGGCATGTACATGCTCTTCCAATGTTTCCAGGTTCCAGTTTGGATCGATCGGTACACGCTCCTGGCGAATGATCGGCCCAGTATCGACACCTTCATCTACATAATGCACCGTAACACCGGTTTGAGATACACCGGCCTCAAAGGCATCCTGAATGCTGTGAGCCCCTGGAAATTCTGGTAAATAGGCCGGATGCAGATTGATGATTGCTTTCGGATAGGCTTCTAAAAGTACCTTGCCGATAAAGCGCATATAACCGCTTAATACGATCAAATCCACATTTTTATCTTTTAGTACTTTTAGAATATCCTTTTCATACGCTTCTTTGTTTGGATAGCTTTTCGGATTAAAATAGTAGTCCTCGATCTGATGTTGTTGGGCACGTGTACGAGCATATGCCTGTTCTTTATCCACAATCAGACATTGGCATTGTACCGGAAGCGAACCATCCTCGATATGTTGAAGAATGGTTTCAAAATTCGTTCCCGATCCACTGGCAAAAACCGCAATGTTTACCATTGTACATCAACCTCGCCACTGTCCGTGACTTCGCCGATCACATAGCTGGTTTCACCAATGGCCTGCAGGGCATCCTGCACCTTTTGTACATCTTTTGGATCGACTGCCATCACAAAACCAATACCCATATTAAAGACATTGTACATTTCCTGATTTTCGATTTTTCCTTTTTGCTGGATGAAATCAAAGATCTTAGGTCGTGGGAAAGCCTTGGTATCAATACGAACACCCATTCCCTCTTTTAACATTCTCGGTACATTTTCATAGAAACCACCGCCGGTAATATGACTCATCGCATGAATATCCACCTGATCAAATAGAGAGGATACAGCTTTGACATAGATCTTTGTCGGTGTCAAAAGTACATCGCCTAACACCTGACCATCCAATTCCTCATAAGTCGCATGTGCATCCAGATGATTATCCTTGAACAAGACCTTACGCACCAAAGAGAATCCGTTGGAATGTACACCAGTACTTGGCAAGCCGATCAATACATCGCCCACTTTTAAATTCCGGGAATCTTTTAGTTTACTTTTATCGACAACCCCGACACAGAAACCGGCCAAATCATAGTGATCTACATCGTACATATCTGGCATTTCTGCGGTTTCGCCACCAATCAAAGCACAAGCAGACTGTACACAGCCATCGGCCACACCCTTAACAATCTGCTCAATGACTTCGGGCTTATTTTGTCCGACCGCAATATAGTCTAAGAAATAGATAGGTTTGGCTCCCTGCACCAACACATCATTAACACACATGGCTACCGCATCGATTCCGATCGTATCGTGCTTATCCATTTCAAATGCCAACATCAGTTTTGTACCAACGCCATCAGTACCAGATACCAGTACCGGTTCTTTTAAATTGTAAACACTCAAATCAAACATACCGCCAAAAGCACCCAATGAATCAATGGCGCCTTTGACTTTGGTACGGGCTACATGAGATTGGATACGACGAACACTTTCGTATCCGGCCTCTAAATTGACACCCGCTTCTTTATATTGTTCTGCCATACATTACTCCTTTATCTCTTTTTTATAATCGCAAAGCTTTGCGGAATAATTTCCGTTAAAACAAGCTAAACAGCTTGTATCGGGAATACACTTTTTAAAGTCTTCTAAACTTAAAAATCGAATGGATTCCACCTGAAACAAAGCACACATTTCTTCTTCGGTATAATTATAGGCCGCCAGTTCTTCCTGTCTTGTACGTTCTGTTCCATACAGGCAGGGATAACTGATCTTAGGGGATGCGATACGCAAATGCACTTCTTTGGCCCCCGCCTCCTTCAACAATACCGAAAGGCGCTTGGCCGTTGATCCTTTGACGATACTGTCATCGACCAGGATCACACGTTTTCCTTTCAAGACCGAAGAAATCGCATTTAAACGAACGCGCATTCCTTCCTGACGCTGCTGCTTGGTCGGTCGAATGAAGGTCGAACCGATATACCGGTTTTTCATCAGGCCAATCTCATACGGCATCTTTGATACACGTGCATAGGCTACAGCTGCCGAGGTAGCGGTATCCGGTACACCGATAACCATATCTGCCTGTACATCCTCCTGTCTTGCCAAGGCTTCTCCACAACGGGTACGCACTTCATGTACCGTCTGTGTATTGACAATACTGTCAGGACGAGAGAAATACACATACTCCATGGCACATGTTGTTTCCTTGTGGGCTGGAACCAGTTGTATGGATTCCACTTTATCCGGACAAAGACAGAGCAGTTCGCCGGGATTGACTTCCCGTTCAAAATGAGCGCCTAAGATACCAAAGGAACAGGTTTCACTGCTGAAAATCATGCTTTGTTCGCTTTTTCCCATACTTAAGGGATGAATGCCATAGGGATCTCGCATCACGTACAAAGAATCCCTTGTGGCAATCATAAAGTTATACGCCCCTTCGATCATCTGCACTACACCGCGAATCTTATCGACAAATTTACCCGGATGAATCTGAATCAAATGGGCGATCAGTTCCGCATCACTGGTTCCCTGAAAGATCAATCCTTCTTCCTCCAGCTGATTTCTTAGTGTGATCGCATTGGTGATCATGCCACTGGTGACGATCGCAAAATGTCCCTGATGGGCTCGAACCATGATCGGCTGCACATTTTCCAGCTGAGAATCGCCGGTTGTCGCCATACGAACCTGTCCTATGGCAATCGAACCTTTTAAATCCTGTAGGGAAGCGCTGGATATCGTTTCCGATAACAGCCCTAATCCCTTGATACAGGAAACGGTTTCTCCATTAGATACCGCAATGCCGACACCATCCTGCCCTCGATGCTGCATCGCATGAAGACCATAATACGCACTGTTGGCCGCATTCTCACTGCCAAAGATCCCTAAGATTCCCGAAGAATCTTGAATCACATTTGTCTGTTTCATAGACAATCCTATTTATGCGTAAAGTAACGCACACCGTTTTCAAATATATTCTGGTCTTTGTTTCCCGCAATATTTTGGAACAGACCCGGTTCATAACGTTCGCTATGCCCCATCTTACCAAAGATCTTTCCATCTTCACTCAAGATGCCCTCAATAGCCATCGTAGAACCATTGATATTATCTAAACCATCCATGGTCGGCTGCCCTTTTTCATTGACATATTGCGTAGCCACCTGACCATTCTGTACCAGTTTTTCGATCACATCGGCAGAAGCCACAAACTTTCCTTCGCCATGACTCATGGCCACGCTGTGAATTTCACCCGGTTTCATAGAAGCTAACCACGGTGATTTATTTGAAGTGATACGCGTTCTGGCGATATGGGAAACGTGACGGTTGATATTATTTCTAAACAAGGTTGGATTCGAGGCATCCAGTTTTTCAATATCTCCGTATGGAAGCAGACCTGCTTTGATCAAAGCCTGGAATCCGTTACAGATTCCCAGAATCAATCCATCGTTTTCTCGCATCGTACAAATGGCTTGCCAGATCTTTGGATTACGTAAGGCATTGGCAATAAATTTACCCGAACCATCCGGCTCATCTCCACTGGAGAATCCACCGACGATTATTAAGATCTGCGCCTTGGAAATTTCATCCGCCAGCGTATCAATACTTCTTTGCAGGTTTTCTACCGTAAGATTATTGATGACGACTTGATGAACCTCGGCTCCAGCTCTTTCAAATTTCTGTGTTGTATCGTATTCACAGTTCTGTCCCGGGAAAATCGGAATAACCACGACCGGTTTTTCTACAACCACTTTAGATTGTGGTACTTTTGCTTCGGTGAGTGGTGTATCCAATACTTCTTTTCCTAAATCGACACGAACCGGATACACTTCGTTATAACGCTTCATCCAAGCTTCTAGAGCCTCATCGATTGTTACACTTTCGCCATTTAACACAATGCGTTTTTCTTCATTGGTAATTCCCAATAAAGTAAAGTGTAGATCCTGAATCGTTTCGGTTGTTTCTACAATCAACGATCCGATGTTAAAGCCGTACAGATCTTCATTGCTTTCAATGGCAACACCGAGTTTATTTCCAAAAGCCATCTTGGCAATCGCATAACCGATACCACCAAATTTAACGGCACTGGCCGCAACGATCTTACCTTCCCGCATCCTTTTACGAACTGCTTCAAAGTTATCCTTTAACTGTTCATAATTTGGTGTATGGTCTTCTTTTGGATCATGTTTGATCAAATAGACATAGTTACCCGGCTTTTTAAAGCTGGCTGAAATAATATTTTCTGTTTTTTCGGTCGTAACCGCAAAGGTGATCAATGTCGGCGGTACGTGAATATCTTTATAGGTACCGGACATACTGTCCTTACCACCGATACTTGGTGTTTCAAAAGCAAGCTGGGCATCGATCAATCCCAGTAAAGCCTGCATTGGATTGCCCCATTTTTCAGGATCCTTTCCTAAATGTTCAAAGTATTCCTGATTGGATAAACGACACGTTTTATAATCGGCACCCAAAGCGGTCATGCGAGCCAAAGCTTCCACAACAGAATAGCTTGCTCCTAAGTATGGTGAATATTTGCTTAATTTTGGATCATAGCCATAAGTCATCAAAGAACAAGTATGCGTCATGCCAAAGACCGGCAGTTTCTGTACGCTTCCTTCTTCCGGTGTCAGCTGATAAAAACCACCAAATGGCATCAGAACGGTTGATTTTCCGATCGAGGCATCAAACATTTCACTTAAACCGATCTGGCAGGCCACATTGGGATCCTGCAGCGTATCGATCAAGTTAGAATGTGTTGGTGCAAATGGTTTTTCATCATAGGTACTTTCCACAACTTCTACGTTTTGATGTTGGCGAACACCGTTGGTATCTAAGAAAGCTCTGGACATATCGACAATAGTTTTGCCTCTAAAATGCATCACCAGACGATTGGTATCCGTAACATCGGCCACTTTGATGGCTTCCAGATTTTCTTTTTCGGCTTCTTTTTGGAAGGCTTCAAAATCACTGGCCGCAATACAACAAGCCATACGCTCCTGTGATTCACTGATCGCCAGTTCCGTTCCATCTAAGCCCTGATATTTAACAGGTACCGCATCCAAATTGATATCCAGACCATCGGCTAATTCACCCACAGCCACACTGACACCACCGGCCCCAAAGTCATTGGCCTTTTTGATCAGTCTTGTACAATTTGGATTTCTGAATAAACGCTGCAGCTTACGTTCGATCAAGGCATTTCCCTTTTGCACTTCACTGCTGCATTTTTCCAAGGATGTTTCATTATGTTCTTTACTGGATCCGGTAGCACCGCCGATTCCATCACGACCTGTTGCGCCACCGATCAACACGATGATATCGCCAGGCAGTGGTTTTTCTCGTTTCACATGGCTTTTCGGAGCTGCACCGACAACGGCGCCGACTTCCATACGTTTGGCGACATAGCCTTCATCAAAGACTTCTTCGACAAATGTGGTGGCCAGTCCAATCTGGTTTCCGTAGCTGGAGTAGCCATGAGCCGCCGTTTTTGAAATTTTGGACTGCGGAAGCTTATGCTCCATCGTTTCTTCGATCGGTTTGGTAATATCTCCGGCACCGGTAATACGCATAGCCTGATATACATAGCTTCGACCCGACAATGGATCTCGAATGGCACCACCGATGCAGGTAGAAGCCCCACCAAATGGTTCAATTTCTGTAGGATGATTGTGTGTTTCGTTTTTAAACATCAACAGCCAGTCTTCGTCCTGTCCGTTGACATCAACCTTGATTTCAACCGAGCAGGCATTGATTTCGTCACTGACTTCCAGATCATCCAGCTTGCCTTCCTTGCGAAGATATTTACCGGCAATCGTGGCCATATCCATCAAAGTTTGTTCTTTTTTATTGCCATGCACCTTTTCACGCAGCTTTAAATATCGTTCATAAGAAGCTTGAATCTGTTCTTTTAAAGTCGACAATTTAAAATCGACAGAATCCAACACTGTTTCAAAGGTCGTATGACGACAATGATCCGACCAATACGTATCCAACACTTTTAATTCGGTCATCGTACAGTCACGTTTTTCTTCATCTCGGAAGTAGTTTTGCACATGTTCGATATCATCAAAGCTCATCGCCAAACCTTCTTTTTGACGAAGGGCTTCTAACTCTTCCTTAGATAATGTAATAAACCCTTCCAATACCGGTACTTCTGCGACTTCTACATCCTGATCATCTTCTAAAACAGAAAGATCTTTAACACGAGCTTCAACCGGGTTCACGATATACTGCGTAATCTTTTCCAACTGTGCTTCATCTATCGTTCCAGAGAATACCAGTAATGTTCCCGAATGAATACGCACGCTTTGTTTATTGTTGAGCAACATCAAACACTGCATGGCACTATCAGCTCTTTGATCGTATTGTCCCGGAAGATATTCATAAGCCAAATACGTCTTTCCTTCCAGATCAACAGTATCCAACACTTCATCGGTGACTACTTCACTGCAGACATTTTTCTTTAAAAGAGCAATATCATTTTCATCCGCTTCAAAAATGTCATAAATATTGTATTGTTCCAAACTAAAATCATCGTTTAATCCTAAAGAAGTCTTTAATTCATGGCAAAGCGATTCACTTTCAACCTGAAACTGTTCCTTCTTTCGTACAAAAATTCGTGTATTCATGCGTCCTCCTACTCTACGACAGAATCGGCCAATACTTTTTCAGCCTGCGCTTTTTTGAAATCCACGATCTTCTGTTGAAGATCTTTATCGGCTAAGCCCATCATCTGACATGCAAGGATGGCCGCATTGCGAGCACCGGCTTTCCCAATGGCAACGGTCGCCACCGGTACTCCCTGAGGCATCTGTACTGTGGACAACAAAGAGTCCATACCGCCTAAAGCACTGGTTTGAATCGGAATACCGATCACCGGTAACGGCGTAGAACTTGCCAATACACCTGCCAAATGAGCTGCACCTCCGGCTGCCGCAATAATCACCTGTACTCCATTTTCTACCGCCTGTTCACTTAATTCGATCACGGCATTCGGTGTACGATGCGCACTCAACACGCGTACTGTATAGCTTACCCCAAAATCATCCAACTGTTTCATACAGCCTTCCATGCTTGGCAGATCACTGCGTGATCCCATCACGATCAAAACTCTTTTTGTGTCCATTTTCTTGTCCTCTCTTTCATCAAAAAAAGCGCACCTTTTTTAGGCACGCTTAAAACAGTCCATGTTCTTCAGTTTTGTAAATCTTCTTAAGACCATAAGTAAGACCTCCAAAAAACAAACTTCCTGCAACGTTATTTTACATGAAGGTTCTTTACAATACAATGACTATTTTGAAGAAGATTTGCACATTTTAGTGTTCAGTGACCCAGCGAAACAGCTTTGCCATCAAAGGATCAGTATCCACCATCATTTCCGGATGCCACTGTACACCTAATAGTGGCTGCTCTGGTAAGCTGATAGCTTCAATGATTCCATCCGGTGCTTTGGCATCTACATGTAAACCTTGACCTAATTTACCCACAGCCTGATGATGTAGGCTGTTGATTGCGATCGTATCAGTTTGTAACAGTCTATATAAGCCACCGTCCCTATCCAGTGATGCGGTATGAACGATATTGCCATCATAATCAAAGGCATGGTTGATTGCATCACTTAAAGAAGGAATATCCTGAATTAAAGTACCTCCCAGAGCAATATTAACCAGCTGCATTCCTCGACAAATCGCCAGTGTCGGTTTTTTTGATTCAATTACCAGCTTAGTAAAAGCCAACTGAGATACATCAACATCATAATCATAAGCACCACACTTGGCATGCGGCATTTCACCGTATAAAATCGGAGCAATATCCATACCACCGATCAAGACAAAGCCATCGCATAACTCGATATATTGTTTCATTTCTTCTTCCGAACAAATACATGGCATAATGACAGGAAGTCCGCCTGCCTTTTGTACAGCATGTACATACGTTGTGGTCACATTCATTTTTTTATATCCACATAAAGATGGATCCATCATAATAATCTGTGACGTTGTGATTCCTATCTTTTTCATTTTCATCCCTCATTTCGAAAACGATTATACAGGTTTTCCCTGTAAAAAATCCAGTAGATTCATATGATGGATTCCATTTCTTGAAAAATCCATGGTATCCATGCTGATAACATATTTAGGAATCATAACTTCTACCTTTTCCACAAGATATTCAGATTTCATAAAATATAAACGCTCTACAGAACAACTTATTTCTTTTTTTAGAAACAACTTTCTTGCTGTAGGAACATATGAATCCCAATATCGGAAAAATGCCATATAATAAAGGATGAAAACTAAACATCACCATGATATTTGCGCGCACCTGATTCCAAAACGCAAACCCCTACGATATCCATTGATTTGTATTTTGTATTTGAAGTTCGATATAAAACACATGGTAAAAACTATACATCAATATAGAAATAATCAGTCCTATACAGATCAAACTTGTTAAGATCAAAAACACTTGATGTACCCATAAAGGCATTGATACCCGTTTCAACAGCCGACTTTCCGTCAATACATCACCAATCAGATAACCAATACCGGATAATAAGACACAAGCCACAAACGGACATAGAATTAAGAATGACCATGGCACCGTATAATATTTTCTCATCTGATCTATGTCATGAGATATAATAATCATCCAAATTACCAAAACAGCAGCTAATAAAATCAATAGAATGAATCTCTTTTTGGGGAATGGATACTTATTTTTTGTTTGTAGAAGTTCCTGAACGTCCACATCAAACAGTACAGCCATTTCTTCAATTCTATCTAAGTCTGGTTCTGTTTTTCCGTTTTCATAGTTAGATATGGTCTGTCTTGTCACATAAAGCTTTTGCGCCAATTCTTCTTGTGACATAGATTTCTGTTCTCTATATTTACGGATATTTTGAGAAAGATTTGACATAAGATCACCTTCCTTCAATTACAGTATGGTAAAATCATGTCAATTTGTCACGCAAAGATTCTTTAACATCCCTTTATTCAATGATTTTAATTATTTCTTCCTTATACATGTATAGAATATTGAGTTATGCAGCTCATTTTATTGGATTTTTGATAAATTCGAAATAAAATTGTAATCTTCTTGCATTTTTCCACCCCATTTTGACCTCAAAAATTGCATTTTTCCATCCCTTATACAAAAAAAGATCCTGCTTTCGCAAGATCAAGATTGTTTATGATACGCTTCATACAGTTCATTTTTAGAACCGTTCATTTCCTGTGCTACCCGTTTGACAGCTTCTTTGGTTTTCATTCCTTCATCCACTAAAGCTTGTACTTGTTTAAGTGCCGCTTTCATATCAAAGATTTTTGTTTCTTGTCTCTTTCCTTCGATTAAGACCACCATTTCACCTTTTAAAGAAGATACGATTTCTAAAACCTCTTCTATCGTTCCTCGTATATATTCCTCATACACTTTCGTCAGCTCACGCGCTAAGACGATATTTCGATTGCCTAATACTTCTAAACAATCCTGTAACATATCCTCAATTCGATGAGGCGCTTCATAGAAAATCATCGTATATGGAAAATCCTTGAGTTCATCCAGTTGTTTCTTTCGGCGACTGCTCTTATTGTCAAGAAAACCATAGAACAAATAATGCTCTGTCGATAAACCACTGGCTACCAAAGCATTGGTGGCCGCATTGGCACCAGATAAAGAAACTACATTAAAATCGTTTTCAATCGCTTCTTTTACCAGTCTCTGCCCCGGATCTGAAACTAACGGATAACCCGCATCACTGACGACAGCTACCTGTTTTCCCTGCTCTAACAAACTCAAAATTTCCGGAATGCTGGTAGCTTGATTGTGTTCATGATGAGAAATCAGAGGCTTTTGAATCTGATATGCCATACAAAGCTTTTTTGTATTGCGAGTATCTTCTGCCGCAATCACATCCACCTGTTTTAGCACATCTAATGCTCTTGGTGTCATTTCCTGCAGATTTCCAATCGGTGTTGGCACTAAATACAAAGTTGAATTATTGTTTTGGAAGCTTTTTTGCCTTTTCATTTTTCTTTTTCCTATCCGGCCAAAGCTCATCAAAAGAAACAAAACGAACTTCTTCTTTATTTTCTAACTTTGCCTGTCTTTGAAGAACATTCATCGAAGTAATGCGATAACGAGTATCTTCAAAAGTAATCTGTGAATTAATCTTTGGCAAGCCTTCTCGCAGCTTCGTATATTCATCATTTTCATAACGCAGACAGCACATCAGCTTTCCGCACTGTCCACTCAACTTTTGAATATTTAAAGCCAAAAGCTGGTTTTTAGCCATATTGATGGAAATTGCTTCAAAGTCGGTAAGGAATCGCGAACAACAAGTTTCCATTCCACAGTTTCCCAAACCACCAACCATTTTAGCTTTATTTCTAGGTCCGACCTGACGAAGCTCAATGCGACAGTGTAACTGACCAGCCAAATCTTTTAACAACTGACGAAAATCTACACGATCATCACTGACATAAGTAAAGATGACTTTAGAACGATCCAATGTATATTCACCACTGATCAGATGCATATCCAACTCCAGGTTTTCGATGCACTGATGACAGATCTTCATCGCTTTTTTAGCCTTTTCATCATTTTCGCTCTTTTGAATCAGATCATATTCCGTAGCTAAACGCAAAACCGGTTTTAAGGCTCCTTTTACTTTTTTGGCATCGAAAAGGATGGAATCAGAACAAACTTTTCCCGGCTCTTTTCCACGAACCGTTTCTACAACGACCATATCTTGTTCTTTATAAGGTATATCGGAGCCAAAAGTATAGGCTTTTTTAGATTCTTCAAACTGGATATAAACAATATATTTATATTTACGATTTTCGTTTTGAGTCTCGTTGTTTTTCAAGATATCACAACCTTTCTTATCTGATTATACAGTTTATCTAAAAATAACGCGAGTTCAATCGGGCGGCGAAGCATATCCATTCCTTCAATAAGGATTTCCTGAATACGAATTTGTTTGGATAATGGAATGCCCTTTTTGTTTTCTTTTGTATAATACAGTACACATTCCAACCAAAATCGAATCTTTTCTTTCTGCATGTGTTCTGACTTTGCGACAAACACTTCTCTTTGCATGGAAAGAATCATAGAAAGATCATCCCAGTTCATCGTATATTTCTTAGCAGAATCTTTGATCAGATCAAAGTCCGGCCAGGCAAGGATTTCCTTAGCCTGCTCCATCGTATAACCAAACTGTGCCAACATTTTCGCACTTTCAGTATCCGTCATTTCTTCCAACATTGTTATAAAGTGTTGCTTGGATGCCGGTCGAAACTGAATCCATTGACAACGTGATTGAATCGTTGGCAATACATTTGATTTTTCATCGGCACTGATGATCGCAAAAATTCCCGGTCTAGGTTCTTCCAAAAATTTTAAAAGTGAATTGGAAGCATCCGGTGTTGCCTGATCAAGCTGTTCTAAAAAATAGATCCTTCGATTTTCTATTTCCACACTGGTAGCCTCAAAAAAAGACTGTAAATCTAAAATATCTTTTTTCTTGATTCGATTTTTATCACCATGTATCCACTTAAAATCAATGGCTTCTTCTTTTTGAATACGCTGGCAGACATCACATTCCTGGCAGGCAAAACCATCGCTGTCCGTATGATGACAAACCAAGCTTTGTGCCAACAGCACAGCCATCTCATTTTTAGGACTACCTTTAGGTCCGACAAATAGATAAGCATGGGCCAGATGATCTCTTTTTAAGGCGTTTGACAGGGTTTGATATACGACCGGCTGTTCTTTCTTTAACTGTTCCTTATTCATAGCTTTGAATCACCTTCAAAACCTCATGTAAAGCGGACTGAAGAACTACTTCAGGCTCCGGCTCTGCATCGATGACACAGATTCGATCTGGATACATCTGAATCAATGTTTCATAACCTTGACGCACTTTTTTATGAAAATCACTTTGTTCATTATCCAGACGATTTTTTTCTCCTCGTTGATTCATTCGTTTTTGTCCGGTTTCCATCGACACCTTTAAAAAGATGGTTTTTTGAGGCATACAATCATGAATCGCAAATTGATTGATATCCCAGATTTCCGGAATGCCTATTTCCCTTGCGTATCCCTGATAAGCCAGGCTGGAGTCAACAAACCGATCACATAGCACGATCTTTTTTTCCTGTAATGCCGGAAGTACGATATCTACCAGGTGCTGACGACGACTTGCGGCAAACAACAACGCTTCCGTTCTGGGATCCATATTCTCATTTTCATCGCTCAAAAGAATATTTCGTATTTCCTCCGCAATCTTGGATCCTCCCGGTTCTCTTGTATAAACAACCGAGTACCCTCTTGCCTCTAATTCTTTTCTCAATCCCATACAGACCGTCGTTTTACCGGCACCGTCATTTCCTTCCAATGTAATAAAAACACCTTGTTTCATATTGTCACCAACCTAGTGTAAATCTTCCTTTTCTCTAATTCTGACTCTTTTTGATCAGAATCTCCTTTAGTTTATCACATCACTTTACCTAATTGCCAAACTATTCCTATTCATCTTTTCAATTTTGATTCTTTTATAGTTCATGAATACTTGTATAACACTGCACCTGTCTTGAAAATTTCATGAATTCCTGTTAGGTTTAATCAAAAAGGTGATACGATGTGTGGACAATTTTATGTGGATGAAAAAGATGCCAAAACCCTACAAAAACAATCGCTTCTTCCTTCGATTCCAAAAGGTTTGATTCGACCAACCGATCCTGCCTTTACCTGGATCACATCCAATCAAAGAATACAGGGAAAGATTATGCGGTTTGGATGGCAAAAACAATCTTTATTGATCAATGCTCGCAGTGAAACGATATTGGAAAAGCCTTCTTTTCGAAATACGATCTATAAAAATCGTTGTATTGTTCCCTGTACTTGTTATTATGAATGGACAAAACTAAAAGAAAAGGCTTCGTTTTATCTTGCTGATCAAATGTTGTATATGGCAGGAATTTATGAAAACGATCAATTTGTGATATTGACGACAAAAGCCAATCCTTCGGTTAATTCTATACACAATCGCATGCCGTTGATCTTAGATAAAAAACTATGTCGTGCCTGGCTGCAGGATTCCTCTGCCCTGATTTCCATTCTTCAAAGCATTCCACCTTTACTAGAGTCTAAGCAAAGACAAAAACAGCTATCTTTCTTCTAAATGAAGAACTATAATGATACTCGAAAGAAGGTTGTACAATGAATACACAGTTAATTGAAGAACTTAAAAGTTATAAAAATCTGCAGGTTGTTGCGGTGTCGAAAAAAAGAACAAAAGAACAGATCGATGAAATGGCTAAAACCGGACTTACAACATTTGGTGAAAATCGTGTCCAGGAATTTCTTGAAAAGTATGATCCTGCCTACACATGGCATATCATCGGCCATCTGCAGACCAATAAAGTCAAATACATTATCGGAAAAGTTGATATGATCGAATCTTTAGACTCTGAAAAGTTAGCCTTAGAGATTGAAAAACAAGCCTCAAAACAAGATCTGGTTCAGAAAGTTCTTGTGCAGATCAAAATATCCAATGATCCTTTAAAAACAGGACTTGCCTATGAAGAAGCCGCTTCTTTCTTAGAAAAGATCAGCACTTTAAAACATATTCAGGTAAAAGGCTTTATGTGTGTGGCCACCCATACAGAAGATATGGATCTGGTAGCCAAAGAGTTTGAAGCTATGCACTCTCTCTATACAGAAATGAAAGCTATTTATCCACAGATTGATACATTGTCTATGGGAATGAGTCATGATTATAAAATTGCGATCGAGCATGGAAGCAACATGGTTCGAATCGGAACGGCTTTGTTTGAATAACGTTTTATTAAAAAATGTGACTTCGTGTGAAAATTGCTTTCTGTAAAAAAAAGATGATATACTAAGCGCATGTCTAAAAAAAGAAGATTAAAACCAAAAGTTAAAATCGGTTTGCTGGTAATTTTATGCCTATGTTGTATCATTGGCGTTTTTTCCTGGCTCCATATAAATCAGGATACGCAGAGTGATGAGCCTGTAGAAACAGTTGCCACACTTTGTATTGATCCCGGTCACGGAGGATATGATGCAGGAACGATTGGTGCCGATGGATCGTATGAAAAAGACATCAATTTAGAAATTGCGTTAGCCGTTGGCAAAGAGATAGAAAAGGAAGAGCCTAGAATTAAAATCATCTATACAAGAGACAGTGATGAGATTACCTGGCCCGAAAATGAAGAAGAGGATCTAAAAGCACGTGTTCAATTTGCACAAGAGAACAAAGCAGACTACTATCTGAGCATTCATATGAATTCCAATGAAGATCCGGGTGCTTTTGGCTACGAAAGCTATGTGCGCCAAAACGATGCAACTTCTCAGGCAATCGCAGAAAACATCGCTGAAGAATTAGATGAAAGCGGATGGGAGTACAATCGTGGCATTTTATTTGTTGAACAATATCCTTTATATGTTGTCAGCGAACAAACTATTCCTTCTTTATTATTTGAAGCTGGCTATATGAGCAATTATCAGGAGTGTACCGATCTTCAACAAAGCAAAAACCAAAAAGTAATTGCGAAAGCCATCGCAAAATCATATATCCATCAAATTTTAAAAGACAAAAATCTTGATTAGAAAAAAGGATAGAAACAAGTATGGTTCTCAAAAGAGAGTCTTGTATCTATCCTTTTGTTTCTATTTTAAAACAGTTTATTTAATCTCTGTTCCAATTTCTGAAATTTTCGCATCAACCCATGGGCGGATATATGTGTGATCTTCTAAAATGTGCTTCATAATATTCGATTCTTTTTCTTCTACCATTTTAGTTGCTTTTGCTAACTTTTCTGCATATTCTGGCCGAATAAATAAAACTCCATCATCATCGGCTACAACGATGTCTCCTGGATGAACAAGTTGCCCTCCTACAACGACCGGAGTATTTATTTCGCCCGGCCCATTTTTATAGGGGCCATTCGGATTAGCGCCGCGTGCATAGACTCTAAAATTTTCTAAAGCAGCCAATCCTCCATAATCACGAATAGCTCCATCACAGATCACTCCCTTGATACCTCGAACCTTCATATAAGTTGCCATAAGTTCTCCAAAAATTGCTCTATTTGTATAGCCTCCAGCATCGATTACTATAACATCCCCCGGCTTGGCCAAATCCATAGCTGCATGTAACATTAAATTGTCTCCCTGTGCAACTTTAATAGTAAAAGCAGTACCTACCATCGATCCTTTATATCCAATAGGTTTAATACCTGCATCAATTGCAGCTGTACGGTTCATGTTGTCATCAATATTTGCAACTGGCATCCCTTCAAATTTTTTTACCAGATCCGGATCCGGTCGTTTAAAATCTTTGATTATAATATTCCCAATACTCATTATTCATACACTCCTTTAAAAAAACTTTATTCCTAACGATTTTTTCATAACGCTCTTATTCGCTACATTTCTTGCAGGCAATTTTTTCTCAAATATCGCTTTTGGGATCAATGTACAAACTGTATCGATCTGTGTCTTCTTTGCACCGACTCCATAGGAACCACAATGAGCAGATAAAATCACATTGTCCATCTTTAGTAACGGATCTTTAGGATCAATAGGCTCTTTTTCAACCGTATCCAGTCCGGCCCCCCGTATTTCACCATTTTCAAGTGCCCACGCTAGATCTTCCTGATTAATGATTGGCCCCCTCGCCGTATTAATGATTAAGGCATTATTCTTCATTTGTCTAAAAACATCCCTGTTAAAAATATGTCTGGTTTCCTTTGTTAAACCTACATGAATAGAAATAATATCTGATTCTTTAACCAAAGTATCAAAATCAACAAATTCAATATCAGAATACTGTTCTTTAATATTTTCTGGAAGATAAGGATCACAAGCAATTGTCTTTGTTTTCCATCCACCATGAATCGTTTGATATAAATGTTGTCCGGCAGAGCCAAATCCATATAATCCTAATGTCAGTTCTCTAAGATCTAAAGGAAGTAAGTATTGGCACTTGGGCCAATTTCCCTTCCGAATTTCTCGATCATAATAGACTGTATTACGTATTAAACCTAAAATGAAACTAGATGATAGATCGGCGAGCTCTTTGGCACAAAATCCTGGAATATTTAAAATAATTTTGTTCAATTCTGAAGCTGCCTCTAAATCAATGGAATTTACACCAATACCAAATCTTTGAACATATTTTAATTTTGGTAATGCTTCCATAACTTTTCTAGTAATGGGTGGATTGCCCGTACATAAGATGGCATCCGCTTCTTTACATCCCTGTATGATTTCATCTTCTGAAATAAAATGACAGGCTTCAAATTCTATTCCTTGACTTGTATATATTTTACGAATCTTTTCGATTTCTTCCGGTTTTGCCGAACCATAATCCTTATCAACTACTATTGCTTTCATTTCTAATTTTCACCTTTCCTGAATTTATAATGGCCAAAACATTGGAATAAAAATCATACTTACTACTAAAATAACGAGTGATAATCCAACACCGGGAACAAAGAAATCTCTAAAACCAAGATTTCCCGGTTTGATAACCAAAGTATTGGTTCCGGATCCCACCGGAGTAAGAAATGGTGCAGATGCAGCTACGCAGATAGCAACACCAACGGCAACAGGGTTGATTCCCAGACTAACAGCTATTGGTATTAACAATGGAGTAACAAGAACAACTGTTGATGTGTTCATCATCATATTCGTTAAAAGCATAGTTAGAATTAAGACAAACAACAAAAATATAAATTTATTTGGATTTTGTCCCAGCATATTTGTGACTAAATCAGTAATCATTGCACCGGCTCCTGAACTACTCATTGCTTTAGATACAGCTGACATTCCTCCAACAATGAAAAGTGTTGGCCAATCCACTGCTTTCATAGCCTGCTTTTCGGATATACAGCCGGTAGCTATCAAAATTACACAAGCTAATGCTGCAATAAAATACATTGGAAAACTTTTATCTGCAAAAACCATTGCCACTAATAAGGCCAATAATACAACGATGCAGATCGTACCCTTCAATGGACTAAATTTATAGCCTGGCTCTTTTTCAGTATATTCTTTTAAGTATTCTGGATCGGATGTATCACCGGGAGTCAAAAATTTTTTACCTATCGTTAAAAAATAAACTAAAAATGCAATGCATACAGGAATACCAACCTTTCCTAAATCAAAGAATCCCAGAAATGGTATTCCCATATCTTCAATCAATCCTGCCGTTGAAACATTAGAGGCTGCACCAATCAATGTTAAATTGCACCCTACACTGGCTGCAAAACTTAATGGAATTAATTGTCTGGATACTGAAATCTTTGCTTTCATTGCCATAGCGATTACAATGGGCAATAGCATCGCAACAACACCGACACCTGAACAAATACTAGAAAGAATCAGTGCTGTCAAAACAGTCGCAATCATGATTCCATTTTCAGAAACTCCTGTCATTTTCACAAGGGTATTAGCCAACATATCAGCCACACCTGTATGAAATAATGCCTGTCCGACAATCATCATTCCACCTAGCAAAATAATCGTAGAACCTGAAAAAGCAGTAAAAACATCCGCTTTATCAATAACACCTAAAATTGCAAGTAAGAGTGCACCCGCCATGGATACTAATCCTAACGGAACTTTACCTGATACAAATAAAGCAACCATCACCGCTAAAACCAATAGCGTAATAACTGCTGGACTCATAATAAACCTCCTAATTTAAACATTTACAATTTCAATTCAAAATTTTAGTCTGCGCATACTAAGTTGTTTTGTTATCTATAAAATAATTCATTCAACATATAAGTACAATGTCTAAATTTATTAAACATTTTATAACTTTAACATTATAATTTTATCTTTATAATGACAGTGTTATAATCTTCTTAACTAGAATTTTCGAGGGAAATCAAAATGAAAAACACGAATAATGAGTATTTTCTAACAATTATTGAAGAAGGCAGTCTTTCCAAAGCTGCCCAAAAACTATATTTATCACAGCCATCCTTATCTCAATATGTAAAAAGAATGGAAAAACGTCTGGGTGTTGAATTATTTGATCATAATTCATCCCCCTTAAAGCTTACGTATTCTGGAGAACGCTATTATGAATTTTTACTAGAAGAACAAAAAAATGAGAAAGAAATTTTACAAGAATTAAAAGATATAAAATTAGGAAATAGTGGAAGAATACGTCTGGGGATAGCCTTTTGGCGTGCTGCCTGTTTTCTTCCTGAAGTATATCCGGAGTTTAATAGACAATATCCTAATATCAAAATTGATTTATTCGAAGGAAAAAGCGTTAATTTTCAAAAAGAACTTCTAAATGGACATATAGATTTTGCGGTATGTAATATTGGAAAAGATATGAACTATAACAAATTTTCTATTGAAATATTAAAAAATGAGCAAATTTTAATAGGGGCTCCAACAAATCATTCATATGTTAAAAGTATTTTAAAAAATCAAAAAAATTTAAATGGTTATCCTAAAGCACCTTTGGACATATTTAACCAACTTCCTTTGATATTATCTAAAGATGGTCAAAACTTAACATACCAAATCCAAGAATTTTTCGCAGCTAAAAACATCGAACCCAATATATTATTGCGAACTGAAAACCTGACTACCGCGATTAATTTATCTGTTGCCGGAATGGGATGTGTATTTGTTCCAGAAGAAGGAGCACATGTATGCCATAGAAATGGAGAGATTACATATTTTACATTGGATGAACCTGAATTATATTGGAAATTTGCGGTTATATATAGAAAAAACGAGAAGCTTAGTCGTGTTTGTAGATTATTTATTGATTTCACAAAACAAATAATTAAGTGAAAATTATAAAAAGTTATGATTTTTCATTATAAAAATAAGCATTCAATTCAGCTGCATAAAAACGATACTTTTATAATCTGTTAAATCATCATACATTTAATATTTAATGATGATAAATAATTATTTTCTTTAATAAATACTTTTTAAAAGTAGAATCGTGCATAACATTTTACATCATTTTTATGCACTTTATCATACTGAAAAAAAATGGGATCAAGACAGATATAAAATAGACTTGTTTATTAGAACTAAAAATATGATTTAAATTATTTTTAATTCTGCCTAATCTATACAAAGATTATTGAAATAGAACAATCTACATTAAATGTGACAAGAAGAGTGTGGCCAATCCTAAGAAGATAAAAAATCCCAAAACATCCGTTGCAGTTGTAAGAAAAATAGAGGAGGCAATGGCTGGATCGGCATGAAGTTTTGAAATGGTTACGGGAATCAATAATCCAAAAATACCAGCTACAACTAAATTACCAATCATAGCTAAAAATACAATTAAAGATAAGAACACATTATGGTACATCACATATACAATAATCGCTGTCACAAGACCGGTCGAACTGCCATCAATTATACCCAATGCAATTTCTTTAAAAAGTACCTGCCACACTCGTTTTGCTTTAATATCACCATGGGATAAATCACGTACCAAAATGGACATTGTCTGTGTTCCGGCATTTCCACCCATCCCTGAAACAATGGTCATTACGGCTGATAAGGCCACAACTTGTTCAATGGTTGTTTGAAATATTTTAACAATAAATGAAGCTAAGAATGCAGTTGCTAAATTTATCAATAACCATGGCAAGCGCATTTGAATCGATTCTAAAAGTGTAGTATCAATGCTTTCTTCTTTACTAACACCTGCCATCTGCAGTAAGTCTTCATCATATTCATCGATAATAACATCAATAATATCATCAACAGTGATAATTCCTAAGATAGCTTTATTAGCGTTCACAACAGGTATCGCCTTTAAGTCATATTTGGCAACCAGTTTTGCGACTTCTTCCTGATCCATTTCTGGATATACATAAATCGCATCTGCTTCCATAATACTTGATATATATGCCTCTTTATTAGCTGCCAATAGCTTTCGTAAATCTACAGTACCTATCAGTTCTCGCTTGGCATTGATTACATAAAGAGTTTCAATAACTTCTGTTTTAGGACCAATATCACGAATTGTCTGTAACGCATCTGAAATCTTTAAATCCAGCCGAAGAGCTATATAATCGGTAGTCATAATACCACCTGCAGATTCTTCTGGATATTGTAACAATTGTCGAATGATGGTTTGTTCATCATGTTTCATGCGATTCAAAAGGCGTTTTTTTCGATCCATAGGTAAATTTCCCATTAAATCAACAATTTCATCTTTAGGCATCCATTGAAACAAGGAAAGCAGTCGATCATCATGAACATGCTTCACGACTTCCATTCGTTCATCGTCATCACTTTGATCAAGAACACTGGCCAAATCTTCATCATTTAAGTAGGAACACATTGCATCGATTTGCTCATCTGGCCAATCTTCCAGTTCACTTGCTATATCTACTGGATGTAATTGATCAAAATAAGCTTGAAATTCTTTTTGGTCTTTCCATTTTCTATCGTTCATGCTTAAATCCTCCCTGCTTTTCTTCTTTATTTTAGACTATTTTATTCCTTCTTGCATGGAAAAAGCATAAATACAAATTCGTTATAGTACAATTCGTATATAAAAAAGGATAAATATCCTTAGGTAAGATATTTATCCACTTTATTTATCTACATAATTTTAAAACTTATCGTATAATGATATAAATCATATAGGAAAAATAAGTAATCAACATAAATGCACCAATCTTTCGATCAAATTTATGTATCCTACATAAAAGCCAGAATACAATAGAGACTAGAACTAAGATTAAGGCATCAATAATAGCTGTGGCTTCTACTGCAATTGGATGTAACACGGCAGAAACACCAAGAATACAGAAAATGTTAAATAGGTTGGAGCCTATTACATTTCCCATGGCAATTTCATTTTCTCCTTTTTTAGCTGCAACCAATGAAGTCACAAGTTCAGGTAAAGAAGTACCGAAGGCTACAATTGTAAGTCCAATCAAAGTTTCACTTAGTCCCATAATACGGGCAAGACTTGTTGCTCCGTCTACCACAAGTTGTCCACCAATCACAATGCCGGCGATACCTATAATTAAAAACAAGAATAATTTTTTAAAAGAGTCATTGGTGTCCGCCTGAATGTCTTCTGATTTTTTTGTCTGTTTAATTTGTACAACCAGCATAGTCACAAAACATACTAATAAAATAGCGCCTTCCAGAATAGAAACCTTTTGATCTATTAACATAATTGTCAATAAGACGGCCGCAATGATAGATATTGGCCAGTCCCTATTTAAGATGGTCTTATTGACTACAATTGGATAAATACAAGCACTGCCACCGGCTACAATTAATAAATTAATAATATTAGAACCTACTACATTTCCTACGGCAATTTCATTTGCACCTTGAAGAGCTGCAGTAACACTAACCGCAAGTTCTGGCATAGATGTACCAAAGGCTACAATCGTAAGTCCAATAATTAAACTAGATACACCCAACTTTTTCGCAACGGAAGAAGCACTTTCTACAAATAAATCGGCTCCTTTGACAAGAAATATAAATCCTACAACAATAAAGAGTATCGCAATCAATAAGTTCATAAAAATCTCTTTCTTTCTTTATTTATATGTTAATGTTTAACGTATTAATATTTTATTTAAAACATTTCAATAGCTTAAAAGCTTTTCTATTCAATATTAGGTAATAATAATTTTACAGCTTTAGATACAATTTCAATTGTAGGATTCTTTACTGCTCTGACTTCTCCATCCAGATTCATCAGTATTTCTTTGTTCTCAGTATCTACATGACAAGTTGTACCTTGGCTTACCATTGCCAATTCTGGATATTGCACATGTTCTCCTTTTTCATACAACTTGGCCATCGATACGATTTGTGTTCTCTTAACATCTTTGATCAAACAAATATCCATCATGCCATCATTTAACAAAGCATTCGGACAGGGTCTGTATCCACCACCATAATATTGCCCGTTGGCAAAGACAAGAAAGGTATATTTTTCTTCCGGCAGATGATCTTCATCAATCTGTATGCGATATGTATGACCTAATGGCTTTCTAAGACTTGCCAACATTCCCATATAATAAGGAATGATTCCTCCGGCCGGAATATACTTTTTATATTTGTTCGCATAATCAGCTACATGAACATCAAAGCCGATCGAAGCTGTATTTAATACATACTCCCCATTTACCTTTAATAGATCGCATTCCATTTCTACCGGATTTTCATATTCAGAAAGATTTAAAAAATCTTGCGCAGTAAGAGCCGGAAAACTCTTAATAAAATCATTTCCTGTTCCGGTAGGCAATACCGATAGATATACATGCTTGGCGCCGGCCATTCCATTGACCACTTCATGAAGCGTACCATCGCCTCCGCAAACAAAAAGGTGAACCTCTTCTTCTGTCTTTAAGGCATATTTTTGCGCAATAAACTGTGCATGTCCCGGATTTTTTGTTTTTTCAATGATAATTCGTTTCCCTTGAAAATTCTCTTTGATTTGCTGCATCAAAACATACTGTTCTTTTTTTCCGGAATAGGGATTGATGATAAATACATCCTTCATAAACTTATCCTTCTTTCTTTAAAAGTCTTTGAATACATTCATTTGCCAACAACAAGCCAGCCGTAGCCGGCACAAAGATCATAGAGTAAAGCGGTTGATCCGGTTCTTGTTTAACCGGTGCTTCTACACTCGATACCACCCATATTTTATCTCGTATCTTATTTTTGCGCTTCCAAATCCGTAATCGTTTGGCCATCGGATCATACGATGTTTTTTCAATGTCCATGATTTTTAACGCTGTAGGATCTTTCTTTCGGGCCATCCCCATACTGGAAAGAAACGGTATATTTCTTTGAAGACAAGCTTTATAGAGATCCTGCTTACTGGAAATGGAATCAATACAGTCAATCACAAAATCTATCGACTCTGAAAATAATTCTTCATCTTTTGTCGAATCATAAAAGAAGGCATATGTTTTTACACAACATTCCGGATTAATCGTTTGAATACGCTCTTTTAAAACATCGACTTTATATTTTCCCAGCGTTTCCAATGTGGCCGGCAGCTGACGATTTAAATTGCTGAGTTCAAAAACATCGGCATCGATCAGAATCAAATTTCCTACACCTGTTCTTGCCAGTGCTTCTACACAAAATGAACCAACACCACCACATCCTACGACCATTACGGTTTTCTTTGCCAATCTATTGACCGCTTCTTTTCCAAGAAGTCCTTCTGTTCTTTTATTTTCCATCATACCATTCCCTGATTTTTGTCATTATTTGTGGATCCTCTTTATCAAACCAATGCACCGGCATTTGGTGCTTGAACCATGTATATTGTCTTTTGGCATATTGTCTGGAGTGCTTTTTGATATTTTCTTTGACTCCATCCAACGTTTCCGTTCCTACAAAATAAGGTTTAAATTCTTTATAACCAATTCCCTGGAAGCTGGTATAATTCCATGTTTTTGGATCTTGAAACAATCTTGTCGCTTCTTGTACAAGCCCCTGCTCAAACATGGTTTCTACGCGTTGATTGATTCTTTCATATAATAAACTTCTATCCATATCTAAGCCTAAAAAATAAATATCGTACAAAGGTTTATGTTCCTGAAGCGCTTCTCTTTGACTTTTAGATGGACCTTCATGGACGATCTGTAAAGCACGAATCACTCTTTTTCGATTGTTCGGGTGAATCTTTTCACAGGATAAAGGATCTTTACTCTTCAACAAATCATAGAGTTGATCATTGTTAAGTGTTTCCAAATATTTCGTATAAGCTTCATCAAAGGTTTCTTCTTCAAAGACATAATCATATAAGGCGGCCTTCAAATATAGACCGGTGCCTCCACATAAGATCGGAAGCTTCTTTTTTTGAAGGATTTTTTGAATGGATTCCCTTGCCTTTTCCTGAAAGATCTTAACATTGTAAGGCTTATCATAAGCTTGTATGCCCACCAGATAATGGGGAATTCCTTCCATTTCTTCTTTTGTGATCTTTGCGGTACCAATATCCATTTGATCATATACCTGCATGGAATCACCGGATATGATCTCTCCATGAAATTCTTTGGCAAGTTGAATGGAAAGTGAAGTCTTACCAATACCTGTAGGTCCTACAATAACCAAAACTTTATCCACGTTCAAATTCCTTTCTAAGATCTTTATCACTCATGGTGATGACCGTAGGTCTGCCATGCGGGCAATGATATGGTTGTTTACACTTTTGCAGATCAAGGATGACTTGTTCCATTTCGGATTGATTTAAGGCTCTATGAAAACGAATTGAAGAATGACAGGCCATGGTCGCAATCACATGTTTACGAAGCATTTCCATATCGACTTCCTGATTTTGCGCAAAATAATCTAACAGATCATAAAAGAAATCTTCCTGATGTACATTCTGAAACCATAAAGGAATCTCGCGAACCAGTAATTGATCCGTTCCGAAAACGTCAAAAGAAAGCCCGAAAAAGCTGACTTGTTCATTGATTTTTTCCACCTGTGCTACCAGATTACTGGAAACATGAAGCTGTATCGGAACCATAAGGGGTTGTGTCTGTGTGGTTGGCTGGCTGAGTTTTTCTACAAGCTGTTCATAGTGATATCGCTCTTGTGCCGCATGTTGATCGATAATGACCAAGCCCTCTTCATTTTCACATAAAATATAGGATTCTTTTAATTGTCCTATGACTCGAAGATGACAAAAGAAATCATAACCAACTGTCGTCTCTTTTTCTTCTTTTTCGATCGGTGCCACATAGACTTCTTCTTGCTCCTGCACCTTGTTTTCAATAGGTTTTTGATAGGTATCAAAAGCCTTTGTGATAGGATCTTCTTTGATCTTCGGTTGTATTTTAGGTTGTTCAATAACTTGTTTTTCTTCTTTTCTTACCGGATATGGAAAGGAGATCTGTTGTTGTTCAAAGACCGGCGTTGGCTTTGGCTGAACTTTGACTGTTCGTAAAGAAGAAGAAATCGCCTCCATCAATGTTTTTTTGATCAACTCCAACAATTCACTTTGCTTGGATAAACGAATTTCCCATTTGTTCGGATGAACATTGACATCCACCAACTGTGCATCAGTCTTGATATCCAAAATTACGATAGGGAATCGATTGGAAGGCATATAATGCGAATAAGCATCTAAAATTGCTTTTTGAATGGGAATGCTGCGAATTAGACGTGTATTCATCGTAATAAACATAAAATATTTTGTAGCCCGGTTGATCTTTGGCTGTACGGCATAGCCTGAAATATGAAAATCATCGCTTTTTTGTTCAAAAGTAATCGCGTTGGATGCCACTTCTTTTCCATACATCTGATAAAGGATTTCCTGTAAATTTCCATTTCCGGAAGTTTGAAACACGATACGTCCATCATGCGATAAAGTAAAGCGAATTTCCGGATGAGACAAAGCCATTTTATTGACCAGATCGGCAATGATACTAAATTCATACGATATACTTTTTAGATGTTTAAATCGAGCCGGTGTCTTTAAAAACAACGAACTGATTTCAATTCTTGTTCCTAGCGGACAGCTGCACTTTTCCCTGGTGACAAGCTCTCCATAGTGATATCGAATCAATGTTCCCTGATTTCCATCATTGGTCTGCAGTTCTACTTTGGCAACAGAAGCGATACTTGGCAATGCTTCTCCACGAAAGCCCATAGTATGGATATTGAATAGATCTTCTTCCTGCTGCAGCTTACTGGTCGCATGGCGCATAAAAGCCATTTGGGCATCTTCATAGTCCATACCGCTTCCATCATCAGTAATGATCAGCTTTTCAATACCGCCTTGAAACGCCTCGATATCAATAACTTTGGCACCGGCATCAATACTGTTTTCCACACATTCTTTGACAATGCCTGCCGGACGTTCTACAACTTCACCGGCTGCGATCATATTCGTTAAATGTTCACTTAATACTTGAATTTTGGACATTTATCCTCCTTTTATTCTTCAATGGCATCTGCCAGTTTTTTCAGTTCGTATAAGAAATCCTGGGCATCTCTTGGTGTCATAGAATCAACATCCAGATTTTGCAGGCGCTCCATAATCTCTGATTTTTTTGGTTCTACCTGATCCATGACAAAAAGACTGGGCTGATAATCCTGCGATACACCCTGGCTTTCAAAATCCCGTAAAAGCTGATTGGCACGATCCAACACTACTTTTGGCAAATGCGCCAATCGCGCAACATTGATACCATACGATTTATCGGCTTTTCCCTCAACCACTCGATAGCGAAATTCAATCTCTCCTTTTTGTTCTTTTACATCCACATGTACATTCGTAATTCCCGGATGTTGTTGATCCAACTGTGTTAACTCATGATAATGTGTCGAAAATAAAGTCTTTGCCTGAATGGCTTCATTGATATATTCCAACATTGCCTGTGCTAAAGCCATACCATCGTAGGTGGCTGTTCCTCGGCCGATTTCATCAAACAAGATCAACGAGCGCTTTGTCGCATATCGCAATGCCACATTTGCTTCCATCATTTCGACCATAAATGTCGATTTTCCGGTCAAGATATCGTCACTGGCACCAATACGTGTAAAAATTCGATCAAAGATCGGCAACTCAGCCTTTTTGGCAGGTATAAAACTTCCCATTTGTGCCATAATCACCAACAAAGCATTTTGTCGCATATACGTAGATTTACCACCCATATTAGGTCCGGTAATCAACTGTACCGATTCTTCATCTTTCATGATCCAGTCATTGGATACATATTTTTTCTTTTTCATACGGGCATCTAATATCGGATGCTTTCCTTCTATGATACATACGCTTTGATCTGGATGAAAAGACGGACAAACATAGCCTTTTTCAGAGGCCAGGATTGCCAAAGAAACTAAAACATCAATCGTAGATAAGGTGCTTGCCAAGGCATGCAGATCAAAAAGACGAACTTTGATCGTATCCAACAGTTCTTTAAATAATGTTTGTTCCAGCTTAACTTTTTCTTCCTGCGCATGAAGAATTTGTTCTTCTCTTTCCTTAAGTTCCTGTGTCACAAAACGCGTCGCATTGGCCAATGTTTGTTTGGCATGATAGCCAAATTCTTCTTTGATGGCACTTAAATTTCCGTTTCTGACTTCGATATAGTACCCAAAAACACGGTTATATCCGATTTTTAAAGATTTAACACCAGTTCTTTCACGTTCTCTGGCTTCCAGTTCCAAGATAAAATTCTTACCTTTTTCACTGATTTCACGGAGTTCATCCAATTCTTGACTGTAGCCTTGTTGAAAAACACCGCCATCTTTCATTGTTAAAGGAGGATCTGGTACGATTGCACCTTGAATCAACTGATACAGATCCTGACAGGAAGGTGTATTCATAAATTCCGGATAACTCTCCAAAGCCGAAGCAAGTTCTAAGATGGGCTTGGCATGCTCCAGAGTAGCTACCAGCTGCAGTACATCACGCGGGCTGGCATTGCCATAAGCCATACGAGAAGCCAATCTTTCCATATCATATACATACATTAAATGCTCTTTGAGATTTTCTCTGAGCATAAAATCCTGAATCAATTTTGATACCGACTGTTGCCTTTGATTGATCTGATTTACATCCAACAAAGGCATTTCGATCCATCGCTTTAAAAGACGAGAACCCATCGCACTTTGACATCGATCCATGAAATCCCATAAGCTGCATCCTTTATCGTTGGAAGATTGACTGTTTACAAGCTCCAAATGATTTTTGGTTTCATAATCCATAATCAAATTAGCTTCTTTATTCATGCAGATTGCAGGTAAAAAATGATCGATGTGCTGCTTCTGTGTTTCTTTTAAATAGCCCATCAACTGTGCCAATGTCATTTTTAGGACATCCGAAGCATCCTCTGAAAGCAAGACAAGATCTTTAGGATCTATCTCTGTTTTTTTCTGATAAGAAATCGTGCAAGTCCCCATTTCTTCCAATGCCTGTTTCCAGCGTTTATCCAAATGCAAAGGACAGATGACTTCGCAGACTTCCTGTTCTAATAATGCTTTTTGTAAAGAAACCAAAGATCGCTCTAAGGTTTGATATTTTAATTCACCGGTGCTCAGTTCTGCATACAATATAACGATTTCAAAGCTGGATACCGTTACACTGGCCATATAGTTAGAAGCCTTTGCATCCTGATTTTCATCCATATAAGTTCCCGGTGTAATGATCTTGATAATTCCGCGATCTACTAAACCCTTCGATGTAGCTGGATCGGAAAGCTGTTCACAAATAGCTACTTTATATCCTTTTTTGATCAATCTTTGTATATAAGAATTCGCCGCATGATAGGGAATACCGCACATGGGCACTTTTTCTTCAACCCCTGCACTTCTTCCTGTTAAAACTAAATCAAGTTCCTGACTGGCCAATTTGGCATCTTCAAAGAACATCTCATAAAAATCACCCAAACGATAAAATAGAATGGGTTCCGGATTTTCTTCTTTTAGTTTTATATAATGCTGCATCATCGGTGTATATTTTTTTTCTGCCATGCACCTATTATAACAATTTTTAGTTCAGTTTTAAATTTTTCTGCGTTATAAACTCTGCTTATAGATCTACAGCACCTTTCTTTAGAGTAATCAAAAATTCAACGAATCAATCAATCGGTTTTTACCTGATCATAAACGATAAGCATATATCCTACTTCTTTGGTATAATATAAATATAACAGGTGATTTTATGTATCCAAGACTTGATTTTTTCATATATGGTTTATTCTACTGGGGATTTTTTTGTGAGTCTCTTATTTAGTATCGTGATCTTTTTTAAAAGAAATAAGCTTACTGGTTTTTTGCAGTTTATTCTTTCCATCGTTTCTCCAATATGGGCATTTTTATTTTCCCTTCAAAGAGATTATCTCTGTCCCGGACTTGAAAAGAATGAATTTTACTATATGTTTAAACAAGTCATACATTTAAATCTTGAAGCCATCTTCATAGTTTTATTATACATATTACTTTTTGCGTTATTTCTTTACAATATTTTAGTATTGAAAAGAAATAAATAAGGACATCTAAGCTTTTTAAAGAATTGACCAGCCAGACATCCTTATATTTCTATTCTTTGTTTAAAGAAAACTGTGAGATTGCCAAACATGCTAATCCTATTCCCAACATGCGAAGGGCATTTTCTGTTTCCAATTCTTCTAACAATGATAAGACAACGACTGCTATTCCCATAGCCATGGCGATTCCTTTACAGACCAGGTTGATTGTTTCGGTAATTTTTGTATTTTCTTCTTTTTTCGTATCCACTTTTACCTGCATCAGTTCATCGACTGTCACATCAAATAACTCCGCTAATTTTGGAAGGGTATTAATATCGGGAAAAGATAAATCTCTTTCCCATTTTGATACAGCCTTATCGGTTACACCCATCATTTCAGCTACTTCCGCCTGTGTCAACTTTTTCTCTTTGCGTAAAGTCGCAATCATCGTGCCAAAAGTTTTTTTTCATTGTATCCTTGCTCCTTTGATTGTTCACCTGCATCCTATCACTTCCCATATTTTTTACTCAACCGACTATCAGTTTAATTTTCTCGTCTAATGGTTTAGTCATGGTTTACACTAATTATGAATACTATAATACAATACTTTACGTTGAATTATGACCTTGTTTTATTCATAACTATGATATACTAATACAAATCAGATAAGGGGGCTGTGCGATGAAACAAACCATTACTTTGGGAAAACATACATTTCGAATTGATACAGGTTTTCTGATCATGTTGATCCTATTAGGACTTACAAGTTTTTTTGCGTTATACAATGCGTTCAATCTGATCAGTGATGGTTCCGGATATGGATACATGTTCCGTCAGATCATTTGGTATATCATTGGATTTACCGCTATGTTTTTTCTTTGTTCTATGCAAAATAAAGCCATCTATCCTCTAATGAAAAAAGCTTATAACTTTTTGATGGCCTGCTTAGTCTATTTATTAATTTCACGACTTTTGATCCTTGTCAGTTCCGGAAGTATTTATCTTCCTTTTGCGAATGAAATAAATGGTGCGGTTTCCTGGTTTTCTTTGCCCTTTGCCAGCTTTCAGCCAAGTGAATTTATAAAGATCGTACTGATCGTGATGATTTCCAAAATCATCGCAACACATCAGGAGGAACATCCAAATCCGACAAATAAGGATGACTTAGAACTTTTAATAAAAATTGGAAAAGTTCTCTTACCACCTCTGATTCTTATTTTTCTGCAGCCGGATACCGGTGTTATGATCATCATTTTACTAAACACCTTGATTCTACTTTTATGTTCAGGAATTCGTAAACAGTATGTATGGATCATCGGCATTCTTATTCTATGTGCAGTAGCCGGATTTTTCTTTCTTTATTTTTTTCAAAGAGATTTATTAGAAGCTCTTCTTTCAAATTATCGATTAGCTCGAATTGATGCCTGGTTGGATCCAGAAGGAAATATACAAGGAAGCTCCAATCAGCTCTATACCGCATTATTATCTTTAGGAAGCGCCGGTTTAAGCGGGCATGGATTACAAGCGGATATTATTGCGATTCCGGAAGCACATACCGATTTCATTTTTGCGGCAGTAGGACAGTGTTTTGGTTTATTAGGAACTACATTCATTCTCGTGATTTGTTTTGTGTTTGATATCGTACTCTTTAAAATCGCATACAACACGAAAGATCGAATGGATCGATTTGTCGTAATCGGTGTCATCGCCATGCTGGTATATCAACAATTTCAAAATTTGGGAATGATTGTTGGACTTGTTCCCATCACCGGTATTACACTACCGATGATTTCTTATGGAGGAAGTAGTATCTTATCTTACTTTATTGCCTTTGCGATTGTGATGAACATATCTCCGGTTTCTAAAAAAGTTTGGGTTGTTGGTAAGAAAAGACCCAAAAAAGTAAGCAAATTAAAAAGAAGATCTCTGATCAAGACCTTCAAAAAAGCACATTAGTATTAATATAAATTTTTAAGGCGTTTTAAGTACGAATAATTTCTATATCGTGCAAAACGCACTTTTTTTTCAGAAGTTTTAATATAAAGTTCTTCCACTTCTTCTAACGATTGATCTAAATGGTCAAAACAAGCTCTGGCCAAAGATAATGATTTTCCTCGAACCATGATTTGTCGATCGGATCGCATAATATAGGGATTATGAAGCGAATGGTGATTCTTATGTGCAATCGGCATGATTTCACACAATTGTAGAATACGTAAGCCGTCATCAATAACGGCCCCCTGTAAGGCTCTGTTTATGGCTGTGGAACCTGCCTGTGTGCTAATACAGATTCCAGATCCTGTACAATGTTCAAAGAATTCGCCATCTATATACACGTCCAGCGACAATGTCTTGGATACAGATTCGATACGTATTTCATTTAACGCGTAAATGGAATCAAAATTTCTAGAAGTTTTCATTTCCAGTAAAGGCATTTCTTCATAACTGGGGACTTTATGGAAAATATCATCTAAAAAAAGATCAATCTCTTCCTGTGTATAATCCGTAAAAAATCCGAGTGTCCCAGTATGGATACCAACAAAACTGATGTGATCTAAAATAGAGAGATAAGTATGAATACCACGTAGAAGTGTACCATCACCACCAATCGATATGATCAATTCAGGATTTTTTGTATCATAATCCCATCCAAACTCACTACACTTTTGTATTACATATCTTGAAATAGATTTTGAATATTCATCCGTTCTAACAATTGTCGCAAAACGCATAATCATCTTTCCTTTCATTGTTTTCTATTGTACCATATTTTAAAAGGAGATTACTTTATGAAAGAACCTATAGAAAGAGAATTAAAGATTTTAATTAAAGAAGAGGATATGAATTTCATCATAAAATCATATGATTTAAATAAATATAAGATACAAACTAATATTTATTACGATACATTAGACAGAAAAGTAAAACAAAAAAATGGTGCTGTAAGAATACGAATTGTTGATGATCGATATATTTTTACCTTAAAAATTCGAAAAGATGCCATAACTCATTTTGAGTACGAAAAAGAAGTAAATACCCAAGACTTACTAAATATAAAAGATGAAGAAATTCTAACCTGGTTAAAAACACATGACATTCCTTTTCATGGATTAATCCCTATTGTATCATTCACCACAAAACGTTATGAAAAAGACTTGGAACGTGCAACATTATGCGCCGACATTACCCAGTATGATCATCATGTTGATTATGAATTAGAATATGAATATAAATATGAACATAATGGGATTTCATATTTTAATCAGATTTTAAAACCAATACATCTTCAATATATAAAAAATTGCCCCAGCAAGATTGCCAGAGCCTTTGATAAATCTTAAAATTTATGAGTTAATCGATAGAAGAAGGATTTTGAATTATATTCTTCTTCTTTCTTTTTATAATCTTCGATCTTTTGCCGCATCTGTTCAACCGATTCAGCTTCTTCTCGAAGAACTTCATTTTCATGTTGAAGCTTTTGGATTTTCTCATCCTTTGTCTGATTTTCCAATAAGAATGTTTGTTTGTTTTTTTCTATTTCCAACGCTAAACGTTCTTTATATAATTCTTCGATTTTTTCCTGTGCTTTTTCTTTTTCTTCTATTATGGCTTTTAACTTTTCATTTTCATATCGAAGTTCCATTTCTACTGTAGAAATTTCATGTTTTTCTTTACGAAAATACTTAGAAAGATGTTCAACACCTTCTGCTTTGATCGTGATCCGTCGTGTTTCTGGATTTTTATATTTCCAGTCTTTATCTGGATTATCTTTTACTAATTTCGCAATTGCTTTATCAACTGTATTTCTTGATTTAGAAAAATGCTGACAAATTTGCGCAATATCCATATCGTAGAAGACATCTATTGGCTTTTTATCTTCCATTACGATCCCCTTTCCTATGATTTTCCTAAGTAAATTCTTATTGTGCTTTACTATCTTAGCATATTTCTTCATTCATTTCCACAACATCATAGGATATTCATATAATTTTTTTAACATTATCTTTACATTGTGATTTTTCATATTTTCTTCCTATGATATTTCATAGTTCTATTTTAAGCTTGTATCGTTTTAATTCATAAATCATATGAATTAGTTTTCTTGTCATTATTATTCATATGAATATAATTTTATGAAAATCCTTTTTAATTTTTATAATTATGTTTTCATATGATTTATTTTTTCACAATATTAAACTCATATTTCTTTTCATACATTTTTTATTCTTTAATATGATTTTCATATATTTTGATAAAATGAAATTTTAATCATTTCATAGAATATATGATTATTCATATATTCTGATTTTTTCGTATGAAAATATATGAAATTTAATATGATTTTAAGAAATTTATATCATATGAAAATAAGAATGGGTGTTTTTTAGTCAATATCAGTAGGAATTTTCATAAATTAATCATATGATATATCCTAAATATACTATTTTCTTCCTTGAAACGCCTTTAAAAGAGTCAAACTATCTGTATAATCCAAATGACCACCCATAGGAATACCATATGCCAATCGTGTGACCAAAACATCCTTTCCTATAAGCTTTTCAATATATAACGATGTAGTTTCTCCCTCTACTGTTGGATCAAGAGCAAGAATAACTTCTTTAATTTCATCTTTATGGATTCTATCAACTAATGAATCAATATTTATATCTTCAGGAAGAATTCCTCTTGATGTATTTATAACTCCATTTAATACATGGTAAACTCCCTTATATTCTTGAATAGATTCAATGGCCAATATGTCTTTCGGGCTTTGTACAACACATAATAATGTATGATTTCTATTTTGATCTGAACAGATTGAACATATATCTCCATCACTGAGATTACCACACACCTTACATGTATCTACACCCTCGATTAAAACTTGTAAGGAATTTACAAATTCTTCTCTTTTTTCCTGTTCCCAATTTAATGTTTCAAAGGCATATCTCTCAGCTGTCTTTCGACCTACTCCTGGTAGATTTTGAAATGCCAGAATCAGATTTTCAAATTTTTTTGGATACATTCTATTCCTCCATTTTTTTATTTTCCTTTTTTAATCATATGATTAGTCATCTATGATTGTTATGCCTGGAAAATAGTTTTTCATCTTTTCTTCAATCGTTTCTTCTCTTACTTCACTTTTTTCAAGTTTTGGTTTAATGATTACCTCAGCAGCTTCTGGTAAAGTATGTGTTAACATTTTTTGTCTAAATTCATCAATTACACGATTATGTTGCACTGAATCAACTGCGAAAACTACCTTAGGTGTTCCTAACAATTGTTCCGTATAGTTTTCATATCCCTCTTCCAACTGCATGGCATTGATCTCTTTTGCCTGAATTTCTGATTTTACACTAACAATCATATACGTGTTTCCACTTGCCACTAAATTCACATTACGTAGTGTTGATGCGTATTTAGCCGCGTCTAAATCAGATAAATACATATCATTATCCTTTAGTTTCAAAGAATCTATTTGTCTTTGTGTCTTCTGAGCACCTACAAGCAATTGTAGTACATATTCATCGCTTAATATGATTTTACGATCTTCTTTTCTCACATCCTTCAATGTTTCACGTGAAACATCAGATATTTCATTTTTTTCCGAAATTGCCTCAAAATCGCTATTTTTCGTACTTTTTTCTTTTATTTCTGATTGTTCAGATACCGTTTCATATGAGTTTTTGCTATTGCTCATAGTAATTTCAGAATCAAAACTCTTATCGATTTTATTCTTTTCTGGCTCTGTTTTCAAAGATATTTCATATGAATCGGCAATTGATTTTAATAAACCTGTTTCTAAATAATCAATTACACTGGATGCATAATTAAATTTACTATATACATCCATCAATTCATCTAAGACACGGATTCTAAATGGAGAAGGTGCCATAGATATCTTTTCTTGAATAATTCTTTTATTTGAATCCGAAACTAAATCCGTATTTGCGGCATAATCTAAAATGATACTGTCTTTTAATAATGAAATTAAATCTTGTGTTAATCGTTTTAAATCCATTCCTGCTTCTTCTGCTTCTTGAAGCTTCTGAACAACAAATTCTATATCTCTTTTGTATAGTGCATAAAATAAATCACCTAATTCATCTAAAGTTACAACACCATAAATCTGACGAACATCATTGACTGTAATCTTGGAAGTGCAAAATGCGACACATTGATCTAATATAGATAACGCATCACGCATCCCTCCATCGCTTAATTGTGCAATTAAACGAATGGCTTCTTGATCAATTTGTATATTCTCCTGTTCACAAACGATTGTTATTCGCTTTGTCAGATCTTCCATGCATACTTTATTAAAATCAAATCGTTGACAACGAGAAATGATAGTTGGAATTACTTTATTAGGCTCTGTTGTTGCCAAAATAAAGACTACATGGGCTGGAGGTTCTTCAATGGTTTTTAAAAGGGCATTAAAAGCACCTGTTGTCATCATATGAACCTCATCAATGATATATACTTTATATTTTCCCTGCATTGGAGCATATTTTACACGTTCGATCAAGTTACGAACTTCATCTACACCATTATTAGATGCAGCATCGATTTCTATGATATCCGGATGATTTCCATTTTGAACCATCTGACAATTCACACATTTTTCACATGGCTTATGATGTTCACTTTCACAATTCAACATCTTCGCAAAGATTTTGGCAACCGTTGTTTTTCCGGTTCCACGAGGTCCGCAAAATAAATAAGCATGTCCTATACGATTCTGATCAATTGCATTTTTTAATGTTTGGATGATATGTCTTTGTCCAACAACATCCTCAAATCTCTGGGGTCTATATTTTCTATATAATGCCTGATACATAAATTCAGACCTCACTTTCTAACCTCTTCATTATAGCATAAAGGCTCAAGCCTTCTTTCGTTTCTGTTTAAAAAACTCCTTTAAAAGACTTGAGCACTCTTCCTCTAATATTCCACTTGTATAACTTGGATAATGATTAAATCCTTTTGTTTCAAATAAGTTGGTACAAGAACCAACACAACCTCCCTTTGGATCGTAGGCGCCATAGACAACACGTTCGATACGAGATTGTATAATAGCACCAGCGCACATCGGACAAGGCTCTAACGTTACATATAACGTACATCCTTCCAACCGCCATGTATTTAATTTCTTACATGCTTTCTGAATAGCCAAAATTTCTGCATGAGCAATGGATTGTTGATTCATCTCTCTTTTATTGTAAGCACGAGCAATGATTTTATCGTCTTTAACAATAACACATCCAATAGGAACTTCATCTTTTGCCGCAGCCATTTTAGCTTGTTTAATTGCTTGTTTCATCCATTTTTCATCATTTAACATATTCGCAGCTTCCTATAAAAAAACTACTACACATGATGGAGCAAACTTAAGGCTGCTTCGTTCCCGACCTGACCTGATTCATTTGACATCATTGTAGTAGCTTTCTTATTATATCATATGAATTTACATTTTCAACAAGTTTATCCTTTTAATCCTCTAGATTGACGATCCATATCTTCAATCACAATATCATAAATTTCTCCTAAGCTGGCACAGTATTCCAATACTTTCCAGGGATCATTGGTATGAAAATGTATTTTGATCAATTCATCATCACCTACTGCCAATAAACAATCTCCTTTAAAATTCTCTATAAAATAATCATGAATCTTATTTTCATCGAGATTTTTACCTTCAATCAATAATTGTGTATCATATTTAAACTCTATCATGATGATTTCCTTTCTTTTTTCATATATCATACTATAAAAAAAGATAATCATAAATTCATATGAATTCACAATTATCTTTTACAGGTTATCCTATTTTCTTTTTACCACCCATATATGGCTGTAATGCTTCTGGAATCAATACACTTCCATCTTCCTGCAGGTTGTTTTCCAGGAATGCGATCAACATACGCGGTGGAGCCACACAAGTATTGTTTAAAGTATGGGCAAAATATTTATTTCCTTTTTCATCTTTTACACGAATGCGAAGACGTCTTGCCTGTGCGTCTGTCAAATTAGAACAGCTACCAACTTCAAAGTATTTTTTCTGTCTAGGAGACCAGGCCTCTACATCCACGGATTTACATTTTAAATCCGCCAAATCACCGGAGCAACATTCCAGTGTTCTTACCGGTACATCTAATGAACGGAAGAATTCTACTGTATTCATGTAAAGTTTTTTAAACCATTCCATACTTTCTTCCGGCTTACATACAACGATCATTTCCTGTTTTTCAAATTGATGAATTCGATAGACACCACGTTCCTCGATACCATGCGCTCCTTTTTCCTTTCTGAAGCATGGAGAGAAAGACGTATAAGTATAAGGAAGATCTTTTTCATCTAAGATCGTATCAATAAATTTACCAATCATAGAATGTTCGCTGGTTCCAATCAAATACAGATCTTCGCCTTCAATTTTATACATCATGCCTTCCATTTCCGCAAAGCTCATAACACCATCAACAACGGCAGAACGAATCATATACGGTGGAATACAATAAGTAAATCCTTTATTGATCATAAAATCACGTGCATAGGAAAGTATGGCAGAGTGTAAACGAGCCACATCACCCATTAAATAATAGAATCCATTTCCGGCAACTTTACGAGCACTGTCCAAATCAATTCCATTTAAACGTTCCATGATTTCTGTATGATATGGAATTTCAAAATCTGGTACAACGGGTTCTCCAAATTTTTCTAATTCCACATTTTCTGAATCATCTTTTCCAATAGGAACACTTTCATCGATCATATTAGGAATCATCATCATTTTCTGTTTGACAGATTCTCTTAATTTATCTTCCTTTTCTTCCAAGGCTTCCAATTCCTGAGCAATCGAAGCTACTTTCTGTTTTACTTCTTCTGCTTCCTCTTTTTTACCTTGTCCCATCAAAGCTCCAATTTGTTTGGAAATTGTTTTTCTCTGCCCTCGCAGATCATCTGCATGCTGCTGAGTCTGACGAAGCTCTTTATCTTCCTGTAAAACTTCATTGACCAAAGGAATCTTTGCATCCTGGAATTTTTTCTTCATATTCTCTTTGACCAAATCCGGATTTTCTCGGACAAATTTAATATCTAACATTTCTATATCCTCCTTTTGTCCATTAAAAAAGAGACATGTACCACAAAGGGACGATGTCTCGCGTTGCCACCCTTCTTATCTTAAAAAAATAAGATCTCTTGACATGATAACGGTATGTACCGAAAACAGATACTTTTTTCCCTGTTTCACTCAAAGGGGCTTTTCCATTTATCTTCTCGATATTTTCACCAGCCATATCGTCTCTATAAAAAAGAATAAATGTACTTTTCCTTTTCATTGTTTTCAGTATATTTTATATCATTCTTTCAATAAGAGTGCAAGTTTGAATCGAATAGAATTTTATAGAATGCGAATAATCATATGATATTCCTATTCTTTGATCTGCTTAGGTTTTTTAAAGATTCCAAAGACTACAATTAAAATCGCAATCGGACACATGATGGATAAAATAGGTAACGACATATTTAAAATAAAATCTAAACCTAAACTTGAAATAATAAAACTGAAAATCACAAAAAGTAATAACCATTTTTTATAGGAAATCTTTGGAACAAGTTCCTGAAAATATTGGGCACAACAAGATAATAATCCGGTACAAACATTAAAGCAGGCAATAAAGAAAATCATGCCTACTAAGATTTGTGCAAATGATCCAAAGCTATTTTCTATAGAATAGACTAAAACCTGTGCACCATTTGTCACTTGATCAAACATACCGGAGCTATGCATTCCTATATAACCGGTAGCACAATAAACAATTGCCAATAACATTCCGGTAATCAGTCCTGCCTTCATAATTTCAATCGCAACTCTTTTTGGTTTTTTAATTCCTAAATCTTGAATATTGATGGCGATAATAATTCCAAAATTTAATGCCGCCAAAATATCCATGGTTTGATAGCCATCCACGATTCCGGATAATACCGGTGATGATGCATATCTTGTATAAGGATCCCCAATATGAACAGGAAGCAAAAAAACAGCACCTAAAAATACAATCAATATTAAGATCAATAAGATGGGTGTCATAAATTTTCCTAATAAATTTTTTAATTTATTTGGCTTTAACGCCACAAGTCCTGCCAATGTGAAAAAGAGAAGGGAATATACAATTTGAAATAACATGCGATTGTCTTCCTGAATCAAAGGTGTCAATGCCATTTCAAATGAAGTCGAAGCGGTTCTGGGAATCGCAACACAGGGTCCGATCAATAAATAAACTAGTGTCACAAACAAAAGTGTGAAATAAGGATGAATCTGATCTGTTAGATTTTTTAATCCCTGATGCCTGGCAACGACAATAACGGTAACGCTGGGAACGACAACTGCCATTAATAAAAATCCAAGGATTGAAAGTAAAAACGAAGAACCGGATTGTGCTCCTAATAAGGGAGGAAAGATCAAATTTCCAGCTCCAAAAAACATTGAAAACAGAGTAAATCCTATCAATATACTATTTTTGATATTTAACTTTTCCATACGATCTCCTTAAAAAAGACCCTTATTGTGATAAACAATAAGGATCTCCAGATTTATTCTTCCTGTGTTTCTTCATCCTCGTCATGATCAACTAAAGTAACCTTGGTCACTTTAGAACCTTCTGTCAGATGAATCAATTTAATCCCCTGCGTATTACGTCCATAAACACCGACACTGGCCAGTGAGATACGAATCATGATACCGGAGCTGGATACGATCATCGCATCTTCATCCCCATTGACAGCTTTTACACTGACTAAATTTCCTGTTTTCTCGGTAATATTTATCGTACGTACACCTTTTTTACCACGGGAGGTCAAACGATATTCTTCAAAATCACTGCGTTTACCATATCCATTTTCAGAAACTGATAATACGGTATTTCCTTCATTGGATAAACAAACACCTACAACGTAGCTGCCATCACAATTAAATCCAAGTACACCGGCTGCGTTTCTTCCCATCATACGAATTTGATCTTCTTTGAAACGTACAGCTTTTCCATTGGATCCGGCAATCATTACTTCATCATCACCGGTCGTTGCCTTGACAAACGCAAGCTCATCTTCTTCTTTTAAGCTGATTGCGATCTTTCCATTACGATTAATGTTGTCAAATTCATTTAATGCGGTTCGTTTGGCAATTCCGTTTTTGGTCACAAACAACAATGTTTTGATATGATCGTGTTCTTTAGGAATTGGAAGTAGCACTTTTACCTTTTCATCCTTTTCCAATATCAGAAGGTTTATGATTGGAAGCCCCTTAGCTGTTCTGGATGCGGTAGGAATATTAAATCCTTTCATACGATAAACGCGCCCTTTATTCGTAAACAACAACAGCCAGTCATGTGTTGACATGGAAATCAAAGTATCAATGGAATCTTCTTCATTTAACGTCAATGACTTAATACCACGTCCACCACGATTTTGTGTATGATAAGTATCAACCGGTTGGCGTTTGATATAGCCTGATTCTGTCAACATGATGATGCTGTCTTCTACTGGAATCAGATCTTCATCTTCCATATCAAATGAAGCATCACTGATTTCCGTTTTACGATCATCACCATATTTTTCATTGATTTCTGTCAAATCTTCTCGAATAATCTGTAATACACGATCATGATTAGCCAGAATATCTTCCAAATCTGCAATTGTCATTAAGATTTCCTGATATTCTTTTTCAATCTTATCTCTTTCCAAACCGGATAATCTTCTTAACTGCATGGCTAAGATCGCCTTAGCCTGAATTTCAGATAATCCAAAGGTTTCACATAGATCCTGAATCAATCCGGCTTCATCTTTTTTACTGGAACGAATCAAATGAATGACCTGATCAATATGATCCATCGCAATACGCAAACCTTCTAAAATATGCGCCCTGTCTTTTGCCTTCTTTAAATCAAATTTTGTTTTTCGAACGATAACTTCTACCTGATGATTTAAATAATCATTCAAAATCTCTTTTAAAGAGAGTTGTTTTGGTCTTCCGTTCTCCAAAGCCAGCATATTGATTCCAAAGCTTGTCTGCAACGGAGTCAAACGGAAGAGTTGATTTAAGATGACTTCTTCCTGCACATCTTTCTTTAATTCCAATACAATACGAATACCTTCACGGTTACTTTCATCATTCAGATAAGTAACACCTTGAATTTCTTTATCACGAATCAGATCTGCCATCTTTTTGATCAGATTCAATTTGTTGACCTGATATGGTATTTCATAGAATATAATTCGTTTCTTTCCATTATCCAATTCTTCAATACGATATTTGGAGCGAATCATGATTGATCCACGACCCGTTTCATAGGCCTGACGAATTCCTTTTCGTCCTAAGATCATACCGCCGGTTGGAAAATCTGGGCCCTTGATAACTTCCATCAATTCCGGTATGCTGACATCCGGATCATCCATGATTCTAAAAATAGCCTGAATCGTTTCTCCTAAATTGTGTGGTGGAATATTAGTCGCCATACCAACGGCAATACCAACAGAACCATTGATCAAAAGGTTAGGAATACGGCTTGGTAAAACAACCGGTTCACTTTCTTCACCATCATAGTTTGGTACGAAATCTACGGTATCTTTATTGATATCACGCATCATCTCCATAGAGATTTTTGACATACGCGCTTCCGTATATCGCATGGCCGCTGCTCCATCTCCATCCAGAGAGCCAAAGTTACCATGCCCATCGACCAAAGGATAACGATAAGAGAAATCCTGGGCCATACGAACCATGGCATCATAAACTGCTGTATCCCCATGAGGGTGATACTTACCAATAACTTCACCAACGATACGAGCACTTTTTTTATGAGCTACACCACTGGTGATTCCCAACATATTCATCGCATGTAAAATACGACGATGAACCGGTTTCATACCGTCACGAACATCAGGCAAAGCACGTTGCACAATAACGGACATAGAGTAATCCAGGAAGGATTCACGCATCTCCTTGGATATTTCTACATCTTCTATGTAATCATATTGTTTATTGTCTTCCATAGAAACCTCCTAGTAATCCAAATTTGCGTAAACCGCATTTTCCTGTATAAATTCGCGACGAGGATCGACATCTTCTCCCATCAACATAGAAAATACACTATCGGCCTCAACCGCATCATCGATTGTAACACGCTTTAAGATACGATGAGCCGGATCCATTGTTGTTTCCCACAACTGTTCGGCATCCATCTCTCCCAAACCTTTATAACGCTGTACTTTGTAGCCATCTTTAAATTCTTCACGGAGCTTATCCATCTCCTGTTCCTTATAGGCATAGGCAATTTTCTTTCCTTTTTGTACCTTATATAAAGGTGGCTGGGCAATATAAACATATCCGTTTTCAATGACCGGACGCATAAAGCGATATAAGAACGTCAACATCAACGTACAAATATGACTTCCATCGACATCAGCATCGGTCATGATAACGATCTTATGATAACGAAGATTATCTAAGTTGACTTCATCCTGAATACCGCAGCCAAAAGCTGTGATCATGCTGCGAATCTCCTGATTTTCAAAGATTCTATGTTGACGCGCCTTTTCTACGTTTAATATCTTTCCTCGAAGTGGCAAGATAGCCTGTGTTTTGGCATCACGCCCCTGTTTGGCACTTCCACCGGCAGAATCACCCTCGACAATAAAAATTTCACATTCACTGGCATCTTTGGAAGAGCAGTCTGTCAATTTTCCCGGCAGTGAACTAATACCATCCAATGCACTTTTTCTTCGTGTCAATTCACGCGCTTTTTTGGCAGCCAAACGTGCTTTAGAGGCAACGATAGCCTTTTCAACAATAGCCTTGGCATCATTTGGATTCTCTAAAAAGAAACGCTTGATCTGTTCACCGGCAATACTTGATACGATCTTACGGACTTCGCTGTTTCCCAGCTTTGTCTTTGTCTGTCCTTCATACTGCGGATCCGGATGCTTGATGGAAATGATTGCCACCAAACCTTCTTTGACATCATCCTGTGACAAGGTTTCTTCCTTTTTCAATAAGTTATTTTCTTTGGCATAATTATTGATCACACGTGTCAATGCCATACGGAATCCATCTTCATGGAAACCACCTTCATGCGTATGAATATTGTTACAGAACGAATAAATATTACTTTGATAGCCATCATTATACTGCAGGGCCACTTCAGCCAAAATCTGATCCTGTATACCATCGACATAGATGACATTATCACCTAGAGTTTTCTTACCCTTATTTAAATATTGCACGTATTCAATAATACCGCCTTCATATTTATAGTTTACACTTTGTCCATCTTCACTTCGTTCATCCTTTAAGGTTAAACGAATATCCTTATTTAAAAAGGCAAGCTGACGTAAACGAACATTCAGCGTATCAAAATCATAAGTCGTTGTTTCTTTAAAAATAGAAGGATCGGCCTTAAAACGAACCAATGTACCTGTTTCTTCCGTCTTTCCGATGATTTTTAAAGGTTCTACCGTATTTCCGCCGTTTTCAAATCGAATAAAATAAATATTTCCATTTTGATACACCGTAACTTCCAGCCATTCGCTCAATGCGTTTACAACACTGGCACCGACACCATGAAGTCCACCGGATACCTTATAAGCGCCACCACCGAATTTACCACCGGCATGTAGGACGGTCATGATCGTTTCTACCGCACTGATTCCAGTCTTTTCATGAATGCCCACCGGCATACCACGTCCATTATCTCGTACAGAGATCACATTGTCTTTTTCAATGACCACATCGATCTGATCGGCATAACCGGCCAACGCTTCATCAATACCGTTATCGACAATTTCCCATACCAGATGATGAAGACCTCTGGCACTGGTTGAACCAATATACATTCCCGGACGAAGACGCACGGCCTCCAAACCTTCCAATACCTGAATATCATTGGCGGTATAAGAATGATCTACACGAGTTGCTTCACTTTCCAACTCTTCAAATTCAATGATTTTCTGTTCTTGTCCATTACTCATTTTTTGACCTCCCTTAGATGTCCGTTTTCCACTTGTATCGTATAAGCCTTATGATCTTTTAACCAGGAAGGCTCTATATTGCCTGTTGTCGTAATAAAAATCTGCATTTTTTGAGGTAAAATCGATATCAGTTTTTGACATCGATGATCATCCAGTTCACTAAAGACATCATCCAACAATAAAATCGGATATTCCTTTTGTTTTTCATAGATAATCTGACAGAGTGCCAGCTTCATCGAGAGCACAAAGCTGCGCTTTTGTCCCTGACTGGCTACTTCTTTAACAGATATGCCATTCATATGAAAATCAATATCATCTTTATGAATACCGATATGCGTCTGTTTGTACAATTTATCGCGCATTTCACTCTTTTTATACGCATTTCTTAGATTCGTTTCCAAATCATCCATAGAAACAAATGTTTGATATCTGGCTCCCACTTCTTCCTTTTCTTTAGTAAAGTAAGAATAAAAAGTCCGTGTTTTTTCCATCAGATCTTCCAAAAAAGAGACTCTTTGTTTCAATATAATGATTTGATCCTGTATCATTTGTTCCGTCATCGTTTCTAAAAGAACAGGATCTACTTTCTCTCTTTTTAAAATGGAGTTTCTTTCTTTTAACATTTTCTGATAATGATTTAAAGTGCTGGTATATCGCTTGGAAATCTTGATCAGTTCCATATCAATGAAGCGTCTTCGAATCTTCGGACTTTGTTGAAACAACATCAAATCATCCGGACAAAAAAGAACCGCATTGACAATGCCTATAAAATCGGAATATCTTCGAATTGGATCATTTAAACGATATAAATGCTTCTCATGATCCATAGATACGATTTTCAGTTCTTCTTTTCTTTGATGGGATTCAATTTGTGCCTGAATCATAAAAAAATCTTGATTCTCCAAAATCAAAGAAGAACTGGATGGTGTACGAAAAGAACGTAAATGACTTAAATAATAAATCGATTCGATCAGGTTCGTCTTTCCCTGTGCGTTTTTTCCTTCCAAGATACAAATACTGTTCGGTCTAAAAACACACTCTGCCATATCATAATTTCTAAAATTACGAAGCTTTAAGCTGCAGATATTCATCGGATGATGATCCTTGTATCATAAAAAGATACGACATCATCTTTATAAAGCTTCCGGCCTCTTCGATCTTCTCTTTGATCATTCACCATAACCGGTGTTTCCTGAAGAAATTCTTTAACTTGACCTCCGCTGGAAATGATATCGCATGCTTTCAATAATTGTTGTAATGTAATGCATTCACCTTTTAGATCAAAATACATACAAAATCCCTCTTTTCGCCCCTAGATTATACCATAAATACGTTAAATTTACTACTTCTTGGATTTTACAGTATTTGAATTTGTCTAAAATCAAATTAAAAGGCTCAAAAAAGAGCCTCAAGCGATAAATTTGTTTTTTTGAACCATTTTTGTATCTCAATTTCTTTTTCAGTATTTCTCAGGCTTTAAAACAATTTTTGTATATGTGGCACTCTTTTTAGGAAAGAGACGATGAAGCCACAAAGAACAAAACTGAAAACACACCATAAAACAGATGTGATAAAACCTCCAAAATAAGGAATCAAGGTCATTTCAAATTCATCAAAAATCATCTTTCTAAAAAATGGATCCCATAAATAAATTCCATAGGTCAAAGCACCCAGTTTCACAATGAAATTTTGAAAAGAAACGTTGACCTGATCTTTATAGGATAGAAACAATCTTTTAATCAATATAAAGGCAAAGATGGCACTTATGTAATCAAACAATTCAAAATACGCATCACTATATACATATAGATTACCGCCGATGATTGTAAAACAAATGGAAATGATCATACCGGTCAATGTCGCAAGACCCAATGTAAAGATCCACTTCTTCTGCATTTTCTCCACACATACTATTCTATCGATATAAAAGCCCATCAAAGGATAAAAAATCTCTTTTGTGGTACTAAAAGGAATACGAAAAGCCCATGTAAATTCAAAATCCTGTCCTAAAAAAGTCTGTACAAAAAACTGCATCAAAGGCTCAATGGTCGAAAAGACAAAATGAATAAAGAGAATGATCCAGAAATCAGATGCCTTCATATTTCGACAGATTCTATGTAATAGCGGAAGCATCAGTAAAAAGCCCAGATAAGAATATAAGTACCAGTAAGAACGATCGATTCCGTTTTCAAAAACGCCAATAATATAGGCTGTCAAATCTACGACAAAATCATGTTCAGCCATATAAACTAAAAAATTGAACACGAGTATCGCAATGATGATCTTGATCATACGTTTACGAAAGATCGTTATATATCTTTCTTCTTTTGTCAGTAAAAGACTTCCGGAGATCATCAAAAATAAAGGAACATTTATTTTTGCAATCAAGTCAAAAAATATAAATAAGATTTCATGAAACAGATCCGGCTCATTCAAATAGTAATCAAAAGCCGGTACATGTTGAAATAATACCAAAAAGATTGCCAGAATCCGTAATGCTTCAATATACGCTTTTTTGACCTTTACCATTTCATCACCAACCTATTATTATATGCATCTTTTTCAAAAAGAAAAGAAGCTACGACTAATCATAGCTTCGAATCGGTACAACGATCATAATAATAGAAGAATCTTCCGGATTGGAAATACGAATTGGCTTTAAGTATCCTGAAAATTCCAGTTTTACAGTTTGGGCATTTAGAGCTCTTAGAGCATCTAACATAAAAGTACCGTTGCAGGAAAGAGTAAGGTCTTCACCAGTATAAGTGCAATCTGTCAAAATTTCATCAGAATTTCCGATTTCCACTGAATTTGTCTTAATACGACAAATTTCCGGTGTACATTCCATTTTGACCAGATGAATCTTTTCATTACGAATAAAGTTGGTACGATCAATAACACTGGTCAATTCAGAAGAGCTGACTTCCATATTCGCAACATACTGTGTTGGAATGATACGTTCCACATCCGGGAAAGTTCCATCGATCAGACGTGTCTGAATAATTGTTTTATCAAAGACAAACTGTGCTTTTTTATGATCAACATAGATCAAAATATCACTGTCATCCTCAGAAATGCTTCGTGTCACTTCATTTAGACTTTTGGCCGGAATTGTAATGTTAAAATCTTCTACGTTTTCTAAGGCAATGACTTTACGTGCTAAACGATAGGAGTCCGTAGCACTGCAGTATAAAGAATTATCCTTTGTATGGAAATTAACACCCGTTAATACCGGTCTTTGATCTTTGTCGCTGCAGGCAAAGGAAGTCTGAGAAACGATCTGCTTTAATTGTTCTCCTTTTAAAGTAAATTGATGATCCGGTTTTGAAAAATCAATGGAAGGATATTCCTGGGCACGAATACTGTTTAATTGAAATTGTCCGTTTATACTGGATAAACGCACTAAAGAATGATCTATCTGTTCCATATCAATGATGGCGCAATCCAACTTACGAACTATTTCCAGTAAGTATTTGGATTCCACTACGATCGATCCGGTAGATTCAATCTGAAGCTGATTTAATTCTCCTTTTAAAATCGTAGAACGAATTGAAATATTAGAATCACTTCCGGTTAAGACAATTTGATCTTCTTCGACTTGAATGCAGATTCCTGATAAAGCAGGAATTGGACTAAAAACACTGATAGCTCTTGAAACGACGCTTAATTTGTCATAAAAATACTTTCTGTCAATTGAAAAGTGCATACGAATCTCCTTTTTATATATAATTCTTTATTAAGTAATAATAATAACCTGTGGATTTGTGGAAAAAGAACAGGCTTTATCCGATAGTTATGCAGTCAAACACTGTTTTTTGTATGGGGAATGACTGTGGAAAGACAGGGAAAACTAATCTTCCAATAAGGATTTTACCTTATCGACTGCCATTTTAAAATTCTTATCCGTTTGAATCAACTTTACAGCTCGATCATACGAACTTGAAATTGTCGTATGATCCCGGTTTCCTAATTCTTGTCCTATGGATACATACGCTTTATGTAACAGTTCACGGCTTAAATAAATAAAGACCTGTCGGGCATTCATCAGCTTTTTCTGTCGTGATTTTCCTTCGATATCTTTATAGGTCAAACCATAAAAACGAGTTACCGCTTTTTTTATTTTTTTGATCGTTAGCTCCGATGTAGAAGAAACGATCGGTTCTTTCATCAAAATACGCTGCGCAAAATCAAGATCAATCACATCCGGATTCTCCAATGTCGCATTGAAAATCAGCTTATTTAAACTACCTTCCAAATTTCGTACATCATTACTGAATTTATGTGCCAGATAATCCAGTACATCTTCATTGATCTGACAAATTTCTTCATTGCCTTCCAGTTTCTTTTTCAAAATGGCTTTACTGGTGTCAAATTCCGGTTTTACGATATTGACCGATAATCCGGAATTAAAGCGAGAGATCAAACGAGATTGAAGACCACTTAATTCACTGGGATGCATATCCGATGTAATGACAATCTGCGCATTTCGACTGATCAATTCATTATAAACCGTGAAAAAGACTTCCTGACTGGATGATTGTTGCAGGTTTTGAATATCATCAATCAAAAAGTAATCGTTATCGATCAATTGCGATTTGACCTGATCGACTGCATTTCCATGAATATTTTTGGTTTTCATCGCATCCAGCAAGATAGATACTAAATCACCACTGTAAGAATAAAAAACTTTGGTTTCCGGTCTTTCTTTTTTCAAATAATTTCCGATTGCGTGCAACAAATGCGTTTTTCCTAATCCGGAATTTCCATAAATCATGATCGGATTAAAAAGATGTTTTTTTTGCGTACAGCAGGAAAGACAGGCCGCATAGGCTTCGGCATTGGAATTTCCTTCAATAAAATTCTCAAAAGTATATTCTTCATTAAAATCAGTACGCATTAAGTTTTGCGTTCTTTGTTGAAGATTAATTTCCGGAATCAGCTTACTGGCATCCTGTTTGGAAATAAATTGTATCGAAACTTCTTCCTTTAAGACTTCATATAAAGAGGAACGTAATAAAGAGATACCTTGTTCCGTTTTCAATATATTTAAAGTGATCATGGTAGGATACACAATAAAAGCTGTACCGTCTTCAATTTTAAAAAGTTCTGTTTTCGAAATCCAGGAATCGAATGTTTCTGAATCATAGTAACCCGCTTTTTGAATATCGGACAATACTTGCTTCCATATTTCTTTATAAGCTTGTGGTTCCATAGAACCCTCCTTTACCTTTTAGTATTATACACGAAAGAACCTTATATTTTAATAGGGGATTTCTTTTGTTTGGAATGGGGAAAACTTAAAGTTTTTCCTGATGAAAATGGAAGTTTTCCACAAAAATAAAAAGAAAAGTTTTCCTCAATGTGGAAAACTTTTAAAAATGGGGAAAAGTAATGTGGAAAACTCCGGTTTTTCCATCTTCTTTTACAAACAATTTTCCTTTTAAACAAAGGGTTTTAATGAGTTTTCCCCATCTATCTTAAAAATAGAAAAATAGATTAAAAAATATACAGGAAAACTTAAAATAAATATGGGAAAACTCAGAGTTTAAATCTTTATAAAATAAGTTTTCCCCATTTTGAGGGTAAAAAGAAGAGGAGGAAAAATTATTCATAAAAAATATATAGTTTTTGTTTCTTTATAAAAGATGTGGTATATAATGAAATGAACTAAAATAGGGGGAATTTTCATGCGCGTATATCACTTTGAAGTTAATATAGATAAAAAAGAATTCAATGAGTTTGTCCAAAATCATCCATACTGTAATCTTTTACAGAGTTATCAATGGGCTGATGTCAAGAAAAACTGGGATCATATGCATACCGGCGTCTATGATGAAAATCATCAATTGGTTGCGACGGGACTTGTTCTGATCAAAAGGCTTCCATTAGGTTTTACTATGTTTTATTTACCTAGAGGCCCAATCATGGATTATAAAAATAAGCCGTTGTTGAAGTATTACTTCAGTGAACTGAAAAGAATTGCGAAAAAAAGACATTGTTTGTTCATTAAGTTTGATCCGGAGATTCATATAAGAGATTATCTATATGGTGAAGAAATGCCGGAAATGAAATCTGATTCTTTAGAAATTTTAAAGAATATTGAAAATATCGGAGCGGTTCATCATGGATTTACGACATATATTGCGGAAACAGCACAGGCGCGTTTTCATATGGGAGTCATGAAATGTGAAAATATGGATCAACATGTTCCTCGATCAACATTAAGAAGTAAGAATGTTGCGTTACGCAAACATGTTCATGTTGAATTGGTTGGACAAGAAGGACTTGATGATTTTGCGAAAATAATGCATATGACTGAAGAAAGAAAAAGTGTGCAATTGAGAAATGAAGATTATTTCAAACTTTTAATGGAAACATATCCAGATCAAACTTATTTGTTTCTCGCAAAAGTAGATCCAGAAGATCGTAAAAAAGAATTAGAAGCTATTATAAAAGAAAATGAATTGAAAATAGCGGATGAAACTACAGGAAATAAAGCTCGTAAAAAAGCAACTCAAGAAATCAAACAAGCAGAAACGGAATTAGAATCTTTACAATCAATATTACAAAAATATCAAGGTGAACAAGTGATTGCGGGAGGCTTGATGCTTGGATTCGGAAAAACTGTCGAAATGTTATATGCAGGTATGAATGAAGATTTTCGAACTTTTAGACCTCAGTATTTAACATATATGACACAATTCACATATGCTTTTGAACATGGTTATGAATATGTAACTATGGGAGGGGTTGAAGGAACTTTAAAAGATGGTCTATCGGTTTATAAATCAAATTTTAATCCGATGGTCAATGAATTTATCGGAGAATTTGATCTTCCTGTAAATAAAATGTTGTTTAAACTTTCTGAAAAAGCATATGAAATGAAAAAAAAGCGTAATTCTAGCGAATAATAAGTTGACTTATAGGGTATGTCTTGATATAATTGGCGAGCAAACTTGTTTGAAAAGAATGGAAAAAAACTAGACTGTGGGGTGGGTCAAAGATGAAAAGAACATATCAGCCAAGTAAGAGAAAACACCAGAAAACTCATGGTTTCCGTGCTCGTATGGCAACCGTTGGTGGTCGTAACGTACTGGCTCGCAGAAGAGCAAAAGGAAGAAAGGTACTATCCGCATAGAAATCACCACCAAGGTGATTTTTTTGTCTTGATAGGGGGTTTTCATGAAAAAGGAATACAGAGTCTGTAAAAATTATGAATTCTCTTCTATTATTGGACAAAAACGATACGTGGCATCACATTCATTTGTGTGTTACTTTGAACAGCGAAAAAACGAACATGCTCGTGTAGGAATTAGTGTGGGCAAAAAGTTGGGAAATGCGGTTCAAAGAAATAAGGTAAAACGTCAGGTTCGTTCAATGATCGATCATCATTTTAATTTTCAAAGTGATTTCGATTTAATTTTAATTATTCGTCCTAAATATAAAGAACAGAGTTTTACTGAAAATGAATGTGAACTTCAAAAAGATTTGGCTCGTATAGAGAAGAGAATGAAGAGGTAAATCATGGCAAATTTATTAAAAGGGAAGTCAAAGATCCTGTTTCTTTGCTTGTTTATCCTGTTAACGTGTACGGCTTGTTCCAGTCCGCGTGCAACAGATGGAAAAACAAAATTGGATATGATCATCGCATCGGAAGAAGTAACGGTTCGTAAAGATCAGGTCAATATTTCAGAAATTCAAGATGAAGATTTGAAGAAAGAATATAAAGACTATAAAGATGATGAAAAAATTACGATCAAACCGATGACATTTGGAGAAGCCTTCAATGAAGGATGGTTTAGTGGTCTGATCGTATGGCCTTTGGCACAGGTTATCAACCGCATTGCGGCTTTTACAGATGCCGGTTGGGGTATTATCTTGACAACGGTTATTATTCAGGGTGCTGTATTCTTATTTACACGTAAATCGCAGATGTCAGCACAGCGCATGCAGGAAATCCAGCCGGAAATGCAGCGTATTCAAGATAAATATAAAGGAAAAACCGATGATCGTTCTCGTATGATGCTGGCGCAGGAAACACAAAAACTGTATCAGAAATACGATATTCATCCATTTGGCTCAATTTTGGTTATGTTTATTCAGTTGCCGTTGATGATGGGTGTATATTACGCAATGGTACGTGCATCCAGTGTAGTCTATGGAACATTTATGGGAATTGACTTAACGCAAACACCATTATATGGATTCCAGAATCTGCAATGGGCTTATATCGTAATCTATATTTTGATGGTTATTTCTTCAATTGCTTCTATGAAGATGCCGCAATGGTTGAAAAAACGTCAGGATAAAATTGATCATGTAAAGACCAAGGATTATTTGAAGAGTGGTAAAGATCCAATGAGCAGTATGAATATGACAATGTATTTCTCAACTGGATTTGTTGCCTTGTTGTATATTTCCTGGCCAATCGCCATGTCTTTTTACTGGTTAGTGTCTTCTTTAACACGTGTATGCTTTAACATATTTATGCATGCGATGATCGTCAAAGAAGCCAAAGAAAAGAAATCGAAAGATATCATCAGGTAGGAGGCCAAGTCCATGGAATTTAAAAGATACACAGAAAAAACTTTGGAGGAGGCTTTAAAGTCGGCCGCCAGAGATAAAGGTGTTTCTGTCGAAGACCTTCATTACAATGTATTGGAGGAAAAAAGCGGATTTTTAGGAGTCGGCAGATCTGTTGAGATTGAGGCTTATTGTGAAAAAGATGTAGAAAACTTTATCGTTTCTTATATTCAACAGTATTTTGACAATGCACAATTGGATGGTCAGGTTGATATTGAAAATGATAACGGATTCTATCGTATTACGGTGAATACCTCCAACAATGCGATATTGATTGGCAAAGCCGGAAAAACTTTGCAGGCATTTAATCGTTTGGTGAAAGCGGCTGCCAGCGCTGAGTTTAAGAAAAGAGTCGGTCTTTTGATTGATGTTAATGGATATAAAGAAGATCGTTATGAAAAAATCACAAAAATGGCAATTCGTGTTGCCAAGGATGTGCGGCGAACTAAAATTGATGCGACTTTAGATCCAATGCCGGCCGATGAAAGAAAGGCTATCCATAATGCATTAGCAAATATGGAGGATATCACAACACAATCAACCGGTGAAGGGGCAACTCGTCGTTTGCAGATTTTATATTCACCAGGTAAAGAAGTGGATTAAACGGGATTTATTCCCGTTTTTTTTGGAAAGGAAAGTCTATGAAAATATTTGTAGGATTAGGAAATCCCGGTAAAAAATATGAAAATACAAGACACAATGCCGGTTTTATGGTTATGGATGAATTGGCTAAGTTATGTGAAGTATCCTTTGATCAGAAAAAATTTTCGGCGTATTTCGCAAAGACAAAATTAAAAGGAGAAGATGTTATTTTATTGAAGCCGACCACTTATATGAATAACAGTGGTTTTGCCCTTCGTCAATGTATGGATTTCTATAAAGCATCACCGGAAGATGTTACAGTTATTTATGATGATGTGGACTTACCGGTAGGAAAGATTCGTCTTCGTCAAAAAGGAAGTGCAGGCGGACATAATGGTATCAAAAGCATTATTCAATGTATTTTTACCAGTGAATTCGACAGGATTCGTGTAGGAGTGGGAAAAGATCCGCAAATTGATATGATCAATTGGGTATTGGGAAAATTCAGAGAAGAAGAACAAAAAGATTTGAAAAATGCGGTAAAAAATAGCGCAAAAGCGGCTTATTATTCTATTGATCATTCTTTTATGGATACGATGAATCTGTATAATAAAAAGTAGAAAGAGGAATTGTTTTTGGAAAAGATATGGAATTCTTTACAAGACAATGATGTAGTAAAAGGAATTGTTTCTTCCAAGATTTCCTGCGGAAACCTATTTTTGATGGAAGAAGCCTTATTGTTGGTATCCAGCTTTAAGAAAGAACCAAAAAACTACATTGTTGTGAAAAAAAATATGTATGAGGCGCAGCAACTCTATAAACGAGTATCCCCACTGATGGACGAGGTGCTGCTTTTTGTCATGGAAGAAAGCTTGCGTGTGCAGGCAATCGCCAGCTCACCGGAAGATAAAGATGAAATGATTTATTCCTTAACACAGCTTGTTAAAGACAATAAGCCAAAAATCATCATATGCAATGTCGCAGCTTTTACAAGATATTTGCCAGATCCTGTCTTTTTTAGGGAAAACTGTATTCATTTGGAAATCAATCAGGAACAGGATATGAATACTCTAAAGAAACAACTTAATCGAATGGGGTATTCTCGTTTGAATTATGTGGATCGACCATGTACCTTTGCGTCACGTGGAGGCATTATCGATGTATTTAGTTTAGAATATGATCATCCAATACGAATCGAATTTTTTGATACAGAAATCGAGTCGATCCGTTTCTTTGATGAAGAAACACAAAGAACAATTGAAAGAATTGATTCAATTGATTTTGGCCCGGCAACCGATTTACTTTTTACAGATGAACAGATTTCAGAAATTCAACAGGAAGTACAGAAAAAACTGGAAAAAGAATTAGTTTTGTTGAAGTTGGAAGAAGATAAAGAAATGCTGCAGGATCATATTGAGGCAGATATGCGTTCTTTGGAAAGTTATGAACCGGAAAATATTTTGTATATTTATTTTGCTTATACAAAAGGATATCATCTGTTCGATTATTTGCAGGGAAAGATTATTTTTAGTTCCACTGAAGAAGTCCAACAATCTTTTAAGAAATTAAATGAAGAAACGATTTCTTATATGCAGGAGCGTGTACAGGATCATATTTCATTATCTAAATATATGCTTTTTCAGGATATTCATATGATCATGCAGAAAAATAATATCTTAGAATTTCATGAATTTTTAGATGAAAATTCTATTGTTTCAGGAATTTTTCCTTTAGAAAAAGCCGCTTTGCCTTTGATCAATCAATTGGATGCGATTGATAAAAAAAAGAAAATTTATTTCTCTCTGGAAACAAAACAGGCCAAACAAGTGGAAGCCTGTATGGCCGATAATGATATTACTCTACAATGTGAATTTATCGAACCTTGTTTTTATGAGGGATTTACATATCAAGATATTACAGTTGTAAGTGCCAGAGAATTATTTGTAGATGCCCATCATTCTAAACGATATCAAAAGACTTTTAAAGAGGGTCGTATCCTTGAAAATGTGATGGAGCTGGAAAAAAATGATTATGTGGTGCATGAACAATATGGAATCGGACAGTATCTGGGAATCGTCACGAGGGAAAATAAAGGAAAGAAATTAGATTATCTACATGTGATTTATCGAGGTGGAGATGAACTTTATGTTCCTTTATCCCAATTCCAACTGGTTCGAAAATATATTTCAAAAGAAGGTGCGGGCGTAAAATTATCACAGCTAGGAAGCAACGCCTGGCAGAAAACGAAAGAAAAAGTCAATCAGCGTGTGGAAGAGATTGCGGCTCGATTGGTCGAACTCTATGCTCTTCGAAATGAAAATATTGGATATGCATTTCCAAAGGATGATGCGCTACAAAAAGAATTTGAAGAAGCATTTGAATATGAACCGACACCGGATCAGATCAAAGCAATTCATGATATCAAAATAGAAATGGAAAAACCAAAACCAATGGATCATTTACTTTGTGGCGATGTTGGTTTTGGAAAAACAGAAGTGGCGATGTGCTGTGCCTTTAAAGCCATTGCCAGTGGCAAGCAGGTTGCTTTTCTGTGTCCGACAACAATTCTTTCTATGCAGCATTATCAAACTGTTCTGCATCGTTTTGAATCTACCGGTGCCAATATTGCTTTGGTAAATCGTTTTGTGTCACAAAAAGAAATTACACAGATTACAAAAGATCTAAAAGCCGGAAATATCGATATTATTATCGGTACACATAAATTATTAAATAAAAGTTTTCAATATAAGGATTTAGGATTACTGATCATTGATGAGGAACAACGATTTGGTGTCGAACATAAAGAAAAAATTAAAGAAATGAAAAGCTCTATTGATGTACTTTCTTTAAGTGCTACACCGATTCCTCGTACTCTACAAATGTCTTTGATTGGGGTACGCACGATTTCACAGTTAAATACACCACCAGCCAAAAGACATCCGGTACAGACTTATATCATGGAAAAACGAGGCAGTGTCATACAGGAAATTATTGCCCGAGAGCTGGCACGAGGTGGACAGGTCTTCTATTTATACAACCGTGTCGATCATATTCATACAACGGCCAATCATTTATCCAACTTATTTCCGGATGCCAATGTCGCCGTGGCACATGGTAAGATGGCTAAAGAAACGATAGAAGAAACCATGATGGACTTTGCCCAGGGAAAATACCAGATTTTGGTTTGTACTACGATTATTGAAACTGGCTTGGATATTGCCAATGCGAATACGATCATCATCGAAAATGCCGATAAATTTGGTCTATCGCAGTTGTATCAGATTCGTGGACGTGTAGGACGAAGAGATAAGATTGCCTACTGTTATTTAATGATCCAACCAAATAAAGAGTTAACGGAAACGGCACAAAAGCGTTTAAAATCGATCAAAGAATTTACCCGTTTAGGCAGTGGCTATAAGATTGCCATGCGTGATTTAACCATTCGTGGTGCCGGGGATTTATTAGGTCCTCAACAAGCTGGTTTTATTGATCAGGTCGGATTGGATATGTATCTGGAATTGTTAGGAAATGCGATTTCTCGTCATAAAGGAGAACCGGTATCCAAAGCGAAGGAAGAAAAAAGAGCCATGCTTGATTTTAAAGGGCATATTCCGCAACAATTTACAGAAAATGATGGTGATAAGTTATCTATTTATCAACAAGTACGAAAAATTGATACATTTAAAGATCTTAAATCATACCAACAGCGAATACAGGATTTATTTGGTAAAATTCCTAAAGAAGTACATCAGATCTTTGAACAAAGATGGTTTGATCTTTTTGTAAATCAAAAAGGAATTGAAAGTTTAAAAGAAGAAGAGAAACAATACGTACTGACATTTGATGAAGACTTTTCAGCACATTGTGACGGTATAAAATTGTTTGAAACGATGAATGATATCAATCGTGCAATTTCTTTGACATTAAAGAAACAAAAGATCATCATAACGATTCCGAAGAAAAAGAATAAGGATCTGCTGATGGAAACACTAAAAAATATTGAGGAGAAATTTTTATGAGACTGGATAAATACTTAAAAACGGCTCGTATCTTAAAGAGAAGGGAAGCGGCCAAAGAATTGGCCCTTCAATCTCGAATCTGGATCAATGATCGTATCGCAAAGCCATCTTCGGAAGTGCATATCGGAGATCAAATTCGCATTCGTTTTGGATATCGTCTTTTAGAGATTCAAGTTATGGATATTCAAAAACAAGTTTCAAAACAGAATGCTCAAACTTTATTTGAAGTGATTAAGGAAGAAAAAATCTATGAAGAAGATTAAAGTTGTTTGTGGTGTCCTTGTTCAAGAGGGAAAGGTTTTGATTGCCCAGAGAGCTACCGGAGATTCTATTGGGAAATTTGAGTTTCCGGGTGGAAAAGTAGAAATTGGGGAATCCAATGAAGAGGCACTGATTCGAGAATTTAAAGAAGAATTAGATATTGATCTGACTTCGGTGATCTTTTTGGAAAAGAGTGTTGATCATCAGGCCGGTAAAGAAATTGAATTATATTGTTTCCTTTGTTTTGCCGATCAGAAGCCTGAAAAATGCATTGTTCATTCTCAACTGGTATGGACAACACCGGAACATATATATGATTATGACTTTTTCGAATCTGATAGAGTCCTTGTTCAAAAACTCATGGAGGTATGGCCATGTATGAAAAAACCAATGAAATCAAAGTTTTAAGAGATCCTATTCACGGATATATTCATGTAGAAGATCAAGTGATATGGGATTGTATCAATGCCAGAGAATTTCAGCGCCTGCATGGAATTCATCAGCTGGGCGGCGATTTTCAAGTGTATCATACGGCAGAACATTCTCGGTTTTCTCACAGCTTAGGTGTTTATGAGATTGCCAGACGTATGATTTATGAAGTCAAAAGCTTAAATGAGGCATTGGATGAAGATGAAAAAATTCAAGTCATGTGTGCGGCCTTACTGCATGATCTGGGTCATGGTCCTTTTTCGCATTTTTTTGAATCCATTACACATGTTTCTCATGAAACTATGACACAGAGATTAATATTAGATCCAGGCACTGAAATTCATCAGGCTCTGGTTCAAGCTAAGAAAGATCTTCCGCAAAAAGTGGCTTCTATCATCGCCCATACACATCCACGTTTATTGCTTACACAAATCATATCCAGTCAGCTGGATGCCGATCGTATGGATTTTTTATTGCGGGATGCTTATGAAACCGGTACAAGCTATGGTACGTTTGATTTAGAAAGAGTGCTTAGAACTTTGCGTGTTTGTGAGGATAAATTATGCGTCAAGGAAAGTGGGGTACACTCCATCGAAGACTATATCATGGCGCGTTATCATATGTATTGGCAGGTTTATCTGCATCCGGATGCGAAAAGCTATGAATTATTGATTCATATGTTTTTTAAGCGATATATGAATATTCATACGCAAATCAGACCCATTCCTATCTTTGAATGTCTATGTCAAAGCGAATTAAGTACAGAAGATTTTTTACTGATGGATGAATACCGAATGATGGTAGGTTTTCAGGAGGCTTTACGATCGCAAGATCCTATTTTAAAAGATTTCGCATCTCGTATTTTAGATAGACATTTATTTGACTGGATCGAAGATCCGACAGAAGAGCAGGAATATGAAGTTAAAGAAAGAATTCAACAACGCAATTTAGATTTAAATTATTATTTTTATGAGGAAACAAGTCGTTATCAGGCTTATTTACCTTATCAGGAAAAAGAAGAAGGACAGATGATCTGGATCCTTACTTCCAAAAAGGAATTGTTGTCGCTATCCAAGTGTTCAGAAATTGTTAAGGCTTTATTGAAGATGCCCAATAAAACCAAAAAGCGTATTTATTTCGCAAAGGAAAATCGAAGATGAAAAAGATTGAATGGATCGTAAGTGATTTAGATGGAACGCTTTTAAACGATCAAAAACAAGTATCTAAAAAGAATCAAAAAGCCATTCAATGGTTATTTGAACATGACATTGATTTTGGTATAGTTTCCGGAAGACCGATCAAGACCATTTATGAAACATTAGATTTCTGTCATATCAAACCTTATGTTCGTTTTATTGTCGGCATGAACGGAGCTGCTTTTATGGGTATTTCAACGCAAGAAATCACCTATGCTCCTTCCTTATCACTGGATGTGATTCATAAAATTATGAATCATTTTAAAGGCTGGGATGTATGTTTTCAAATCTTAGATGAAAAAATTCGTTATACGAATCGTTCTACAAACTCTTCTATACAATACACTACAAAATGTCATGAAAGAGAAGTAGTGACGGATTTAATCGAATATAGTAAAAACCATAGAGTTTTAAAATTGATGATTTATTGTGATCCAGAAATTATGGAACAAGTACGTAATCATACCAATACATTAAAAGAGGATCAATTTTCGGCCATTCAGACGGATGATTGCATGCTTGAATTTATGTCTTCTGATATTCATAAAGGTTCCGGTCTTTTAAAGGTAGGCAAACAACTTCATCTGGATTTGAATACATGTCTATCTTTAGGAGATGCGGATAATGATGTTTCTATGTTTGATGTAACAGGTTATAGTTTTTGTGTTCTAAACGGAACTAAACTTGCCAAGGAAAAGGCAAAATACATACTTCCTTATACCAATGAAGAAGACATTATTGATAAAATTGTTTGCAAGTATATATAGATGTTTACAGATGGTAAACAAATGGTAAAAAATGTATATTTTCATAAACAATGGATTGAAATTTTGTATGAAAAAGCATACTTTAGTAAGGGGATAAATTTATGATGCACCAAATCAGAGAATTTGAAAAAAATCGTATCGTTCATCTTATTGTTTCGATTTTATTGATGATTGTCAGCGCCTTGATGCAATCGTATATCATGCAAGTATTTATGGATCCTTGTAACCTGCTGTCCGGTGGCTTTACAGGAATATCCATCTTGATCAGTCGAATTTTAGGCTTGTTTCAAATCGATTTTCCGGTTTCTGCAGGCATTATTCTTTTGAATTTGCCGGCTGCCATTCTTTGTTATAAGGAGCTGTCTAAACGTTTTGTGTATTTGAGCTGTTTACAGTTTGGTTTAGTTTCTGTTTTTCTGGAACTTTTTCAGTTTGATCCATTTTTTGATGATCGAACTTTAAATGTTTTATTCGGTGGCTTGCTTTGGGGATTTTCTATTGCGATGGCTTTGCGTGCCGGAGGAAGTACCGGAGGAACCGATTTTATTGCACAGTATGTGTCCAATAAGATTCATAAAGGAATATGGGATTATATCTTTATAGGAAACTGTATCATGTTGATCATCTTTGGATCGATCTTTGGATGGGTTTATGCCGGATATTCCATTGTTTTCCAATTCTTATCCACCAAGGCCATTTCCAGTTTGTATCAACGCTATAAACAGATCACTTTGGAAATTATCACAAAAGATCCGGAGCCCATTATTGAAACCTTTATGGCAACTTGTCATCATGGCATGAGTATCTTTGAAGGATACGGAGGCTATTCACATAGTAAGATTTATGTATGTAAAGCTGTTGTCAGTACGTATGAAGTGCAGGATGTCATTTATAATGTTCGGCAAACCGATCCTAAAGTCATTATCAACACCTATCATACCGCCAATTTTTACGGTCGTTTTTACCAAAAACCATTGGATTAAGACTATATCACACAGAAAAGGCTGTGTGATTTTTTTTATTTACAGCTTCATTATTTTTGTTAAACAAACATTCCGTAGCATTTTTTTGTTTGCATTTTATGTAAATTGTGATATATTTCTAGCGCTATGTTTAAAATACAGTTGATTGATCATCTGAATCAGCAGATCCTTTATCAGGGAAAGGCTGAAATAGAGTACACAAATCAAGGTGTGAGGTATCGCTTTGCCAATGAAAGGTTTTCCTTCTCGTGGACAGCGTATAAAGACACTTTGATCATCGACAGTATTTCCGAAGTCCATGTACATTTGGTTCTTAGATCTTATAAAAGGACAAAGGGATGGATTCGTACCGAATTTGGCGAGATCGATGTATCTTGTTTTACACATCATTACGAGATGCAGGATCAGCGTATTGAAATACAATATGAATTGGATATGGAAAAACAAAGTCAAAGATTTGAATTTGTATTAGAAATAAAGGAGGCAGAATATGCAGTCCATTGAAATTGAATTAAAAAAAGCAATCCAGCAAGCGATTCAAAAAAGCTTTGATTTAGAAGTTTCTTTGGAACAGATTGCCATTGAGATTCCTAAAAATAAAGATCATGGTGATTTTTCCAGTAATGTTGCGATGCAGCTGACAAGAACGTTGAAACAAAATCCAAGAAATATCGCAACACAGATTACCGAAGCTTTGGATAAGGAAAGCTGCTCCGTTTCTTCTATGGAGATTGCGGGTCCTGGTTTTATCAACTTTACTTTGGATACCAATCGATATTCCAAAGTCATCGAAGAAATCTTGGAAAAGAAGGAAAATTATGGTCAACAACCATCCAATGGAATAAAAGTAAATTTGGAATATGTCAGTGCCAATCCGACCGGTTCTTTACATTTGGGTCATGCCAGAGGGGCAGCCTGGGGAGATAGCTGTGCGCGAATCATGAAGAAAGCCGGATACGATGTAACGCGAGAATATTATGTCAACGATGCCGGAAATCAGATTACGAATCTGGCTTTATCTTTGAATGCCCGCTATCGTCAGGCGCATGGCATAGATACGGAAATCGGTGCTGATGGTTATCTGGGTGACGATGTAAAAGAAAAAGGATATGCGCTTGCCAAAGAATATCCGAATCAATATTTAGAACCAACTCCGGAGAATTTAAATTTCTTTAGAAAAGAAGGAATTACCTTCGAATTGGATAAGATCAAAGAAGATCTAAAAGAGTATCGCGTTGAGTTTGATGTCTGGTCCAGTGAACAGGCAATTCGCGATGCCGGAAAAGTAGAAGAAGCGCTGCAGTTGCTGGATGAAAAAGGATATACGTATCGAAAAGATGGAGCCTTGTGGTTTACGACGACAAAATTTGGGGACGATAAAGATCGTGTCCTTCAAAAAACGGATGGATCTTATACGTATTTAGTACCGGATATTGCTTACCATAACGATAAATTCAAACGTGGCTTTGATGTGCTGGTTGATTTCTTTGGAGCCGATCATCATGGCTATATTCCTCGTTTAAAAGGAAGCATGACAGCTTTGGGAAACGATGCCAGTAAACTGCATGTGGATATCATACAGATGGTTCGTCTGGTATCCAATGGCGAAGAAGTCAAAATGTCAAAACGGTTAGGCAACGCGACGACGATTTCGGAGCTTGTGGAAAGTGTTGGTGTTGATGCGGCTCGTTACTTCTTTGTACAAAGAGCACTGGATTCGCATTTGGATTTTGATGTCGAACTGGCCAAGAAGCAGTCTAACGATAACCCGGTTTATTATGCACAATATGCACATGCTCGTATGTGCTCCATTCAAAAACAGGCACAGGATATTTCATTAGCCAATCACTTTGAACGATTAAATCATGAAAAAGAAATAGAGCTGTTAAAGACACTGCAGGAATTTAATAAAGTCATTACCGAAAGTGCTCGCACCCGCCAGGTTCACAAAGTATGTCACTACATTCAAAATCTGGCCTCTAAATTTCACAGCTTCTATAATGCCTGTAAAGTGTTAGATCCACAGGATATTGAACTTACTTCACAACGTTTAGCTTTGGTCAAGGCAACGCAGATCGTCTTAGCCAATGCTTTAGAATGTATCGGTGTACAAGCCGTAGAATCTATGTAAATGTTTTAAAGGAGATTTTAGTATTATGAAACAGTCAATGACCGATGTTGCCTATCAGATTTTACAAAGTGGCAAAGATGCCATGCCATTTATTGAATTATGGACTCGTGTATCCAAAGAATTAGGATTTAATGAAAGCCAGTTTGATGACAATATTGCTCAGTTTTATACGGATTTATCCATTGATGGGCGCTTTTTCAACATGCCGCAAAACAACTGGGATTTAAGAAGCCGTCATACTTTTTCAGAAAGCGTGATGGATACAGATTCAATCGCCATTGATGAAGACAGCGATGATGAAGACCAGGATGAAGCTCTGGATTTGGATGAAGAAGCCAAAGAAGATCAAGAAGACGAAGATTAGTCATTTTTTAGTCACTTTCCTTTTTAATAATAAAAGGGAAAGGAGAAGAATGCGCACGTTAAAGGCCTGCCGTTTGGCAGGCTCTTTACTTACTATTTAGAATAGAATACAATGAAGAACGAGGAAAATATATGTTTAAAAGTATAAAGTACGTTTTAAAAGAAAATTTTTCAAATTTATTTCGAATCTATTCCATTGCCAAATATGAACTATTGGCCGATATGCGCGATTCCAAGTTTGGAATCTTCTGGAATTTCGCATCACCGGCTATTCAGGTCTTTACCTATTGGCTGATCTTTGGTGTCGCCTGGAATAGAAAACCAGTCAAAATCAACGGAATTAAGGTATCGTATCTACCATGGCTGGTTGTAGGCTATGCCATATGGTGGTTCATTCAACCCTGTATCCAAAAAGGGTGCAGTGCCATCTTCTCAAAGACAGATGTCATCACAAAGATGAAGTTTCCTGTTTCGGTTTTACCGGCAACAGTAGTATGTAAAGAATTATTTAATCACGGCTGTATGTTGATCATCGCACTGATTACTTTGTTTTTATGTGGTTATACACCACAACTGAACTGGTTGTGGGCCTTTTATTATATGTTTTGTGCCTTTATGTTCTCAGAAAGTGTATCACTGATTCTTTCGGTACTGACCATGCTCTGGCGAGATATCAAAAAACTGGTAACGTCTCTGATTCGAATGTTTATGTATTTTTCACCGGTCATCTGGAATTGTACTTTCAGCAGCCATGTACCTTTTCACAATTTTTTGAATTCGATTATGAAGTTAAATCCGGTTTATTATATCATTCAAGGATACAGGGAGGCTGTCTTCTACGGGCAAAGTGTACTGGATCATCCGGTCTATACTTTATATTTCTGGTGTGTGGTACTGATCTTGTTTGCCATCGGCTGTATGCTGATGTTTAAATTCAAGAAGAAATTTATCGATATGATATAGAGGTGGATATGGCAGAATATGCAGTAAAAGTAGATCACATTTCCAAAATCTACAGTTTAAAAAATAAAAATAATCAGCATCGGTCCAACAAACGATTTTATGCTTTAAAAGACTTGTCTTTTACCATCGAAAAAGGAGATGTTGTCGGTATTTTGGGAACAAATGGTTCCGGAAAATCAACACTTTCCTTGATTTTGGCCGGCATCAGTGAAATTGATGAAGGGGCAATCGAAATTCATGGTGAACAATCTTTGATTGCCATTAATACAGGCTTAAATATGCAATTAACGGGAGAAGAGAACATTCGTGTAAAAGGAGCTTTATTAGGATTGAGAAAAAAAGAAATAGAGCGCATTACACAAAGCGTAATTGATTTTGCCGAATTGGGAGATTTTCTGTATCAGCCGGTAAAAAAATATTCCAGTGGGATGAAATCACGTCTGGGGTTTTCCATTTCTTTAGCGCTTGATCCCGATATTTTTATCGTTGATGAGGCTTTATCCGTAGGGGATAAAGGCTTTGCGAAAAAATGTTTGGATCATATGATGAAATTAAGAGATAACGAAGGAAAGACGATCTTTTTTATATCGCACTCTATTTCACAGGTTCAACAGTTTTGTAAGACGGGAATGTGGATCGAAGGCGGAAAGCTGCAGGAGATGGGAGATATTGAAACGGTCTGTGCACATTATTCAGAATATGTCGATCAGTTAAATGCACTCAAGCCAAAAGAAAAGAAAAAAATTCTGAATGAAAAATTTGAAGAACGTGTTTTACCAGATACAAAAAAAAGCTTTTTTTCAAGATTGTTGGGAGGATTATAAGATGAAAACAGTCATTACTTATGGAACCTTTGATTTATTTCATATTGGGCATCTGAATTTACTAAAGAGGGCAAAGGCATTAGGCGATTATTTGATTGTTGCGGTCAGCAGCGATGAATTTAATCGTGGTAAAGGAAAGGTCTGTCAAATCAAAGATACCGATCGCATGCAGATCGTAGAAGCCATTCGTTATGTTGATAAAGTCATTCCGGAAACCAGCTGGGAACAAAAAATAGAAGATGTCAAAAAATATAATGTAGATATTTTTGTCATGGGAGATGACTGGAAGGGAAAATTTGACTTTTTGAAAGAGTATTGTGAAGTCATTTATTTACCAAGAACGGAAGGTATTTCCACGACACAGTTAAAGGAAGAGTTAAAAGGCGATGAATAAGATCAGTATCATCATCCCTTTTCAAAAATATCTGCACTATTTAAAAGAATGTCTGCAGTCATTAAAAGAAAGCTCCTATCAAGATTTTGAAGTTTTGATCGTGTGTGATCATGTTGATGAACATGTGCAAAAAGAGATTTCAAGTTTGAGTGATCTATCGTTGCGTATTTTGTCATTGGAAGATGAAACAGGCGTAGCGGCTTGTCGTAATGAAGGCTTACAACAGGCGACCGGAGAGTATGTATATTTTTTAGACAGCGATGATTACATCCTGGAGGATACTTTATTTCATATGACCGAACATCTAAACGGACAGGATATGGTCTATGGAACGATACGCAATACATGGAACAATAAGGCTAACTTTTTAGATAAGCTTTCTAAAAAAGAAATAGATGCGGATGATGAAGCCGAAAAGATTCAGGCACAGGAAGAAAAGATTCAAAATCACTTAGACCGCTTTAAAGAGCAGAATTCGGATCGAATGCTTGCGATTTATCACACCATGGTCAAACGCAGTGGATTTCAGACCATCACCGTTTTATCGAATTTATACAGAAGACAGTTTTTGATCGATCATCAAATTTCTTTTGAACCAAGTTTTCGCTATTTCAGTGATCAGATCTTTTTAGTCCAGGTGCTGGAAAAAGCAGCCTCTTTTCTATCTGCGGAAGATGGTTGGTATATCAAAAGAAAGCACAATGATCCAATCAATGAGCCGAGCTTAAATCAGGAAGAAAGCGATACTCGTTTTGAAGAAAGATGTCTGGCGGTAGAATGTGCCAGAAAATTGATCGATGCGCAAGGACCGGTACGTTATTATCTGGATAAAAAGTTGATTCGCTATGTCACTAAGACAATGATCAAACGCATACGAAGATCGCAGGATGAAAGATGGAGAAACGAATACTTTATCCGTATTCAATCCACTTTATTAGATACGGCCCCTAGAGTATTAGATGATCTTTCTGCCAAACAAAAGCGAATCATTTTGTTGATGATGAAAAATGATCTAAAAGGTGTACAAAAGGCAATTCGCTGGAGTTTTGGTAAGGCAAAGCTTAAAAGCATCTTCGCGAATAAAAATAAGAATACGTTATATAAACTGGCCTATTATCATCGATATTTAAAAATGCCCATCAAAGAAAATGTGGTTTTGTTTGAAACGTTCATGGCGAAAAATTATTCTGATTCTCCCAAATACATCTATGAAGCTTTAAATCAGATGTATCCGGGAAAATATGAATGTGTGTGGGCCATCAATGGGAAACATGATATTCCGTATGGGGCAAAAACGATCAAACGTTTTTCTTTTCAATATGCTTATTATTGTGCCATAAGCAAATATCTTGTCTTTAATGTTCGACAGCCATTATGGTTTCGTAAAAGAGAAGGACAGGTATTTTTGGAAACATGGCATGGAACCCCGTTAAAGCGTCTGGTGTTCGATCAGGAAGAAGTCACCAGTGCATCTCCGAAATATAAAGAACAGTTTTATAAACAAAGAAAAGAATGGGATTATCTGGTCAGTGCCAATCCATTTTCATCTAAGACATTTAGAAGCTGTTTCATGTACGAAGGAAAAATGTTGGAATATGGATATCCGCGCAATGATATTTTATATGCCCCGGACAAAGAAGAAAGGGCAAGGCGTTTAAAAGAAAAATTAGGTATTCCTTTAGATAAAAAGACTATTTTATATGCGCCAACATGGAGAGATGATGAGCATTATGGTAAAGGTGAATATAAATTTACGCTGGCTTTAGATTTAAAGAAAATGAAGACTATGCTGGAAAAGGATTATGTGCTTTTGTTGCGAACCCATCATTATATTGCGGACAAGATCGATACGACAGGCCTGGGAGGGTTTGCGTACAATTTAAGCACTTATGATGATATTTCTGAAATTTATCTGATTACAGATATTTGTATTACGGATTATTCCAGTGTCTTCTTTGACTTTGCGAACTTAAAGCGTCCGATTCTTTTCTATACGTATGATATAGAAAAGTACAAAAATCAACTTCGAGGATTCTATATTGATATGAATACCGAAGTGCCGGGACCACTTTTATATACCAGTGAAGAAGTGATTGATGCGATCCTTCATATTGACAAGATACAAAAACGCTATCAAAAGCGTTATGACGAATTCTATGATCGCTTCTGTTGTTTTGATGACGGACACGCCAGTGAGAATATCGTTAAAGAGGTGTTTGGCTAGAAAGGAAGAAAGAATATGACCATCTTACGTTTTTTTAAAAAATGGGCAGGTAAGCTGATTCGTATTGTTTATCGATGCATCTATCGGTTGATACCGGTCGATGACAAGCTGGTCATATTTATTTCATTTCATGGGCGGGGATACTCGGATAATCCCAGAGCGATATTTGAGCAGATGCAACAGGATCCAAACTGGAAAGGGTATCGCTTTATCTGGTTTATCAAACATCATAAACAAAAAAATATCCAAATTGAAGGTGCCAAAATCAAAGAGTATTTTAGTTTTTCCTACTTTTATTATTTATCCAGGGCCAAGATTTGGGTGGTAAATTGTAAATTACCGCTTTATATCTGTAAAAAGGAGAATCAGATCTATTTACAGACATGGCATGGAACACCGTTAAAGAGATTGGCCCATGATATCGATGTCAGTGAAGATACCACCTTTTATCGTTCCGGTGTTTCCTATGAACAAATGTGTCACAGTTATGATGTCGATGTAGCTCGCTATAACTTTATGATCTCGCCCAATGCTTTTTGTACTTCGGTATTTCCTCATGCCTTTGGGATCGATCCTAAAAAATTGGTGGAAACTGGATATCCACGCAACGATTTTATTGCGAATGTAACACAGGATGAAATTGTATCGATCAAAAAAAGGATGAATTTGCCATTGGATAAAAAAGTGATCTTATATGCTCCGACATGGCGGGATAATTCGTATGTGGCGGCCGGCTATACATTTGAGTTAAAAGCTGATTTTCATTTGTGGAAAGAAATATTGGGTAGCGATTATATTGTGCTGTTTAAACCGCATTACCTGATCATCAATCATTATCAAAATGATGCTTCTCTACAAGGTTTTTTATACAATATTCCGGCAGAGGCAGAAATAAATGAATTGTATGTGATCAGTGATGTTTTGATCACGGATTATTCCAGTGTGTTCTTTGATTATGCGATCTTAAAACGTCCAATGTATTTCTATATGTATGATTTAGAAAGCTATGCCAGTGATTTAAGAGGATTTTATCTGGATATCACAAAAGAGCTTCCGGGCAAGATCTATCGTGATGAAAAACAACTTTGTGAGGATATTAAAAATGGCGTTTATGATGCGTCCCATGTAAAAGACTTCCACGATCGTTTCAACAATCTCGATGATGGACAGGCATCAAAACGTATCAGTAAACTGTTGATTGAGGCAAGGGCATGAAAATAGAAAAGATCATCTTAAATATTGTCTTATCCATTTTAAACGGACTTACATTCTTTATTCATCCTAAACAAAATCAGATCACGTTCATTTCGATGACGGCTGATCATTTGACAGGGGATTTCTATCAGATCAATCAAGCCTTAAAAAAAGAAGGATGTTACGACATTCAGTATTATTTGTTCCAGATTCATAAAACGATAAAAGGATATTTTCTATATTTTATTAACCTTTGTCATCAGTTGATTCAGATGAAACAAAGCAAATTGATCATTTTGAATGACAACAATTATATTGTTTCTAAATTTAAACCAAAAGAAACTAAGGTTTTACAAATATGGCATGCCTGTGGTGCCATAAAAAAGTTTGGCAATCAAATTGAGCGTTCTTATCCGATCCAAGGATATGATGCGGTTTTATGCAGCGCTCCGTATTGGAAAGAAGTGTATGCCCAGGCATTTGGCGTAAATTCAAGCCAGGTTTATGTAACAGGATTGCCGCGAATCGATGAGCTGTTAGATCCACAAAGACAAAAAACACAGAAAGAAAAGTTGTATGCGAAATATCCAATGATCAAAGAGAAAAAGTGTATCTTATATGCACCTACATTTCGTGGGAATATGGTCAAAGGATTTCAAGTGGCCAGCTTTGATATGAGAAAGGTATTGGATGCTTTAGGGGATGAGTATTGTATCTTATATAAGTTTCATCCATTATTGCCGGATATTCAAATCAATCATCTACGAGCTATCGATTGCCATGATGAAGATTTGTATGCTTTAATGCATGTCAGTGATGTTTTGATCAGCGATTATTCCAGTGTCATTTTAGATTATTCCTTACTGAATAAACCTATGATTGCCTATATTGATGATGTAGAAGAGTATGATCAAACGATAGGATTCAATCTGGACTATCGAAAGGAATTTCCAGGGCCTGTTTGTCTAAATGAAAGCGAACTGATCGATGCGTTAAAAGAGGGATATATCCATTTCGATATATCGCGCTTCCAACAAAAATATATGATTCATAAGGATGGGCAGAACACCAAAAGAGTAATTGAGAAAATTCATGAATTGATGAGAGGATAAAAAATCCTCTTTTTTTATACCCTTTTACCTGAATATGGCCTGATGGAATATAAAAAATAAAAATTTTTTCGCTAAGTTCAACTAAAAAGTTGATGTAGAGAATTAAAAATGATGTTTTTTAGTTTTGATAGAGTGTAAACACATCAATTGGCAGCTCAAAAGAACATATGTCTTTTGTCACAAAGGG